>JAZRAJ010000044.1:0-17311 GCA_045634485.1 Eubacteriales bacterium | reverse complement strand
TGGCTCACAGAACGACATGGCTACGATCCGACTTGTATCTTACAGTCATTAACGTAATTTTATTATTGAGGTTTATGAATATATGAAATATTTAGTTCTTATTCCCGATGGAATGGCAGATGAGAGAGTTGAAGCTCTTGGCAATATGACTCCTATGGAGAAAGCAAATAAGCCTACTATGGATATGCTTGCAAGCAAATCGCTTGTGGGAACGGTTTCTAACGTTCCCGAGGGTATGGTTCCCGAGAGTGATACCGCTAATATGGCAATACTTTCCTTTGATCCTAAGATATACTCAAAGGGGCGTTCTCCGCTTGAGGCGTTTAGTATTGGTATAAAGATGGCAGATGATGAAACTGCTTATAGATGCAACGTTGTAACTCTTACCGAGGAGCAGGAAAATTACGAGGATAGAATAATACTCGACCATAGTGCGGATGAAATATCTACTGCTGAAGCCGATGAGCTTATCAAGGCTCTTGAGGATGCTATGGGCGATGATATTAAGAAATTCTATACCGGTATAAGCTATCGCCATTGCTTGATTTGGAAAAACGGCAACGATAAGTACGATTTTACCCGTCCACACGATATTCTCGGTAAGCGCATAGGAGAATACTTGCCTAAAATCGAAAATGGCGGCGAGGAATTCTTGGAGCTTATGAAGAAAAGCTATGATATACTTAAGAATCATCCCATTAATGTTGCAAGAAAGGAAAAAGGCTTAAAGCCTGCTAACTCCGCATGGCTCTGGAGCCCCGGTAAAAAGCCTCAGTTACCCTCGTTTAAGGAAAAATGGGGACTTAACGGCACGGTTATTTCTGCGGTTGATTTAATTAAGGGTATCGGTCTTTGCGCTCAGATGAAATCTATCGATGTTGACGGAGCAACAGGCAACGTACATACCAATTACGAGGGTAAGGCTAACGCCGCTATTCAGGCATTTAAGGATGGCTCAGATTACGTATACGTTCACGTCGAAGGTCCCGATGAATGCGGTCACAGAGCGGAAATTGAAAACAAGGTTCGTGCTATCGAGCTTATAGATCAGAAGATACTTGCTCCCGTTTATAAATATTTAAAAAATAGCGGGGAAGATTTTAAGATTATGGTTCTCCCCGATCATCCTACGCCTCTTGTGCTTAGAACTCATACTATAACACCTGTTCCCTTCTTCATCTATTCCTCCGGGGAAGATGTTAAGGGTGTGGATACCTTTAACGAGTTTACGGCAAAGGCGACCGAATATTATGTTCCCAAGGGACATACTCTTATGGAGATACTTGTAAAATAATACAAAAACAGAAGGTGGAGGTATTCTTATGCCTGAAAACGTTAAACAGAATATAACTCCCAAAAAAGAAAAGGCTCCATTTACAAAGAGCTTTATTGAGCAGCTTGAGCTAATAGTTATATTTTTAGCTATTATAATATTAGTTTTTTCCTTCGTATGCAAATCGTGTATGGTTGACGGAGATTCAATGCTTAATACGCTTCATAACCAAGAGCGTGTTATAATTTGGAGCTTGTTTTATACTCCGCAATACGAGGATATTGTTGTTATTCACGATAACGGAAATCTCAACAAGCCCATCGTTAAGCGAGTTATTGGACTTCCGGGAGATACAGTACGCATTGAGCATTACACTACCGAGATGAAAGTTACCGTTACCCATTGTGACGGTACTGTTGATGTGCTTGACGAGGATTATATTCGTTATAGCCTTAGTGACGGTTATTTGAGTAGTTATCCTTCGGTTCAGGAATGGAGCGTTGGGGATGGTGAGGTTTTTGTTTTGGGAGATAACCGCCTTAACTCCTTGGATAGCCGTATGGAGGGCTGCTACGACCAAAGGCAGATACTTGGTAAGGTTGTATTTAGAATGATGCCTTTTGATAAAATGGGTGTAGTTAAATAATAATTAAAAGTAAAAAACTATTAAAACGTGATATGAAAGGAGCAGAGATAATGCCGTCACAAACAATTCAATGGTTTCCGGGGCATATGGCAAAAACCCGAAGACTTATATCAGAAAATTTAAAAAACGTCGATGCGGTTATAGAGCTCCTTGATGCAAGAATTCCCTATAGCTCACGAAATCCGGAAATAAGAAAGCTTTGCGCGGGTAAGCCGTTTATAATTTTGTTAAACAAGGCTTCGCTCGCCGATCCTGCGGTTACAAAAAGATTTATAGATATTTACACCAAGGAAGACGCTATCTGCATCGAAACCGATTGCATAAGCGGTCAAGGCTTGCAAAAAATCGCTCCCGCAATACGTCAGCTTTGCGAGAAAAAGCTTTTGAGATACGAGGAAAAGGGAATGAACGGACGTTCATTAAAGGCTATGGTTGTTGGAATCCCAAACGTTGGAAAATCCTCGCTTATAAATAAAATTTCGGGCAACAAAAAGGCAAAGGTTGAAAACCGTCCGGGCGTTACCTTAAATAAACAATGGGTAACGACTAACATTGGCATTATGCTTCTTGATATGCCGGGTGTTCTGTGGCCTAAGTTTGAGGATCAAATTGTTGGCGAAAATCTTGCGGTTACAGGCGCAATAAAGGATGATATTCTTGATATAGAATCCATTGCTATGATACTTTGCGGAAAGCTTAGAGAGAGGTATCCTTCCCTGCTTTGCACAAGATACAAAATAGACGCTCTTCCCTCCTCGGACGAGCTTGATAATTACGATCTTTTGAAGCTTATAGGTAAAAAAAGAGGATTTTGCATTTCGGGTGGTGAGATAGATACCGAGCGAACCGCAAATATGCTTTTAGATGAATTTAGAGCAGGTAAAATCGGACGAATTTCTCTAGATTTTCCCGAGGCATTTAACAAGGAGTAAGATATGCTTGAATATACGCTTGAAAAGGAGCTTTACGATCAAGGCTATCAATTCGTTTGCGGTGTAGACGAGGCAGGGAGAGGTCCTCTTTGCGGTCCCGTAGTCGCCGCGGCGGTAATACTTCCCTGCGGAATTTATATTGACGGCTTAAATGACTCTAAAAAGCTTACCGAGAAAAAAAGAGAAAAGCTTTTTGATATTATTTGTGAATCAGCTATAGCATTTTCTATCGAGCAGGGCTCGGTTGAAGAGATAAATAATACGAATATTCTTGAGGCTACTATGAATGCGATGCGCAGAGCTATAAATAATCTTGCCGTAAAGGCAGATTTTGCCCTGGTCGACGGAAATATTGCCCGCAACTTTCCGATAAGCGCAAAACCTGTTATTCACGGTGACGCTATATCGCCATCAATTGCCGCGGCGTCTATTCTTGCTAAGGTAACACGTGATAGGCTTTGTGTTGATATGGACAAGCAGTTTCCACAATATAATATAGCAAAGCACAAGGGCTATGGCACCAAAGAGCATATGGAGCTTTTAAGGCTTCACGGCGCAGAGCCGACTATATACAGACAAAAATTTATTCGTTTTTTGGATAACTGATTATGACGACGAAAGAAATTGGGGATCTTGGCGAGAGGCTTGCCGTAAAATTTTTAAAGAAAAAGCATTACAAGGTTCTAAACAGAAATTTACACTTTTCGCATAACGAGCTTGATATAATTGCTTTTGATAGGCGAGAAAAAATGATAGTCTTTATCGAGGTAAAGGCACGAAGTGTAAGTGAGGATCTTTATTCCCCGTTTGGACCTCCATCCTCTGCAGTTACAAAGCAAAAGCAGATGCGCACAGTGCAGGCGGCGAGAGGATTTTTAAAGGATAACCCCAAATACAATAAATATCAACCTCGATTTGACGTGATTGAGGTTTATCTAAAAAAAGAGGATAAAACTCTTTTGTGTATTAATCACTTTGAAAACGCATTTGGCGTATAAATTAATTTAAAAATAATTTTAGTATAAATATAAAGAGGTATTTAAAATCATGATGTTTTTTAGTACAAGAGATTCCAAAAAGAAGCTTTTTAAGGCTTCGGAGGTTATCAAAAACGGACTTGCAGAGGATGGTGGACTTTTTGTTCCCGACAGTATTCCTTCGGTTTCACTCGATGATATCTCAAGCTTAGCAAAAATGAGCTATCCCGAGAGAGCCGCTACCGTGCTTTCTATGTACCTTTCGGATTACACCTATGAGGAGCTTTTAGAGGATGCTAAGAATGCATATTGTGAGGCTTCCTTCCCCGAGGGTGCCGCACCCTTAAAGAAGGTAAAGGATAACACTTATTCCTTAGAGCTTTGGAAGGGTCCCACCGCTGCATTTAAGGATATGGCTCTTCAAATAATGCCAAGATTACTTTCCCGTGCGCTTGTTAAAACCGGAGAAAAGAATACTGCGCTTATACTTGTTGCTACCTCGGGAGATACAGGTAAGGCGGCGTTAGAGGGTCACAAGGACGTTGACGGCGTAAAGATAATGGTCTTCTACCCTGTAGACGGCGTAAGCAAGGTACAGAAGCTCCAGATGGCTACACAAACCGGTAGTAACGTCAACGTATGCGCTATCAAGGGTAATTTTGACGATGCACAAACAGGTGTTAAAAAGATATTCTCCAATCCCGATGCAAAGGCAAAGCTTTTGGAAAACTCCTATATTCTTTCAAGCGCAAACTCTATAAACTGGGGTAGACTTGCTCCTCAGATAGTTTATTACTTCTCTGCTTACTGTGAGCTTTTAAATCAAGGTGAAATTAAACTTGGAGATAAGATAAACGTTTGCGTGCCCACGGGTAACTTCGGTAACATTTTTGCGGCTTACCTTGCAAAGTCAATGGGACTTCCGATTGACAAAATGGTTTGCGCATCTAACGCAAATAATATTCTTACCGACTTTATCAATACCGGTATTTATGATAAGAACCGTGCGTTCCATCTCACAATGTCGCCTTCAATGGATATTCTTATTTCAAGCAACCTTGAAAGACTTCTTTACTTTACCGCAGGTACAGAGGAAACCGCTGATTGCATGAAGAGGCTTAATACCGTTGGCAAATACGAGGTAAGTGCTAAGGCTATGGATACCATCAAGCAGAACTTCGTTGGATACTTTGCTGATGAAGAGGAAACCGCTAAGACCTTAAGTAAGATATACACAGAGTGTGGCTATCTTGCAGATACGCATACCTCTGTTGCATTTAATTGCGCAGAAAAGTACGTAAGCGATAGCGGCGATAATAAGCCTATGGTAGTAGTTTCTACGGCAAGCCCATATAAGTTTGCGGCAGACGTTTATAAGTCTATCACAGGCAAGGAGGCTTCCGACGGAACGGCTGCTCTTGACGAGCTTTCTGCTCTTACTGCCACCGAGATTTCTTACCCCTTGCGTGATCTTGATAAGCGTAAGGTTAACTTCAATACGGTTATAGAAACCGACGCAATGCTTGAAGAGGTTTACAAATTTATGTAAATACTTGTGGCTGTCATATTTGGCTTCTTGCCTAAATCTGCCTAGCTCATAAAGCGGGCTGTCCCAAATTTACATTTGAGACAGCCCGATGCTTTCGAGCAAGCCTTTTACTTTCTTTCCTTAAAGGTTGCGCAAACGGTATCTGCGCTACAGGTTGCACTGCTTGGTCCAACGGCGATTTGATCTGCGGTGCAGTAGGTGTCGCAATCGTGATGAACGCAATTCTTTACGTTACAGCAGATACCCTTAATGTGATCCTTGCTTCCGCATTTTTTGGTAGAGCAGCTTTTTTCATTTTGATTCATTTTATAAATCCTCCTTTAAATAGGTTGTGTTTATATTATTAGCGTTAAAGGCTTTTTTATACAAAGCCGTATTAAGAAGTTTATTTTTGATTGTTAAGAAGGGAGAAAAACGATGTCGCTTTTCGTTATTTCGGATTTACATCTCGATATTTCAACAACCGACAAGTCAATGGAAGTCTTTGGCGAGAAGTGGAAGAGCTATACTCAGCGATTGAAGAATAATTGGTCGGCTGTAGTTGGACCGAATGACACCGTAATTATCCCCGGAGATATTTCTTGGTCGCTAACTCTTGAGGAAAGCATTGATGATTTAAAATGGATAAATGCGCTTCCCGGTAGAAAAATTTTGATGAAGGGTAATCATGATTTTTGGTGGAGCACATTAAAAAAAATGAAGTCCTTTCTTGCCGAAAATTCGCTCGACACAATTGAAATACTTTACAACGGTGCAATCGAGGTTGAGGATTATATTTTGGCTGGCTCACGTGGGTGGTTTGTAGACAAAAGCGCTCAACCGCAAAACAGCGTTAATGCAGATTACGATAAGGTTATTAATCGAGAAAAAATACGCCTTAGAATGTCGCTTGACGAAGCGAAAAAGCTACAAGCCATATCAAATAAGGAGATTTTGGTATTCTTCCACTTCCCTCCCGTTTGGAATGATTTTATTTGCGACGAGCTTGTTTCTATATTAAAGGAATATGAAATTAAAAGGGTGTATTTCGGTCATATTCACGGTGTTTATAACGTTAGTTCTCTTTTTGAGTACGACGGAATAAAATTTAAAATGATTTCTGCGGATTTTATTGATTTTCTTCCGCAAATTGTATAAAAAACATTAAAATCTATTGACAAATTGACTAAAAAAAAGTACAATATATAAGATGTGAAAATATAAAAAATATACGGAGGTTAAACTAATATGAGTTTAATTAAAACAGAAAACATCGAAAAGAACAGATATGAATTGCAGATTGCTGTTGATAGCGCAAAGTTCAACGCAGCAGTTAGCGCAGTATATCACAAGCAGGCAAAGAATATCACCGTGCCCGGCTTCAGAAAGGGTAAGGCTCCCAGAGCTATTATCGAGAAGATGTACGGCACAGGCGTTTTCTATGAGGATGCTATAAACGATCTTATTCCCGAGGCTTACACAGAGGCTCTTGCTGAGGCAAAGCTTGATGTTGTAGGTCAGCCTGAGTTTGACGTAGTTTCTATCGACGAGAATGGTCTTGTTCTCTCTGCAAAGGTTTACGTTAAGCCCGAGGTAGAAATTAAGGATTACCTTGGAATCAAGGTTGAAAAGGAAGTTGCTCCCGTTACCGATGAGGATGTTGAGCGTGAAATCAAGATGGTTCAGGAAAGAAACTCGAGAGAAATCGAGGTTACTGATAGAGCTGCCGAAATGGGCGATACCACTGTTATCGATTTTGAGGGCTTCTGCGACGGCGTTGCTTTCGAGGGTGGCAAGGGTACTGATTATGCTCTTAAGCTTGGCTCGGGTTCATTCATTCCCGGATTTGAGGAGCAGATTGTTGGCAAGAGCATTGGCGAGGAGTTCGACGTTAACGTTACCTTCCCCGAGGAGTACCACGCTGCAGACCTTGCAGGTAAGCCTTCTGTATTCAAGGTAACAATTCACTCTATCACAAAGGTAGAGCTTCCCGAGCTTGACGACGAGTTTGCAAAGGATGTTTCCGAATTTGATACGATTGATGAATATAAGAGCGATATTAAGGCAAAGATTGCTAAGAGAAATGAGGCTTCGGCTACCGCTGCTATGCAGGATAAGCTCGTAGAGGCTCTTATTGAAAAGCTCGAGGCAGATATTCCTGAGCCCATGTTCGTAGCAGAGGTTGAGAACTTCGTTCGTGACTACGATACAAGACTTCGCTCACAGGGACTTGATCTTAACACCTACTTCAAGTACACAGGCTTGACTCTCGATGCACTTCGTGAGCAGATGAGACCTCAGGCAGAGCGTCAGGTTAAGGCAAGACTTGCTCTTGAAAAGATTGCAGAGCTTGAGAAGATTGAGGTTTCTGAGGAGGATATTAACGCAGAGTATCAGAACATCGCTTCTGCATACAACGTTGACCTCGAGCAGGTTAAGGCAAGCATCGATTCTGAGGCAATTGCCGCTGATATGAAGGTTCAGAAGGCTATGGAGCTTGTTACCGAAAAGGCAGAGGTAACTGTTAAGTGATTTTAAATCACAATTATACTAAACAACAATTTTAGGAGGTAATTTGCAATGCTTAATTACGAAAAAGGATTTTATAACGCTCTTGTTCCCACTGTTATAGAGCAGACGGGTAAAGGCGAGCGCGCTTATGATATTTTTTCACGCTTACTTAATGATAGAATTATATTCTTGTCAGACGAGGTAAACGATACAACTGCCTCCTTGGTTGTTGCTCAACTTCTTTTTCTGGAGGCAGAGGATCCCGATAAGGATATCTATTTCTATATTAATAGCCCGGGCGGATCTGTTACCGCGGGTATGGCAATCTATGACACAATGAATTTTATTAAGTGCGACGTATCTACTATTTGTATCGGTATGGCGGCAAGCATGGGTGCATTCCTTCTCTCCTCGGGAGCAAAGGGTAAGCGTATTGCGTTGCCTAACAGCGAGATAATGATTCATCAGCCTCTCGGCGGTGCAAGAGGTCAGGCTACCGATATTAAAATTCAAGCAGACCTTATTTTGCGCACCAGAGATAATCTTAATAGAATTCTTGCTAACAATACGGGTCGCACCGTTGAGGAGATTGCAAGAGATACCGAGCGTGATAATTTTATGACCGCAAGTCAAGCGCTTGAGTACGGACTTGTTGACAAGGTTTTGGCAAGCAGAGATCACCTTAAGGCTTGATAGATTGGATTATTGAAAGGATAAAAGATGTCATCAAATAATACTAATAGCGGTGTTCGATTCTGTTCTTTTTGTGGCAGAAAGGAAACACAGGTAAATTTTTTGATTCCCTCCCCCACGGGCGCATATATTTGTGATTTTTGTGTTGATGCGTGTCAACAGCTTATATATGAAAACACAGTGGCTGAAAGCGAGTTGGGCGATCTTTCCTTTGATAGCTTACCAAAGCCTATGCAAATCAAGGATACACTTGATCAGTACGTTATCGGTCAAGATGATGCCAAAATGGCTCTCTCCGTTGCGGTTTATAACCATTATAAGAGAATTCTTTATAGAAAAGAAAGACTTGATGCGCAAAAAAAGAATGCAGAGCTTGATGAAGCACCTATTGACCTTCAAAAAAGCAACGTTCTTTTGATAGGCCCTACAGGTGTTGGAAAGACCTATCTTGCGCAGACTCTTGCAAAAACACTAAAGGTTCCCTTCGCTATTGCCGATGCTACCACTCTTACCGAGGCGGGATACGTTGGCGAGGACGTTGAGAATATACTTCTCCGCTTAATTCAAGCGGCAGATTACGATATTGAGCTTGCCGAAAAAGGCATTATCTATATCGACGAGATTGACAAAATTGCAAGAAAAAGCGAAAATCGCTCTATAACAAGAGATGTTTCGGGCGAGGGTGTTCAACAAGCACTGTTGAAAATTCTTGAAGGCACAACGGCAAACGTTCCACCGCAGGGAGGAAGAAAGCATCCTAATCAAGAGTTTATTCAAATCAATACCGAGAACATTTTGTTTATATGCGGTGGCGCATTTGATGGGCTTGAAAAGCTTATTGAAAAGCGTCAAGGCAATCAGTCCATAGGATTTACAAGCGAGATTAAAAAGAAGGTCGAGCGCAAGGAAAAAGGCATCTTTAAGGATGTTCAAGCGCACGATATCGTTAAATACGGCTTAATTCCCGAGTTAGTTGGACGTATTCCTGCAATCGTTACCTTGGATGATCTTAATAAGGAATCTCTTGTAAGAATACTTTCCGAGCCTAAGAACTCGATTATCAAGCAATATAAAAAGCTTTTCCAAATGGATGGAGTTGAGCTTAGCTTTGAGGATGAAGCACTTATGGCAATTGCTTCCCTTGCAATAGAAAGAAATACGGGTGCGCGCGGATTACGCTCGATTATGGAAGAGGTAATGATGCCGTTGATGTATGAAATCCCTTCAAGAGAGGATATTGCAGAGATAGTTATTACACCTCAAACGGTTTTGGAGAAGGCAAAGCCCAAATATCTCCCAAGGATAAATGTTGACCTTGCCGCTTCTACCGTTAAGGGCGAGCTTACAGAATAATCTTATATAAAAAACGCTTTCGCCGTGGCGAAAGCGGTTTTTATTTTTAAATAGTTTCAATAAACTTGGAAAAAGCTTTTGTATCAAATGCTTGGATATTTGATTTACAAATGAAATCTCCCTGCCCTATGCTTTTGTCGTTGTGATTTGTAAAATCGGTAACATAATCGGGCCATTTATCAAAGAGTATAATATTATAATTATCTTTTTGGATATTATTTTCGGGCCATAAGATTTTTTGCTCGCCAAAATTGTTTTTGTGAATGACATTAGTTCGCGAAACGTGTGATCCGTGCATACCGGACCTGTTTCCGTGATAAAGCATTACTCTGGCGTAGCTCGAAAACTTGACCAAATTTTTACTTTCAAAATGATAATTTTTATATTTTAGCTTTTTTGAAAGGAATACAACGTTTATTACTTTGTTATCATTCTCAAAGCTCATATTGTATCTACCGCGCAATCTTGACGGAAATGGAAAATAACAAAACTTGGTTGTCTTAAAGCCTTTTTTCTTTAATAAATGCTTCGTTTTTAGCATCAAAATAAGATATTTTGAAAGTCTGTATAATATTGGTATTACTATAAAGATGGATAAGCATATTACTATTCCGAAGCCATTATCGTACGGAGCGGGCAAAATCAGTATTGATAAAATGAACGCACCGAAGAAATACAAGAAATATAAAATATTTATCATATACTCTAATTTATATTAAAGCATGCACTTAACAAGCACTGCCTTTTGTGCGTGGAGTCTGTTCTCTGCCTCGTCAAAGATTTCATCTGCGTGAGCCTCAAGAACGTCCTCGGTAATCTCTTCGCCTCTGTGCGCAGGTAAGCAATGCATAACCATAGCGTCACTCTTTGCAACGGACATTACGTTTGCGTTAATTTGATAATTCTTAAATATCTTCTTACGCTCCTCTGCCTCTGCCTCTTGACCCATAGATGCCCAAACGTCAGTATAGAGAACGTCGGCATTCTTTGCAGCCTCAAGTATATCCTCGGTGCAGGTAAACTTACCGTTTTCCTTTGCCCAAGCCATAATATCTGCATCAGGCTCGTAGCCCTTGGGGCAAGCAACCGAAACCTCCATACCCATCTTGATACATCCAACGATTATAGAGTTTGTCATATTGTTGCCGTCGCCGATATAGCACATCTTTCTGCCTGCAAGAGTACCCTTATGCTCACGAATAGTCATAAGGTCTGCAAGCACCTGACAGGGATGGCAATAGTCGGTAAGACCGTTTATTATCGGAATACTGCCGTACTTAGCAAGATCCTCAACCTCGGATTGAGCAAAGGTTCTAATCATAATTCCGTCAAGGTAACGGGAAAGAACTCTTGCAGTATCCTGTACGGGCTCGCCTCTGCCTATCTGAAGATCGCGAGAGCTTAAAAAGAGCGCGTTACCGCCAAGGTCGTACATACCAACCTCAAAGGAAACTCTTGTTCTTGTTGATGATTTGGAGAAAATAAGTCCGAGGGTTTTGCCCTTGAGCAAGTGATGCTCTATACCGTTTTTCTTTTCATATTTTAACTGATCTGCGAGATTGAGTATTTCAACTATCTCCTTTTCGGAGAGATCCATAAGCTTTAATAAATGCTTCATTTTGCGCAAGCCTCCTTAATTATTTGAATTGATTTCTTTAATAATTCCATATCGATATTTAATGCAGGAAGTAATCTAACCTTTTGCTTTGCTTTGATAACCAAAACGCCGTTTTCGCGACATTCGTCAATTATCTCGGAGGCAGGACGCTCGGTTTCAATGCCTATCATAAGTCCGAGTCCACTAACGCTCTTTACGCCTTTAGCGCCTGTAAGCTCGTTAAAGATATAGGCACTTCTCTCCTTAACGCCTGCAAGCATGGCCTCGTCAAGTCTTGAGATGATATTTAATGCTCCTGCGGCACATACGGGATTGCCGCCAAAGGTTGAGCCGTGCATGCTAACTCCAAGCACATCCTTTACCTTATCTCCAAGCAAGGTAGCGCCCATAGGAAGACCGCCCGCAAGTCCCTTTGCGGTGCTAACGATATCGGGAGTTATTCCATAGTTCATATATCCGTAAAGCTCTCCGCTTCTTCCGTTTCCAACCTGAACCTCGTCCGCTATAAGTAAAACGTTATATTTCTCTGCCAATGCTTGAATACTTGTTAAAAAGTCCTGCGACAAGGGACGAACACCGCCCTCGCCTTGCACTACCTCAAACATTATAGCACAGCATTTATTCGACTTAAGAAGCTCTTCAACGCTTTCTGCGTTGTTTGGCTCGGCGTAAACAAATCCATTGGTTAAGGGTAAAAAATCCTTGTGGAAAACATCCTGACCTGTTGCGGCAAGGGTGGTTATCGTTCTACCGTGGAAGCTATCCTTAAGAGTTATAATAGTGGTGTATTCTGCACCCTTGTTTATCTCTCCGTATTTTCTTGCGGTTTTAATTGCACATTCGTTTGCCTCTGCACCGGAATTGGAAAAGAAAACCTTTTTCATACCTGTTTTTTTGCAAAGCAACTCGGCAAGCCTTGCACAAGGCTCACTATAATAAAGATTTGAGGTATGCTGAAGCCTTGCAAGCTGAGCGCTTACAGCCGATACCCATTCATCATCTGAATAGCCAAAGGTGTTAACTGCGATACCCGTTCCAAGGTCGATATATTCCTTGCCGTTCTCATCATATGCAAGAGATCCTTTACCGCTTGTTATGCAGAGAGGAAAACGAGCATACGTAGATGCAACGTACTGATTATCAAGCTCTTTTATATTCATTTGATGTTATCTCCTGTAACAAACATAGTTCCGATACCCGCATCGGTAAGCGTTTCGATAAGTATTGAATGAGGTATTCTACCGTCGATGATAAATACCTTTTTAACGCCTCTGCGTATAGCTTCAATGCAACATTCAATTTTAGGTATCATTCCGCCGGAAATAACTCCCTCGGCAACGAGCTGTGGTGCCTCGCTAACGTATATTTTGGAAATAAGCGTTGAGGGATCGTCCTTATCGCGAAGAATACCTGCGATATCCGTCATAGAGATAAAGCTTTCGCACTTAAGCTGACCTGCGATTTTTGCGGCAGCGGTATCTGCGTTAATATTGTAGCTATTGCCATCGTCATCGTATCCAACGGTGGAAATTACGGGAATGTAGCCCTTTTCAAGCACATCGAGTATAGGCGTAACATTTACATCGGTAATCTCTCCAACGTAGCCAAGCTCTGCTTTTTTAGGTGTAGCCTTTATCATATGACCATCTAAGCCACAAAGACCGATAGCCTTTCCACCCTTGCACTGAAGAAGGTTTACGAGATTTTTATTAATCTTACCCGCAAGAACCATTTGAACGATGTCAACTGTTTCTTTGTCGGTAACTCTAAGTCCGTCAACGAACTCGGTCTTTTTACCAACCTTAGCAAGCATATCGGTAATTTCAGGTCCACCGCCGTGAACAAGCACGACCTTTACACCGATAAGAGAGAGAAGAACGATATCTCCCATTACCGCTTCCTTAAGCTCCTCGTTTATCATAGCGTTTCCGCCGTATTTAATTACGATTATCTTGTTGTTATATTTCTGTATATAAGGGAGCGCCTCAACAAGCACCTGCGCTCTTTGTGCGTGTCCTAATTCCATATTTTCCTCCAAAGGCATTATGTTCTGTAATCGCCGTTTATCTTTACGTAATCGTACGTAAGATCACAGCCCCAAGCGATTGCGTTGCCCTCGCCGTTGCCAACGCCGATTATTATTTTAATTTCGGATTCAAGCAATATTTCCTTTGCAATTTCCTCTGAAAAAGGAATTCCAGCGCCGTTCTTGCAAACGTCAATTCTTCCATTTACGGATTCAAAGCTTACGTCAACCTTAGAAACATCTACGCTTGCACCACTGTAGCCAATAGCACAAAGAACACGTCCCCAGTTTGCATCAGCGCCAAACATTGCCGCCTTAAAAAGCGACGAGCAAATAACCGATTTAGCAATTATTCTTGCGTTTATATTATCAACCGCACCGCTAACGATACATTCAAGAAGCTTAGTAGCGCCCTCGCCGTCTGCGGCTATCCTTTTGCAAAGATAAGATGTAACACCGTGAAGTGCCTCACAGAAGATGTCAAAATCCGCACCCTCGGAGGTAATAACGGTATTTTCCGCAAGTCCGTTTGCCATAACGCTTACCATATCGTTAGTTGACGTATCGCCGTCAACACTTACCATATTAAAGGAGGTTTCAACGTCCGCCTTTAACGCCTTATTAAGCATTTCCGCACTAATTGCACAGTCGGTGGTAACAAACACGAGCATCGTTGCCATGTTGGGATGAATCATACCGCTTCCCTTTGCGATACCGCCAATCTTACAAATTTTGCCGCCTACCTCAAATTCAAAGGCAATTTCCTTCTTCTTTGTATCGGTAGTCATAATAGCCTCGCACGCAAGGTCGCTGTTATCGCCAAGATCTGCCGCAAGATCATCTATTTTGCTTGCAATAGGATCGATAGACAGGGGTTGTCCAATTACACCGGTTGAAGCAACTATTACATCGGTTGCCTTTATATTTGTGGTATCAGCAACCAATTTACACATCTGCTCTGCAATTTCGATTCCGTTTGCGTTGCAGGTGTTTGCATTACCGCTATTGCAGATAACGGCTTGCGCAACGCCATCGCTTATATTATTTTTTGTAACGGTAAGAGGCGCACCCTTTACCAAATTTTTAGTGTAAACAGCCGCCGCGGATGCGGGAACCTCACTCATAATAAGCGCAAGATCTCTCTTAGTTCTATTTTTGCGAATTCCGCACAACACACCGTTTGCGGAAAATCCCTTTGCGGCGCAAACACCGCCATTTATTTGTTTAAGCATAATATTCTCCAAATTTATATTTACGAATTATATATCTAATGCCAATGTTTTTTCTTGCTTTAAAACAACGTTCATACATTCAATAGCCGCACCCGAGGCGCCCTTGCCAAGATTGTTATAAACGGCGATGAGCAAAATTCGTTCTGCATTTCCTGCAACGGTAAGTGCCATAGCATCGGAATCCTTAAGCTTTGCCGCTGAAATAAATCCGCTATCATCAAACGATTCCTCGTATTTAACCAACGATGACGTATATTTTCCTGCATAAAGTGCTTTTATATCATCGATTGTCTTGCCGTTCTTTAATTGCGAAGCAAATATCGGAACGGTAACCATCATACCGCTATAAAAATCGGAAACGATAGGACAAAATATAGGTGCGTTTTTAAGACCCGTTATTGCTTGCATTTCCTTTAAGTGCTTATGCGCTTGAGTGATTCCGTACTGTCTTGGTGCATCAAGCAAGCAATCACGCTCGTCGTTTTCATAATCGGCAATCATCTTCTTTCCGCCACCACTATATCCCGTTATGGAATGACAGGTTAAAAGCTCATCGCTCGAGATAAACCCTGCATCTATCAAGGGCTTTACCAATGCGATAAATCCACTTGCGTGACAACCGGGTACCGCTATACGCTTTGCGCTTTGGAGCTTGGAATCCAGCCCTGCTGAAAGCTCGGGAAAGCCATAGCACCAACCGTCAAGAGTTCTGTGAGCCGTTGATGTGTCAATTACAACGACGTTATCATTTTCAATCATGGAAACCGATTCTCTTGCCGCATCGTCGGGAAGACAAAGGAAGGCTATATCACATTCGTTAAGAGCCTTTTTTCTTGCGGCAGGGTCCTTTCTTTGATCGTCGGAAAGCAAAATGATTTCAATATCCTTTCTGCTTTCAAGTCTTTCATAAATTCTAAGACCCGTAGTTCCCGCTTTTCCATCTATAAAAATCTTCTTCATTTCGTTAATTCCTTTCGTACCCACGCAATTTGCGCTTCAACAGAGGAAACCGAGGTTCCACCCTTGGAAATTCTCTTTTCTACGCAGGTTTCAAGCGAAATTTCGTGGTAAAGATCCTCCTCAAAAACATCGGAATGAGCCTTGTATGCTTCGAGCGGGAGATTATCAAGAACAGTCTTTTTCTCAATACATTCTGCAACGATTTGACCTACTATTTTATAAGCCGAACGGAAAGGCATTCCCTTCTTTGTAAGGTAGTCGGCAAGGTCGGTAGCGTTTATAAAGCCCTCCTGTGCCGCCTTATACATATTTTGGGGTATAAGACGCATAGTTTTAATCATAGGCGCAAAGATATCTAAGCACATACAAACGGTTTCGAGAGCGTCAAAGATTGCCTCCTTGTCCTCTTGCATATCCTTGTTATAAGCAAGGGGTAGTCCTTTAAGGGTTGTAAGAAGACCCAAAAGATCGCCGTAAACTCTTCCGGTCTTTCCGCGTACAAGCTCTGCCATATCAGAATTTTTCTTTTGAGGCATAATAGATGAGCCGGTGGTGTATGCATCATCAAGCTCGATAAATTTAAATTCCCAGCTTGACCAAAGTATGATTTCCTCGGAAAAACGTGAAAGGTGCATCATAATTATTGAAAATGCGCTCATAAGCTCAACGCAGAAATCTCTGTCGGATACTCCGTCAATGCTGTTTTGCGTAATACCGCAAAATCCAAGCT
This sequence comes from Eubacteriales bacterium, assembly GCA_045634485.1. Classification (GTDB taxonomy): domain Bacteria; phylum Bacillota; class Clostridia; order Oscillospirales; family CAG-272; genus HGM12713. The sequence goes on along the minus strand of JAZRAJ010000044.1, from coordinate 832 downwards.
TCTCCGCTTCAAAATCACGGTCTGTATCATATGTGGTGCCTGCAAGAGCACAAGAGCCGATGGGAGAAAAGTTCATTCTTGCAACGGCATCCTTAACTCTTGAAATGTCACGTAAAAACATTTGAGCATAAGCCATTAAATGATGACCGAAGGTAATGGGCTGTGCTCTTTGAAGATGCGTATAACCGGGAACGATTGCCGCCTTGCCCTCCTCTGCCTTAAGAAGAATTGCGTTAATTAATTCCTCTAAAAGCGCAATTACATCCGCTGCATTATCACGAAGATACATTCTAATATCCAAAGCAACCTGATCGTTTCTGCTCCTTGCGGTATGCAATCTCTTACCCGCATCGCCTATTCTTTTGGTAAGCTCTGCCTCAACGAACATATGAATATCCTCGCAGGACATATCAAATTCAAGAGCACCGTTATTAATATCCTCGAGAATAGAGGATAGACCATTCGTTATAGCTAAGCAATCCTCGGCAGAAATTATTTTTTGCTTTGCAAGCATTTCGGCGTGTGCAATAGAGCCGATTATATCTTGCTTATACATTTTACAGTCAAAGCGAATTGATGAATTAAAGTCATCCGCCTTACTATCAAGGCTTTTTGCAAACCTTCCAGCCCACATTTTTTCCATATCTTATTTAACACCTTTTGCCTGCTGAAAAAATCAGCAGGCAAAACTCCTTGATTTTATTTATATTTTAGTTCTTCTTGTTCTGAGCCTTAACCTGAGCCTGTACCTTTATAGGTAAGCCGAAGAGGTTAATGAAGCCTGCAGCATCTGCCTGATTGTAAACGTTATCCTCGCCAAAGGTTGCAATCT
>JAZRAJ010000043.1:0-2635 GCA_045634485.1 Eubacteriales bacterium | reverse complement strand
CCCCCTATCCTTCAAGAACTTTGAAGCTTGGGGTCTTATTTTTTGTTATAATTTCTGCGCTTGACCTTGTTTCGTGTCATCCTGAGCGGAGTGTAACGGAGTCGAAATTTTTCGTCCGAGATCCCAAACGTGCCTTACGCCACGTTTGATTCTCGCTTTGCTCGAATTTCGACGTTGCTCAGGATGACACGGACGAAAAATCAAGGTGCGTTAGCGCCGCAGGGATCTCGAAACAAGGAGATTCCTGTGTAGCGATAATGTTACCATAAGCATCACTGCGGAGTGAGCCTTGGATATTCGTTTCATTTTGCGCTCATCTCTTCCTCTGTAAAATACTTTTCAAACACCGATGCGACAACCTTGGATGCGTTAGCACCCGCCTCGCCCGCTTCAAGAATACAAGAGCCGACGATTTGAGGATTGTCATAGGGAGCAAATCCCGAGAAAAGAGCGTTATCGGGCAGAGTTGAGTTTGCGCTGACCTGAGCGGTACCGGTTTTTCCGCCAACGGTTGCGTTAACCTTTGCAAAATAGCGACTGAGAGTATCGCTTTCGCTAATAACTCGGCTCATAGCGTTTTTAACGGTAGAGTGAGCTTGAGAGGAGAAGGCAACCTTTTCGGCGATAGTAGCCTCGGTTGCGTAAATTACGTTGCCTTGACGGTCCTTGACCTCTCTAAGAAGGTGCGCAGAATAGCGACTTCCGCCGTTAACAATGGTTGAGGTGTAAACGCTAAGCTGAAGCGGGGAATAGAGATGATAGGACTGACCGATAGCGCCCGTTGCATTGTCGATTCCACGCCAGGTGCGCTCGGTGCTAAGGCAGTATTCCTCGCTTGCAACGATTCCGATTCGCTCGCCAAGCTCAACGCCCGTGGGGACACCAAGTCCGAGAGAGCGAGTGTAGGGAGTTATTTTGTCGAGTCCGTTTTCGTCGCCAACGTAGTAAAAGAATATGTTGCAGGAAACCTCAATAGCCTCGGTTACGTCAATTCTGCCGTGGTTTCCAAGACAGGTCGGCGCATCGTCGCCGTAATAAGGGTAAACCTTTTGGCAATCGTAGCAGGTCGAGCTTGAAATAAGTCCCTCCTCAAGTGCCGCAAGAGCCGAGCCGACCTTGTAAACAGAGCCGGGAGCGTACGTACCCTGAATTGCACGGTTCAAAAGCGGCATATTCTCGTCGGCGGCAAGAGATGCGTAATAATCTATACCCGAGAACTGATTTTGACTGTAGGTCGGGTAGGATGCCGAAACGAATATCTCTCCGTTATTGGGGTCAACAAAGGTCGCCGCACCCGCCTCGGAGTCGTCAAGACGCTCGATTTCACGAGCAAGCGCATCCTCTGCGGCAATTTGCAAATCGATGTCAATGGTTAAATAGATATCTTTGCCGACAACCGGCTCGGGATCGTAGTATTGCTCAACAAGCTCACCCGATTTGTTGTAAACCGAAATCTTTTTGCCGTCGGTTCCACGCAGATATTGCTCAAACGCCGCCTCGCATCCCGACGTGCCGACAAGCGCGTCAAGCGGATAATCCTCGTATTTAGATACGTTTTCGGCGGTTATTTTACCAATTCTGCCAAGAATGTGCGCAGCGTAGGTATCGTATGGGTAAACACGCTCGGTCTGCTTAATAAAGTTCGTGCCCTCAATAGCCTTTTCGTTTATAAGGGTAATAAGTGCCTTGGCGTTATCGTTGGTTGGGTCAATGCCCTCGGCAATCGTGTAGTGCTGGTAGTAGCCAAAGTCGATGCGCTCCATATCGTAATATATGCGTATCAGCTCGGTTATTACCGCATCCGAGTAGGTGTCGCTCCAAAGCTTGTACTTGTTTACAAAGTAGTCGCAGATATCCTCCGCCGTGGCGGTTGCTTCAAGCTTTTGCTTTTTTAAAAATTTTTGATAGTAGTATCCGATATCGGTTGACGTGCTTCTCGCATCGTTGTTTATACCCATATTAGGATACGTGCCAACGAGCGGAAAGTAGTCGCTTACACGGTAGCCCTCGGTTTGCGTTTCCTTTAGCGCCTTAAGGCAATCTACAAGCGCTAAATTTACGTCCTTTCGCTTATCCGCCATCGAGCCGTATTCGAATATTAATTTATAATTTGCGGTGTTTCCAACGAGAAGCTTGCCGTTTCTGTCAAATATTCGACCTCTCTCGCCGTAAACCGTTTCTGTCTTGATTATGTCGTCGCTTCGCGGAAAAAAGTATTTCGCTCCCGCTATCTGCGTTGCTCCAAGGTAGACAAGAAATATTGCGCATACTAAAAGAAACGCCACGCCAAGCACTAAATATCTGTGATCGTAGCTTCTCTTACGTTCGGTTCTCGGAGCTTTTAGCTCCCTTTCCCGCCTTCTTCTCATTTCTTGCTCCTTTTTGGGTTTTGTTTTTTTTGTTTTTATGCGGGGAAGAAAACTTTTTGAAAAAAGCTTTTCTTCCCCGAAACCCCATCTTTGAAAAACTTTGAAAAAGAGGAATGGGAATTGTTTTTTTGTTTTGTGCGCCCGACGATTGAACGCATTATGTTCGCACTGCACCAAAGTGTGAAAGTTTTTAGTCAAGTTTTTTTCAAAAAACTTGCGAGGGCTTGGGGCGAGTAGCCCCATAATACGGCGTTTTCTTTTTGCCA
>JAZRAJ010000042.1:0-11948 GCA_045634485.1 Eubacteriales bacterium | reverse complement strand
GACCTCTAGCGTGACAGGCTAGCGTTCTAACCAACTGAACTACCGGGCCAAAAAAATGGTGGGAACAATAGGGCTCGAACCTATGACCCTCTGCTTGTAAGGCAGATGCTCTCCCAACTGAGCTATGCTCCCATTTTGTCGTCTGCTCTCGCTGACGACTTTGTAATTATAACACACTTTTTTCTATATGTCAATACCTTTTTGAAAAGTTTTTTAATTTTTTTTCGATTTTTTTATTATTTTTTCAATATCGGCCTCATTAAAGACCTCCTTGCGGGTGCAGAAGCGACATTTTACCTCAAGCTCTCTCGCTTTTCCCTCTGCCTCCTGCTCGTCAAGCATTGCTCTAAGGTCGTCCTCGCCCAAGGTAACGAGTGCGCGCTCAACTCTTTCTCTACTGCAATCGCACTTATATTCAACCTCAAGCTCGTCAAAAACATCAAACGGTATTCCCTCAAGCGCAACGCTTGCTATCTCAAGGTTACTTAAGCCCTTATCAAAAAGTCTTGATATATTTGAAAGCGCCGATGCATTCATCTCAAGCTTATCAACCGTTTCAGGGTTAGCAAACGGCAAAAGCTGAATAAGCACTCCGCCCGCCGCCTTGCAGGTACAATCGGTATCAACCAAAACTCCAAGCGCGCAAACCGTTGGAATCTGCTCGCTACCCGCATAGTAGGATGCTATATCCTCGGCAATCTCTCCGCTAACAAGCGGAATTGAGCCACTGTAGGGCTCTGCCGTACCCATATCTCTAATAATGGTAAGAAGTCCCTTACCAACCGCACCGCCAACGTTAAGCTTGCCGTTAGAGCGAAGCGGAAGATCAACGTCGGGATTTTGTATATATCCCTTTACGTTACCGTAATAATCAGCTACGGCTATAACTCTGCCCGCAGGTCCGTCGCCGCCAAGAGTTACCGTTATCGTATCGTTCTTTTCGCCAAGCATACATCCCATCATCGACGACGCCGTAAGCAATCTTCCAAGCGTTGCCGTAGCGGTAGGCGTGGTATTGTGGCATCTTATAGCCTCGTTTACTATTTCTCTTGAATTTATAACGTGTATTCTTGCGCTACCGTCACTTGTCATTGCGCGCAAGATGCTTGAATACTGCTCTGCCATTTTATTTTCCTCTTGTATATCTATTATATCTATTTATTTTATAGCCCTTGCAACAAAGTAAAGTCTTTCGCTTTTATCGGTAGGCTCCGAAAAATCGGTATCGGCAAAGGTGCCAACAAGCTCAAAGCCGCTCTGCTCAAGCGCAGATTTAATCTCGCCTACCGAATAGCATCTTTCCCTTTGCTCCTCGTCGGCACGGTAATAAGCGCCGTCCTCGCCCTCCTCAAACACAGAAAGATAAAAGCTACATATTTTGCTATCCTTATCGTAGGAATTTTGCCAACCGCAGAATATCGCTCCGCCGTCCTCGTTTTCATCCTCTAAAATATAGGAATTATCTGCGTAAATATTTTCAAACTTATATTCACTGTTTACGTCAAACATAAAAAGCGCATCGGGGTCGGAATAATTATGCACGAGCGAAAGAACCCTTAAAAGATCTCCGTCCTCAACCAAATAGTTAAGACTGTCAAGGCAACAAAGCGTAGCGCCAACCGTTCCGTAAAGCTCAAGCTCACGCATATCCTGACAAAGATAAAGTATACCCGAGGTATCCTTTGAATAAGCCTCGGAGAGCATATCAATGCTTCCGTCAACGCCTATCATATCGTATCCCCTTTTTGCCATCTCACAGGTCATTCTACCCGTACCACAGGCAAGGTCAAGCACAAGCGCAGGCTTACCGCCATCATATTTACCGTATCTCTTAAAGCATTCCTCAAAGAAGTCTGCCCATTTTGAGTAATCTATTTCCTTATTAAGCTTATCGTAAACGCCCGCTATTGCTAAATAACCGTCGTAGCTCATTTTTTATACTCCGTATCAATCAAAATTCAAATGCTCAAATACGTGCCAAATATCGCCCGCTCCCATAACAACGGCTATATCGCCATCCTTAAGCTCACACTGAAGCATTTTTGCAATATTATCAAATCCGTGGCAAGCAACGCCACCGTCAATTCTCTCTGCCAAAAGCTCAGGCGTAACGCCAAGCGTATCAAGCTCGCGCGCCGCATAAATATCGGCAATTATAACTCTGTCGGCAACCGACAAGGCATCTATAAAATCGTCAAGCAACGCCCTTGTTCTTGAATAGGTATGCGACTGAAAAACGCAGAACAGGCGACCGCCGTTAAGCATTTTTCTTACTCCCCCAAGAGTTGTTGCAACCTCAGTGGGATGATGTCCGTAATCGTCGTAAACCCTTGCGCCGTTAAGTGTGCCCTTAAGCTCCATTCTGCGCGAGGCACCCGTAAAGCCCTTTATTCCGCTTGCAATCTGCTCGGGCGAAAGACCGCAAATAAGCCCTACCGCCGACGTTGCAAGTGCATTATAAACGTTATGATATCCGCTTACCGAAAGTTCGATTTGACAAAGCCTTTCATTCTTATAAATAAGGTCAAAGAAATATCTACCGCCGTTTTCGCCTATATTTTCGGCTCTAACATCTGCGTTCTTGTTTTCAATACCGAAGTAAACAACATTCTCTGCACCATCAAGTGCGCAAAGCACGTTCTCGTCGTCGCCGTTTGCAACCACGCAACCGTTATTTTTAAGCGCTATCTCGGCAAATGAGCGATACGAGCGCTTGATATGCTCAAGGTCCTTAAAATAATCAACGTGGTCAAGCTCAATATTAAGAATAACCGCAATATTGGGGTTAAAATCAAGGAAGGAATCCATATACTCGCACGCCTCGAACAAAAACTGCTCCTTACCGCCAACACGGTACGCACCGTCCATAGCCGCAAGCACCGCTCCCGACAAAACCGTGGGGTCGGTTTTAGCATTCATAAGCATATTAGCGCACATCGAGGTCGCCGTGCTTTTGCCGTGCATACCCGAAACGCCTATTCGCTTATCATATCCGGTCATAAGATATCCCATATAATCTGCGCGGGATATAACGGGTATTCCCCTCTCCTGCGCCCTTACGTACTCGGGATTATCCTCGCCTATCGCCACAGTGTAAACGAATGCATCGTAGCTCTCTACGTTCTCGGCAGAATGAGAATAATATATACTAACCCCCTCTGCCTCAAGACGTTCCGTAAGTGTGGACGGAGTTCTATCCGAGCCTCCGACTCTCATTCCGTTAACGAGGGATATATGCGCAAGTGAGGACATATTTATTCCGCCTATTCCGCAAAAAAATATGCTATTACATTCCCTTAGCATTTCATTTATTCGGCTTGCGCCAAAATGTGTGTTAGAAACAGACATATCCCCTCCCAAAGCGTTATATACTTTTATTCAATTTTAACCAAAATATCCCATACTTCGATTAAAATATAAACCAAATTCAATAAAAAAATGCTTTTCTTCACAGAAAAAACTTAAAACCATTGTATAATCATCAAATAAACAATGTATAATAGAATTGTAATAGGATGTACCAAAGGAAAAAGTATCTCTGCGATTTGGTACTCGTAGAAAAAATAATGTTATAAGGAGGACCAAAAAATGCAGATTACAGATATCAAAATCAGAAAGGTTTTTGATGACGGACCTATGAAGGCAGTTGTTTCGGTTACCTTTGACGGTCAGCTTGCCGTTCACGATGTAAAGGTTATCAACGCACGCGACAAGTTTTTTATTGTTATGCCAAGCCGTCAAAATCCCGATGGAACATACCGTGACATCGTTCACCCCATAAACGCAGATTTTCGTAATATGCTTGAGCGCGAGGTTATCGCCGCTTACGAGGCAGAGCTTGAGGCTCTTGCAAATCAGCCCGAAGAGGCTATCGAAACGGTTTAATAAGCCACACGCATTAAAGCATTACAATACTAACATTCTTAACATTCTAATCACATTTCATATTCAATTCTTTGGGGCCGTCCAAATGCAAATTTGGGACAGCCCCATTTTATTATAATATTTCGTTATCAAGCATAAGCACGCCATCCTCGACGATACAAATTCCGTAATTGTAATTCGTAAGGCTTCCCGGATTAAAAACGTGCAACGGCTTACTTAAATTATATTCGCCTTTTTCAAGATAGGTGTAAAATGGCTCGTGTGTATGACCGTACAAAAGCACGTCTGCACCCGCCTCCTCCGCCGCATATATTGCGTTAGTTAAGCCGCCCTTTACGCCCTTAGTGTGACCGTGTATTGCGTAAAACCTTACGCCCTCAAAGGTAAAGATAAACTCCTCGCCTGCGGTCATAGCAATAATTCCGCCTCTGCCCGTATCACAATTTCCCTTTACCGCAAAAACCGTAAAGCCGAAATCCTTGACCTTGGCATAATCGAGGTCGGAGAGTCCGTCGCCAAGAAAGACGAGAGCGTCAACACGCTTGCGCTTTTCGCAAAGCTCCCTAAGCCTTTCAAATCTTCCGTGCGTATCAGATACTATAAGAAACGTCATTAGCAGCGCCCTCCGCAACAAGAGGCTTAACACCGCGAGGCAACAAAATCGTAAGCGCACGGTTAAGCACACTTATATGTATATCGTGAGTGTAGATTATCTCGCCGTCAACGCTAACGGGCGTTTTCTCGTCAAAGTGGAGGGCCACTGTCTTGCATTTAAAGTGCTTTATTACCTTATCAAACCTACCGTTAAGGTGAGTTCCCTTTTTATACGCCGTAACGATTGTAAGAAATCTCGTACGGCTTATTTTTTTTACCGTAATGCAATCGATACTTCCGTCGGTAAGAGATGCGCGAGGATTAGAATAAAATCCGCCGCCGCAAAATCCACCGTTTGCAAGAGTGGTAAGCAAAAGCTCCTTCTTTTGAGGCTCGCCACCGTCCAAGGAGCGATTTAGGCTAACCGTCGGCTTTTTAAAAAGCATTGCAACTAAAGAGAAGATGTAGGCAAACTTGCGAGGAACCCATTTTTTCTTTCCAATCTCCTCCTTTTTGCAAACAACATGGCAATCAAAGCCTATATTTATCATATTTACAGAGTAAAGATCGTTGCACTTAAGAAGGTCTATATCGTAATCCGTGCCCTCAAGCTGTGCGCTTATGTCGCAAAAGAGAGCCTTGTTTTCAAAATTGCTGACGAAATCGTTGCCCGTTCCCTTGGGAACTATGCCAACGCTAACTCTCTTTCTTGCCTCTGCGTCAAGCCCCATTACCGAAACTATAGTTCCGCAAAGAGTTCCATCTCCGCCGCAGGCAAAAAATACGATTTTTTCATCATATTTTTCAACAGTTTTATGAATATATCCTCGTGTAGCGTCAACAGAGGTCGAATGGAAAATTTCAAAATCCGCACCCGCCTTAGCGCAAGCCGAATTTATATCTTTTTCAAGATCGTTTACGAAAGCACCCTTTCCCGCACGAGAATTTATTATAAAGCAGTATCTCATATAATCACCTATTCCTTGCTTTTTTACAAAACTATTCATTATATTATACCACAAATATCTCCGCTTGTCTACTAAAACACGAAAATTTACAAGAAATAACACAATTACGTAATAATTAGCCCTCGGTTATCCAAGACCTCGACCACTCAAAAAGCTCAACGGAGGCTTTATCAAAGTCAACTGCCTCGTTGTTTTTTAGGCTTAAGAAGGTATCTATAATAGTTTGCTCTACCGGTAACTCGATATCGGCAAGATATTTCATCTCACGAATATATTTTCCGGTTTTGTAAAATACGATTGCCTGAACCGTAAAGGTTGCCGCCTTGTAAAGCTCCTTCAACGCCTCCATGCTCTTGCCGTGAAGCATATTATGTAAGCAACCGTGATAGATATTGCACGCACCAAGCTTTATAGCATTTTTTATCGCCGACTCGTCAATTAACGGCAAAAGACAGCTAAGCGTGCCAATAAGGCTCTTCGTATCGTGATAAAATTGGAAAAGCTCGGAGGTGTCCCACGCCATAAGCTCGTCCTTGCCCGAGATAAATCCGCAAATGCGCTCTCTGTATTTAAGCCCATCGAGCATTTTCGAGTAAGTTTCAAGGTCCTCAACCGTTAGCTTATCAAGAATAACCACCACGTCAATATCGCTATCCTCGGTTGCCTCTCCGCGCGCGTAGCTACCTTGATAGCCTGCAAAAAACACACGCTCGCCAAAGGTTTCATCCAATTTTTTCAAAAAGCTATATAGCCATACCGAAATATTTATCATTTTTAATTCCTCTCATTTATATATTTATTGATTATTTATCCAAGCTCGCTAAATTTTGCGTTAAGATAATTGCGATCAAGGTCACTCTCAAGCGCCGCAAGCTTAAAGCTTAAATTGTTTGCAACAAGCTCCTCAAAGGTAACGGGCTCAAAATTATTTACGTCAGTGCCCGCATTCAATGCGTTAAAGCTTAAATAAAGCTGGCGGTACTCATCCGATATCCTGTTGTGGATATGACCGTGAATAAGATATCCTATCTTTCGCCTCGACTCCTCCCTGCTTGACATCCACTCAAGCATAGGATAGTGACACATCGTAATAGGATGACCGTTTAAATGCACCTCCAAGTAAGGAAGCACCTCGTCAAAATAGACCTTAGCTTCCTCTCGCCTTGACCACGTTGAATCATGATTACCCGCAATAAGAATTTTCTTGCCGGAAAGCCTATCCATATAATACGCAAGCCTTTTTTTATCCCAAACGATATCTCCTATTACGTAAACTGTATCGTTTCTTTTTACCTTGCGGTTCCAATTTTCAATTAACGCCTCGTCCATAGCCTCTACGCTATCAAACGGACGGTTGCATAGCTTAATTATATTGCTATGCCCAAAATGAAGATCCGACGTAAAATAAGTCATAGCCCTCCTCCTGTATTTTTTATTTTTACGAAGCAATAAATTTCTGCTCGGTATTTACAAGTGCGTTTGCCATTTTTTTAGCTCTTGATGAGTAATCATCCTCATCATCCGAAACATCACTCCAATCAAGCATAACAAGCGCAGTCTCGGGAATTTTTATTAAGGTCGAGGATATCTCGTCACATTTAGCAAGATATTGTGCCTCCTCAACCTTCGTAGTATTAACGTAATAATCAATTTCCAAGCAATTCGCTATAAAGGAATCATCGTAAAGCGAATTCTTAGGCGGCTCGATATACTCTATCTCAACACCGTCAACAAGATTGGCGTCCCCCTTAATAGAATAGCTTGCGTGCAAGCGCTCGGGAGTGTAAATCTCCATATACGCATCGTCATAGCCTGAGTCGTGCATATAATACTCGTATCCAAATGCCCCCATACGGTACCAATACTGTGCGCACGGCTTAACGTATTCAAGTGCCGTATTATAATACAAGCACCACGAGTCGCCCATACCGTCATCAAGCTTACCAAGCCTCTGACCTGTGTAAATATTATATACGAAATATTCGGTCATTCCCGACGAGCCAAAAGCACCAAAGGGCTTAACCAAAAGCTCAGGCGTTCCGTCGCCCGTAAGGTCCAAAAGCCCACAGCTAAGGCTCTGAGGCACCGTTGGCAGCTTTTCGTCAATAGCGGGCTTATATCCTAAAATCTCGCCATCCGCTCCATACGAGGTAAGCTCGTTTGATAAAAGCCTTGCAATAGGCTCTATCCACTCCTGCTTTGTGGCATCGTCGATAAAAAAGAATTCCTTGCCACCTATAACAGTGCTTTCACGAACGCTCGAGGGCTTATTTTTAGACGTGCATCCAAGCGCAGTTAATAGCATAGTGCAAAGCAAAAGCAGGGCTAAGGGCTTAATAAATCCTCTTTTCATTTTATTATTTACCTCTTGCTTGCCACGCTTAACGATATAGCTCGTCCGCATATTCCCAATAATATTCCTGCAAATCCTCGTCCATGTAATCAAACACCCTTTCCTGAAGCTCCTCGGGAATTCCGTAATAAGCCTCGGCTATCGAGCCCGCAATGCAAGCCTGAGTATCTCCGTCGCCACCAAGCGAAACGGCGTTTCTTATTGCATCCTCAAAGTCCTTAGACTCCAAGAAGCAGACTATCGCCTGCGGAACACTACCCTCGCAGGTCATATCGTGGCTGTAGCTCGGTCTTATTTGGTCAATTGTAAAATCAAGATCGTAATATTTATCCTCTATGTACGCCTTAATCTCCTCCTTACTCGAGCCTGTTCTTGCAAGGAATATAGCCGCCGCAACCGCTTGCGCACCTCTGATTCCCTCGGGATGATCGTGCGTTATCTCAGCACTCCATTTGGCTAAGCGCTCAACGTCCTCAAGCGTATCCATCGCCCAAGCCGTAGGAGAAACTCTCATAGCAGAGCCGTTGGTGTTGCCACCGTAAGGCGCACTTTCGTCAAAAATCATCCATTGATAAAATCTTTTGCCGTAGCCCGAATCGGGATATTGCAAGCCGATTTCCTTTAATCTTTTAGCAAGCACGCTCTTAAACTCGTACTCGTTGTAGCAATTCGCCTCTGCGCACGCACATCCAACCGCAATAGTAAGCACACTGTCGTCTGTGGGTCTGCAATCGGCGTGAAAAAGCTCAAAATGCTTACTTTTATGCGAGCCAAACTCATAGGGCGAGCCTACTATATCTCCAATAATTGCACCTAACATATCTTTTCTCCTTTACTTTTATTTTTAAAACATTTTTCTACACAGTAAATTATATCATAAAATCTATGCATATTCAAGATACCTATAAAAACTCACAAAAAAACACCGCTAAATTTTAAAAATTCAACTATTATAATCACTCCGCAGGGAGGCTTTGAGTTACATTATCCTCAAAAAGCAGGCGACCGCAGGTCGCCCCTTGTTTCATCTAAAGGTTTACACTTTTTGGAGTAATGATATCAAATAGCCTTCCTCCGAGAGGAAGGTGGCAATCCGAGCGAGCTACGCGAATGATGCGGTTGACAAAAGGAGCCTGCGTGTACTTTGAAATTTCATCTTGCCTTATTTCGAGTGCGACACGTAGTGTCGGGATCTCGGACGGCTTCATTTAAAGGATAGTGAGCGTAGCAAATAACAATTCTTTTTTGATTTTTTCTATTTTTTCAAATTTGTAACGCTTTTGTAACAGAGGGTATGCTATAATAGCATCATAGTAAACAAAACTAAGCGCAAAATAAGCGATAAAAAGGAATTAAAAATATGCCACAGAATAACAATAATACCAAAAAGAGAATTATTAAAGCCGTAAAGGAAAGAAACAAGCACGAAAGCGGTAAGCTTTCATTCACACAAATGTACGATCAGCTTGATACTATTTTAAAAATCAAAAACCAAGAGGAAAGAGAGCATGCATTTGTAGCATTCCATTGCTTATGGACACAGGCCCTTGCGGAAAATCTTCTTGCACAGCGTGCCGTTTTGCAGTCAAATATTTTCATGAGCGAAAAGAATTTCAATCACCCCGCAATGGATTACTCATTATCACTGGCAAGCGGCTATGTAAAAGCGTTAACAAAGGATATTTTAAGGCTAATCGATCCCGAATATGCCGAAAAGCATATATATAACCACTCTCAACTCGAGGAAATTCATCGCTTTGAGATGGATATGCTTAATAGTTATACCTACTATACCGAAATTCCAAAGATTCTAAAGGCGTGGAGCAAAAACCTTGACTGCTTCTATCAGGAAATTTCAACAATTGACGACTACTTCCGTTTTAATAAGGCTGATGAAGAGCCCCACGTTTACACAGGAGATCCCAAAAACCAGTGGGACGTTGGAGCAGCGGAATTTTATTATAAGAGCACGCTTATAAGAGAAAAGCTTGCCTCCCACAATCCGATATGGCGTTTGTTTAACTTTAAAAAGGTAGCAGCATATAACCAATATTTAAGCAAGGTAGACGAGGCTCTTAATAAAATCGGCTTTAATCCCGAAATTCACGGCGAATCCGCATTGAATATCTTAAAGACTACAATTATTCAACCTCACGAGATCGACCTTGAGCACGTAAGCGACGAGCTTAAGGATGCAAAGCGAGAATACACTATGGCAACGCTTGAAAAAATCAGCGTAGCTGCTGATAAAGCTAACAAGGCGTTCTCTCCCGAGGGCGAAGCATCCTTTGAAAAGAAGATTGAGCCGTTTGCAAAGAAATATAACTTTGTTTTGGAGGAAACGGAAATTAAAGCATCAAGGCCCGAAATTGATAAAATAGCTAAGCAATACGACGAAGAGAGAAAAACCGAGGAAATGCCCGAGCTTATGCGCTCAACCTTTTTCTACGCCTTCGCATTAATGGTGAGCAACGCCATGAAACGCGGCGAAGAAATTAATTTTAATGAAATTTTCAACGATGCAAGAAAAATTGCCGTTATTAAAGTCCAGCACTATACTCCTTTCTTTGAAATTGATGAGAGCGCCAATATGGAAAGCCCCTCTTATATGAAAAGAATCACGGAGCAATGGATAGAAAAGCGTATTGACTTCTACGTAAAACAATCAAATGACCATTGGGAAATCGTAGAAGAGGAATCAAATGAAAAAGGCGTGCCCGTTCCCGAGTACGTTCAAAAGGCTCGTGAGGCTTTGACACCCGAAAGAATTGAAGAGTTAAAGAAGCAAGCGGTCGAAGCAGTAAAGCAGTGGAGAGCTAACATTGGCGCACTTGCAAAGGAGGACCTCGAGCTTGCACAATCCTTGGCAAGCAACGAGGCACAGGTGGAAGCCGAGGATACAAGCAAAGTGAGCATTAGCGTAAACATTGACGAGAACGTAATAGAAGAAGTAAGCAAAATAAATGAAGAGTCATTTACAATCGACGAAATCAAGCCTAATCTCCAATAACGCCACAGACCAAAACAAAAAAACCATAAACCAAAGCCGTGCGGACAATGCGTTTGCTTTTTCTAAATCGGTTTTGAAATAAATCTGGGGCTGCGTCATTCAGATGCAGAAGTCGTGATTTTGTTCTCGTCGGCGTACAAAGGTACGCCGGAGAGCCAAAGCGAGGCAAAAAAACATATATAAATATGGAATTTGAGAGTTTATCTCGAAAATTCCTACACAAAAAAACAGCTTTAACCGCGATTTTTATTCACAGTTAAAGCTTTTTTTTTATTATTTTTATTTTTTGTGTTTTTGTTCTGCGCTAAATGACGCAGCCCCTTGTCACAGACAGCCGTTATTTCGAATTTTAGTCAAGATACTTTTTAAAGAATTCCATATAGTTCTTATATGCAACCTTTTCAATTACGCTTTCGCTATAATGCTTCTGCATAAACTCGATAAACTGATCATGTATAGAACGGTTAAGATCAAGTGAGGGGAGATAATCTCCGTCAACTCCGTCAATATCACCGCCGAAAGCTATGTTATTATCGCCAAACTTTTCAAGACAGTGATCGAGATGCTTAAAGAAGTACGGTAAATCCTGCTTAGCGGGATCAGTGCTAACTGCGGGCTTGAAAATGTTAAGACCGATTACACCGCCCTTGTCGATAAGCGCCTTTGCCATATCGACAGTAAGGTTGCGCGAATGATTGGAAACCGCGCGGAAGTTTGAGTGTGTAGCAATTACAGGCTTCTTTGCAATTTCAATAAGATCCCAGAAGCTCTTGTCGGAAAGATGAGAAACGTCAAAAATTATACCAAGCTCGTTACCCAAGGCAACTATTTCTCTGCCCTTTTCGGTAAGTCCCGTGTCCTCTCTGCCCTCGTCAATAACCTTGTTACAGCAAGCCAAGTCACTGTCATGCCAAGCAAGACCGAATATACGAATACCAAAGTTGTAGAACTCACGGAATATCTCGGGGTCGCCTCTAAGACCGGTAGGGCCCTCTATCGTAACGAGAGCCGCGTGCTTGCCCGCTGCAAGTGCCTTCTCAATTTCCGCATAGTTTCTTACTTTAACGATTTTGTCGCGTTCGTTCTCTATTGCAACCGAAAAAAGTCCCAAATAACGAGTTACTCGTCTATACGAAGC
>JAZRAJ010000041.1:0-12896 GCA_045634485.1 Eubacteriales bacterium | reverse complement strand
CGTCACTACGCTCACGTTGACTGCCCCGGCCACGCTGACTACGTTAAGAACATGATCACCGGTGCAGCTCAGATGGACGGTGCAATCCTTGTTGTTGCAGGTACTGATGGACCTCTTCAGCAGACCAGAGAGCACGTTCTTCTCGCTCGTCAGGTTGGCGTTCCTGCAATCGTTGTATTCATGAACAAGACCGACCTCGTTGACGATGAGGAGCTTCTTGACCTCGTTGATATGGAGATCAGAGATCTTCTTTCTTCTTACGACTTCCCCGGCGATGATACACCTATCATCCGCGGATCTGCTCGTGACGCTCTTACCTCTGCAAGCACTGACCTCAGCGCTCCTGAGTATGCAGCAATTCTCGAGCTTATGGATGCTGTTGACAGCTTCATTCCTACTCCTGACCGTCAGGCTGACCTTGACTTCCTTATGCCCGTTGAGGACGTATTCTCGATCTCTGGTCGTGGTACTGTTGCAACCGGTAGAGTTGAGAGAGGTACTGTTAAGGTTGGTGATGTTGTTGAAATCGTTGGTCTTTCTGACGAGAAGAAGAACACCACCGTTACCGGAGTTGAGATGTTCCACAAGCTTCTTCCTCAGGCAGAGGCTGGTGACAACATCGGTGCGCTCCTTCGTGGCGTAGCAAAGGACGAGATCGAGCGTGGTCAGGTTCTTGCAAAGCCCGGCTCTGTTCACCCCCACACCAAGTTTGTAGGTCACGTTTACGTTCTTACTGAGAAGGAAGGCGGACGTAAGAAGCCTTTCTTGGCTGGTTACAGACCTCAGTTCTACTTCAGAACAACTGACGTTACCGGCGTTATCGGTCTTCCCGCTGACGTTGAGATGTGCCGCCCTGGCGATAACGTTGATATGACTGTTGAGCTTATCACTCCTATCGCTATCGAGGATGGACTTCGTTTCGCTATCCGTGAGGGTGGTAGAACCGTTGGTTCCGGTGTCGTTTCTTCTATCATTGAGTAATTTGCGTTAAGCGGTTAACTTAAATAGAAACAACTGATTAAAGATGAAATGCCGCTTTTGCTGTAAAGTGAAAGCGGCATTTCGATGATTTTTAAAATATCTTTGGGGAATGGTGAAAATCCATACCGGCGGTTAAAGTCCGCGAACTCGCAAGAGCCGAGCAGGTGAGATTCCTGCACCGACGGTATAGTCCGGATGAGAGAAGATAATATCCTAAAGAGCTGTAAAATTTGGTCAGACCAAAAAAGTCCGTAAGATAATAAATATATAGTCTTGATTTATTTTAAAATTTATAAGTCGGAGCTTTTAAGGTAGAAATCCTTACGGATTTCAATTTTTATCGGACCTTTTTTACCGCCGTTTTCAAGGCTCGACGTACGTATGTACGCCTCACGCCTTGAAGAACGACGCTTCTGACCTAAATTTTCCGAGCTCTTAAATAATAGGAATACAATATCTTCTCCCGCATAATTTGTGTAGGGAGGATTTTTTTATGAGTAACAAAAATTTATCGTCTATTGATAGAAAAAAAGAAAATATAAGAAGAATTGCCGTGATTGGCATTATGTCGGCGGTGTCGGCGGTTTTGATGATGTTGAGCTTTAATATACCGATAATGCCGTCGTTTATAAAAATGGATTTTTCAGAGCTTCCTGCTTTGATAACTGCGTTTAGCATTGGGCCCGTTTCGGGTGTCATAGTGTGCTTTATTAAAAATTTAATAAATCTTATGTTCACAACAACGGCGGGAGTCGGCGAGCTCAGTAATTTCGTTCTTGGCGCGTGTCTCGTTTTATCGGCGGGATTGATATATAAGAAAATGAAAACGAGGAAGGGCGCACTTATCGGTGCTATAGTGGGCTCGCTTATTATGGCGGTGCTTTCCATTCCGTGGAATTACTATATAACCTATCCTGCGTATATAAATATTTTGAATTTTCCGCTTGAGGCTATTTTGGGAATGTATAAGTCTATCAATCCCAACGTTAATGGCTTGATGCAGGCGTTGTTGATATTTAATTTGCCATATACCTTCTGTAAGGGCATAATAATTTCAATTCTCACGTTTTTGCTTTATAAAAAGCTATCGCCGATTATAAAAGGAAAAAAAGATAGAAAAAATAGTAAAATCGAAAAAAATACTTGAAAAAACAAGTTTAATGTGTTATAATATTTCACGATGATAAATAAATAATCTTATCAAGAGTGGTGGAGGGACAGGCCCAATGATGCCACGGCAACCTGCAAAAACGTAAGGTGCTAATTCCGGTAGATGAGAAATGAAATCTCCGGCGGTCTGTCGGAGATTTTTTAATGCAAAAATAAATTTAAAGATATAAAAGATTGAAAATGGAGGAATTTAAAATGGAAAAGAAGATTCTTTTTACCTCGGAGTCTGTAACCGAGGGACATCCCGATAAGGTTTCGGATAAAATTTCAGACGCTGTGCTTGATACTATTCTTGCAAGCGACCCTATGGCGCGTGTTGCGTGCGAAACCTTTTGTACCACCAATACTGTTAACGTAATGGGTGAGATTACTACAACCGCAAAGTTTGATATTGAGGCAATCGTTAGAAACACCGTTAAGGAAATCGGCTATACCGATAAAAATATCGGCTTTGATTATGAAAGCTGCAATATAACAAGCTACATACACGAGCAATCTCCCGATATCGCTCTCGGAGTTGATAAATCTCTCGAGGCAAAGCAGGGCGAGGGCGATGGACTTGATACGGGTGCGGGCGACCAGGGACTTATGTTCGGCTACGCTTGCAACGAAACCGAGGAGCTTTTGCCTCTTCCAATCTCGCTTGCTCACAAGCTTGCTATCCGTCTTACCGAGGTAAGAAAGAACGGAAGCTTTGATTACCTCCGTCCCGACGGAAAAACTCAGGTAACCGTTGAGTATGTTGATGGCAAGCCCGTTCGTGTTGACACCGTTGTTATTTCTACTCAGCATAGCGCAGACGTATCGCTTGATACTATTAGAGCAGATATGATTGCAAGCGTTATAAAGCCTATAATTCCCGCAGAGCTTATGGATGCTCAAACCAAGGTTTACGTTAACCCCACGGGACGCTTCGTTGTGGGTGGACCTGCGGGCGATACCGGACTTACCGGCAGAAAAATAATCGTTGATACATACGGCGGATATTCTCGTCACGGCGGCGGTGCTTTCTCGGGTAAGGACCCCACAAAGGTTGACCGTTCTGCATCCTATGCGGCTCGCTACGTTGCAAAGAATATCGTAGCGGCAGGACTTGCTGACAAGTGTGAGCTTCAGTTGGCTTTCGCTATCGGCGTTGCTAAGCCCGTATCTGTTATGGTTGATACCTTTGGTACAGGCAAATTTGCGGATACCGTAATCGCTGACGCCGTTAGCAAGTATTTCGATTTCCGTCCTGCTGCAATTATTAAGTATTTTGACCTTCGCAGACCTATCTATTGCCAGACTGCGGCTTACGGTCACGTTGGACGTGAGGATATCGATCTTCCTTGGGAAAAGCTCGCTCTTTCCGAGAAGCTTAAGGCTGAATTTAATATTTAATTGGATTTTGGTTTTTGCGGGGGAAGAAAACTTTTTGAAAAAAGCTTTTCTTCCCCCAAAACCCCCATCTTTCAAAAACTTTGAAACTGGGGTTTGGGGTTTTATTGTAATTTCTGCGTTCAACGTTCGAACAACTTATGTTCGCACTGTACCCAAGCGTGAAAGTTTTTAGTCAAGTTTTTTTCAAAAAACTGGCGGGGGTTTGGGGCGAGTAGCCCCATAATTACGGCGCTTTCTTTTTGCTAAGCTTTTTCTTTGCCCCTCTCGTGCCAAAGAAAAAGTGGTATTAGAGTGTATGCTTTTTTAGGATAGAAGAAAACTTTTTGAAAAAAGTTTTTCTTCCCCCACACCCCCATCTTTCAAAAACTTTGCAACTATTGGACTTGTTTTTACCGATATTCCTGCGCTCAACGGTTAAACGCACTATGTTCGCACTGCACCAAAGTATGAAAGTTTTTAGTCAAGTTTTTTTCAAAAAACTTGCGGGGGTTTGGGGCGAGTAGCCCCATAATTACGGCGCTTTCTTTTTGCCAAGCTTTTTCTTTGCGCCTCTCGTGCCAAAGAAAAAGCGGTATTAGAGTGTATGCTTTTTTAGGATAGAAGAAAACTTTTTGAAAAGCTTTTCTTCCCCACACCCCCATCTTTCAAAAACTTTGAAACTATTGGACTTGTTTTTTACCGATATTCCTGCGCTCAACGGTTAAACGCACTATGTTCGCACTACACCTCTCTCAACCGTCGAGCGCACAATGTAAAACTTAAAAACTTTCACATTGAAAGTTTTTTGGTGTTACCTTTTTTTCAAAAAAGGTAACGAAAAATACTTGGTTATAAACTAACCAACTAACCAACTAACTAACTAAAAAAGGAGGGATAGAATGGAAAATCAAAGGCTTGAATTTGGAGCGAGGGATAATTACGGACTCGAGAAGCTTGAGGGCACTGTTGAGCAGATAATATATTCAAATGAGGAAAACGGATATACTGTATGTGATATGTCAACAGAGGACGATGTTATAACTGCTTGCGGAATAATGCCAATGCTTAACGAAGGCGATACGCTTTGTGTTTACGGCAAATGGGTTCACAACGCTAAATATGGCAGACAGTTTTCGGTTGAGCAATACGAGCGCACGATGCCTGCCGATACCGCTTCTATCCTTCGTTATCTTTCCTCAAGAGCAATAAAGGGTATAGGCCCTAAAATTGCGGCAAAAATAGTCGAGGCATTTGGCGAGGATAGCTTTGACGTAATAGAAAACCATCCTGATTGGCTTGCCGACTCAATCAAGGGCGTATCTCGTAAAATGGCGTATGCGGCATCCGAGAGCTTTAAGGAGCAGTCGGGCGTTAGAAGCGCAATGATGTTCTTTAGAGATTATTTTGGAGCGGCTACTACGGTGCGCATCTACAAAAAGTGGGGTAGCGCATCGGTTGACGTTGCAAAAAAGAATCCGTATAGGCTTTGCAACGAGATAGACGGCATAGGCTTTGAGCGTGCCGATGCTCTTGCGGCGGGAATTGGTATGCAAAATGATAATTTTGACCGAATAATGAGCGGTCTTTATTACGTTTTGCAACGAAACGCAGGTCAAAACGGTCACGTTTGCTTGCCTCGCCAAAAGCTTTGCGATAGTGCATCCGAGCTTTTGGGCGTTAGCACAGAGGTTTGCGACAAGGGTATATCCGAGCTTCTCCGCACAGAAAAGCTTAAATATTTGCTTGACGACGAGGGAGTTCAGCTGATATATACTAAATACGATTTTGACGATGAAAAATATATAGCGCAAAAGCTTGTTATGCTTGATAAGATATGCGCATCGGTTGACGTTCGTGATATCGATAGATTTATCAGTGGCGAGGAGGAGCGACTTGGACTAAGTTACGCCTCGCTTCAAAAGGAGGCAATACGCGATGCGCTTCGCTACGGAGTAATGATTCTCACGGGCGGTCCGGGTACGGGTAAAACCACTGTCGTTCGTGCGCTTATGAGAATATTTGAGCGAATGGACTTTTCGGTTGCACTTTGCGCACCAACGGGACGTGCCGCAAAGCGACTATCTGAGGCAACGTCAAGCGAGGCGAAAACCATTCATCGCTTGCTTGAAATGAGCTACGAGGGCGAAGGCAGACCGACCTTTAAGCGTAATGAGTTTGACCTTCTTGATGAGGACGTTATTATAGTTGACGAGGCGTCAATGGTTGATAATGCTTTAATGAGTGCGCTACTTAAGGCTATTAAGGTGGGCGCACGAATTATAATCATCGGCGACTCGGATCAGCTTCCGTCGGTTGGTGCGGGCAACGTGCTTCGTGATATAATTGAGAGCGAGCGCTTTGCAACCGTTTGCCTTACAGAGATATTCCGCCAAGCCGAGGAAAGCCTTATTATTAGAAACGCCCACGCAATAAATCGAGGCGAAATGCCTGCGCTTTCGGTTAAGGACAATGATTTCTTCTATTTGCGCCGAGGCGACGATAGGCAGATAGCGATGACGGTAACCGAGCTTTGCCGTGACAGACTCCCAAAGGCGTACGGAGAGATGGCAAAAGGTGGCTTGCAGGTTATTTGCGCATCCCGAAAGGGCGAGGCGGGCACCGAGAATTTGAATATAATTTTGCAAAATGCGCTAAATCCTGCGCACAGAGCAAAGCGTGAATATAAATTCCGTGAGAGAATATTCCGTGAGGGCGACCGAGTTATGCAAACGAGAAATAATTACGATCTCGTTTGGGAGCGAACCACCGACGGAAAAGAGGGTAACGGTATTTTTAACGGAGATATAGGAGTTATCTCCTCAATCGAGGCATCGGACGGATATATTGAGATGATATTTGACGAGCGCAAGGTTGTTTACGATATATCCCTGCTTGACGATATAGAGCACGCCTATGCGATAACCGTGCATAAGAGTCAGGGTAGTGAATACCCAATCGTGGTAATGCCAATGTGCACGGCGGCGTATATGCTTCACACTCGAAATCTGCTTTATACCGCTGTAACGAGAGCGCAAAAAATGGTTGTTTTGGTTGGCAGAGAGGATATTATTGCCGAGATGGTTAACAACAACCACCAAACCGTTCGCTATACCGGACTTGCGAGAAGACTTAAAGTAAAGCCCGCTACGGAGGAAGAATAACGTAGATGAATGAGCTTTTTAAAAGAAT
Source organism: Eubacteriales bacterium (assembly GCA_045634485.1). Classification (GTDB taxonomy): domain Bacteria; phylum Bacillota; class Clostridia; order Oscillospirales; family CAG-272; genus HGM12713. The sequence continues at coordinate 6,197 of JAZRAJ010000041.1, read as the reverse complement.
TTTTATCATTCACAAATGCGTAGGATGCCACAAAATTCTTGACTACAAGGATTTTAGCGAGCCGTTTTGTCCTAAGTGCAGGGAGCATTATCTCAGTAAAAAAATGGAGGTCTGCCCCGAATGCTCTGCCGAGGCGTATAGGTGCAGATGTATGCCGCCTCTGCTAAAAAAGGATAAGGCGGTAACGCTTCGCAAGCTTTTCTTTTACTCAAAGAAAAAATCCTTAGAGCCTCAAAATCGCTTGATATATTATTTGAAGCGAAATAACAGTAAGCGAGTAAACCAAGCGGTGGCGGGGGAGCTTTTGCCACTTATAAATTCCGAGCTTTCACGGCTTGAAATTAACGAGATTCCGTTGCTTGTCGGAATACCTCGCTCAAAGGGAGCATTTTTTGAGTATGGCTTTGACCAAGCCGACCTGCTTTGCCGTGCGCTTGCTATGCGTTGCGGGCTTGAATACTGTAACGCTTTAAGAAGGCGCAGAGGCGGTAAGCCACAAAAGAGCCTTACTGCGGGCGAGCGACGAAAAAATATTAAAAATATTCTCTACGTTGACAAGTCAGAGCGGGATAAAATAAAGGGCAGAACCGTGATTTTGCTTGACGATGTGGTTACCACGGGCGCAAGCATGTCTGCGTGTATAGACCTTTTACGCGCTTGCGGAGCAAAAAACATAATTTGTATAGCAATTGCAAGCGATATTAAGACATAAAGATGTAAAAGTCGAGAGAAAACTATTGCATTTTTTAAATATTCATAGTATAATATTATAGATGTGTTTTTAAAATGGCATATTTTAAAAAGCAAAGGAATTTTAAAGGAGGACGGTATGGGATTTTTTAAGCCAAGACAAATGTTTTCACGTGATATCGGTATAGATCTTGGAACTGCTACCGTTCTCGTTTACGTTGAGGGCAAGGGCGTTTTGCTTAACGAGCCTGCCTTTGTTGCGGTTGACACCGAGATTGACCAAATTACTAAGATTGGTAAGGATGCGCAGGCGATGCTTGGCAGAAATCCTGCTAATATCGAAATTGTTAGACCGCTAAAGGACGGAGTTATCTCCAAATACGACGTTACGCAAAAGATGATACAGTATTTCTATCGCCGTGCGTGCGGTGGCGCATTCGTTCATCCGAGAATGGTAATTTGCGTTCCTACGGGCATTAGCGAGGTTGAAGAGCGTGCGGTTATTGACGCAGGCATTCAGGCGGGTGCAAGAAAGACCTATCTTATCGAGGAGCCTGTTGCGGCGGCGCTCGGCTCGGGAATAGATATCTTTAGCCCGGTTGGAAATATGATAGTTGATATCGGCGGTGGAACCACCGATATAGCGGTTATCTCTATGGGTGGTGTCGTTGTTTCGCAATCGGTTAAAATTGCGGGCGACAAGTTTGACGAGGCTATTGCAAGATACGTTAGAACAAAATACAACGTAGCGATAGGCGAGAGAACTGCAGAAAAAATTAAAATACAGATAGGTGCGGTTTACGAGCATAAGGACGCTATGACCATGGAGGTCAAGGGCAGATGCTTAATTCAAGGACTTCCCAAGAATATCACGATAACCTCAAAGGAAATGCTTGAAGCGATGATGGAGCCTATCTCGGCAATACTTGATAATATTTGCACTGTTATAGAAAAAACTCCTCCCGAGCTTATGGGCGATATTCTTAAAAACGGAATTTACCTTGCGGGTGGCGGAAGCATGCTTATGGGACTTGATAAGCTTATCGAGGACGTAACGGGTATAAAAACTCAAAAGGTTAAGGACCCAATAAGATGTGTAGCGCTCGGCACGGGCAGAGTTATTCCTATGCTTAGCAGCTTCCCCGACGGTGGAACTATTGATTTATCAAGATACAGAGGATAAAAATATAAATATGAAAAATAATTCACCGCTTTATTATTAGTATTTAATAGTAGAGCGGTGCTTTTTTATAAATTAATTACGAGGTGATATTATGCTTGCAGAAAATTTTAAATACAGAGGACTTATAGATTTATTTGAGAAGGTATCGTCTATCCCCCGTCCTACCTTTGCGGAGGAAAAAATAGCCGATTACATTTGCGAATTTGCAAGGGAGAGAGGCTTTTTCTATATTAAGGACGAGGCTAACAACGTTTTCGTTCGTATGCCCGCAAGCCTTGGCAGAGAGGGTGAGGAGGCTATTCTTTTGCAGGGACACACCGATATGGTGTGCGAGAAGAATGCAGACGTGGAGCATGATTTTTACAAAGACGGCATAGAGCTTTACGAAAGCGACGGATTTATTAGAGCCAAGGGAACCACGCTCGGCGCAGATAACGGAGTTGCGGTTGCCATAATGCTTTATATTCTTGACGGAGCAGAGGGAAGACTTACGAGCCACCCGACTATTGAGTGCTTGTTTACTGCATCTGAGGAGAAGGGACTCGTTGGAGCAGGTAGGTTTGATTACTCGGTTGTAACTGCCACTAAGATGATAAATATGGATAGCGCAGACGAAAGCGAGATAGTTGTTGGCTGCGCAGGCGGTCAACGCTCGGATATTATATATTCAACTACCTCGGAGGCTACGAAAGCGCCTATGCTTAGGCTTTTAATTAAGGGGCTCTTTGGCGGTCACTCGGGCGAGGATATCAACAAGGGCAGGGCAAATGCCAATAAGCTTATGGGTAGAGTTCTGCTAAGCCTTTATAAGGAGTGCGACCTAAGGCTTTGCTCGCTTTACGGCGGAAGCAAGGACAACGCTATTCCGCGTGAGTGCGAGGCTATTATTGCCGTAAACGACCTTAATAGGGCTACTACGCTTTGTAAGAGCCTTGAGGCGGAGATTAAGGCGGAGCTTGTAAGCGACGATAGCGGATTTTGCTTGGAGGTCGAGCCTTACAAAAACGAGGACGCCCTGGTATTTAGCACCGAGGATACGAGAAAAATCGTGTTTTTGCTTTCAACCGTTGCCGACGGCGTTTTTAAGATGTGCGATGGGCTTGATTCTATTGTGGAATATTCAAGAAATCTTGGTATTGCAGAGATAGATGCAAAAAATGCGAGCGCCTCGCTTGTATTTATGACTCGCTCTGCAAAGGAGTCGCAAATAAGCGAGTCGAGCGTCGAGCTTGAAGCATATGCTACCTCGCTTGGAATGGAGCATAAGATAGTAAGCTCTTATTCGGGATGGGACGGAAGCCCAAGCTCTCCGCTTTGCCGTGCGTATGCCGAGCAATACAAGGCTCTTTACGGTGGCGAGTGCCGTGTGAACGTTATTCACGCAGGTCTTGAGTGCGGAATTATTAAAAAGCTCTGCCCTCAGCTTGACATTATCGCCTGCGGAGCGGTGGTGCTTGACCTTCATTCGCCCGATGAAGCCTTGAATATTGCATCGTTTGAGAGATTTTTTACGGTTATTTTGGCGATGTTAACAAAAGAGTATTGATTTTTATGGCCAATTCGTGGATGTTGACAAAAATCGGTTAATGTGATATAATATGTTACAATGGATAATTGTAATTTTTTATAAATTATAAAATCTTAAAATTATTTAAAAATATTTAAAATTGGAAGGTGACCTTATGAAAAGAAGGCTTTTAGCAATTTTAAGCTTGGTTTTGGTTGCGGTAATGATTTTTGCATTGCCGAGCTGCGGTAAGAAGACTACTACCGAAAACCAAACCGAAAGCGACACTCAGGCATCAGATATCGTTGGCAACGGCGATATTAACGAAAACAGCGGTGTGGTAAATACTCCCTCGGATGACGAGTTGAATCAAGATAACTCGGATGACGAAAATCAAGATGATTTCGATGACGAAAACGAGAATCTTGATGACAACGAGGAAGAGGAAATTGAGGAGGAAGAGGAGTTTACCGTAACTGAAATCGAGCCTACTCGAAACGGTAAAAAGGTAACCTTTGGACTTTACCCTCAAAGCAAGGTAACAAGCTCAAGCTTAACGAGCGCCCTTGATAAAAAGGCTAAAAATTGGAGCTTTGGCAACGAGGTTTGGTACGTTGACGTTGTAAAGGATAACGTTAAGTACCGTGGAGTTAGCGATAGCGAGGGTGGCTATACCGCTTGGTTTAAGTATGAGCCCATCTCTTGGACTATTATAGATGAGGATGGCGATAATTTGCTTCTTCTCTGTAATATGATAATCGACATTCAGCCCTTTGCAAGCGCAAGCAATAATTATGCGGATAGCACTGTAAGGGCTTGGCTTAACTACGATTTTATAAATAATGCATTTGTTGACCTTCAAAAGGAGCTTATCCTCACTATGGAGGTAGACAACGGTAACGACAGTACAGGTTACGGAGAGGCTAAGTTCACCTGCGAGAATACGTACGATAAGGTATTCCTTCTCTCTCGCGCAGACGTTAAAAATGCAAATTACGGCTTTAAGGCATCCTCGGGCACAACCATTGAGGAAAGCCGTATGAAGAATATAACCGCATACGCAAAGGCGGTAATAAACGGAAGATACGATGCATCAAGCGGTGCTTGGTGGTGGCTTAGAACTCCTACCTCGGTTGAGGGGAATAATAGAAGCGACCTTGCTCACGCTATAAGAGGTACAGATCACTCAAGCGATGTAAAGCGTGTTGCAGGCGCAATAGATAGCTACAACGTTTCCACTGCTACGGGCGGTATAGTTCCCGCAATGTGGATATCCTTTGACGGTAGCGGAAGCAACCAGGGCGGTAATACCGATAACGATAATACCGATAATGATGACGTTGGCGGAGATGATGTCGGGGGCGATACCGACGTAGAGGACGATAGCACCGTTGTAACGGTAATTGAGCCTACTCGCAACGGAAATAAGGTAACCTTTGGTACATATCCTCAAAGTAAGGTAACCTCGTCAAGCGTAAAGTCTACGCTTAATGCAAAGAATGCATCTTGGATTTCAAGCAACGGAATTTGGTATGCCGACGTGGTAAGCAACGGCGTAAAGTACCGTGGAGTTAAAACAAGCAAGACCGGTACGGCTACTTGGTTTAAATACGAGCCCATCACATGGACGATTATCGACGAGGATGGCGGAAATGCGCTTATTCTTTGTGATATGATAATCGACGCTATGGCTTTTGCAGAGTCAACAAACGATTATTCCGACAGTGAAATAAGAGCATGGCTTAATGAGGAGTTTATTAATACAGCATTTGTTGAGCTTCAGGTAGAGCTTATTCTCACAACCGAGGTAGATAATGGCAATAGTAGCACAGGCTACGGAGAGGCTAAGTTTACCTGCGAGAATACCTTTGATAAGGTTTTCTTGCTCTCACGTGCAGATGTTAAAAATGCAAATTACGGCTTTAAGGCAAGCTCGGGTATTACTCTTGAGGATAGCCGTATTAAGGATATAACCGCATATGCGGTAGCAAGAATTAACGGTGCTTATGATGCCGCAAGCGGTGCTTGGTGGTGGCTTAGAACTCCTACCTCCAAGGAGGGTAGTGACAGAAACGATCTTGCACACGCTATAAGAGGTACAGATCACTCCTCCGATCCCGACAGAGTTGCAGGTGCAATTGATAGCTATACCGTGCCTACGGCTACGGGTGGCGTAGTTCCCGCAATGTGGATAGTTCTTGACCCCGACTATAACGATGACAATCAGAGTGGAAACACTCCTGTAACCCCTCCAACCGATAACGACGATGACGGCGACGACGTAGTAGGCGGAAACGGTGGAGATAATTCTGACAATAACGATAATAACAACGATAACGATGACGATAGCACCGTTGTAACGGTAATTGAGCCTACTCGCAACGGAAATAAGGTAACCTTTGGTACATATCCTCAAAGCAAGGTAACCTCGTCAAGCGTAAAGTCTACGCTTAATGCAAAGAACGCTACTTGGACCGAGAGCAACGGTATGTGGTATGCTGACGTAGTAAGCAACGGCGTAAAGTATCGTGGCGTAAAGACCGTAGAGAACGGTACGGCTACTTGGTTTAAGTATGAGCCTATTTCTTGGACGATTCTTGAGGAAAAGAACGGCAAGGCACTTATTCTTTGTGATATGATAATTGATGCTATGGCTTTCGCAGAGTCGAGTAATGATTATTCCGACAGTAGCATTAGAAATTGGCTTAACAAGGAGTTTATAAATACTGCCTTCGTTGAGCTTCAAATGGAATTTATACTCACAACAGAGGTAGACAATGGTAACGCCAGCACAGGCTACGGAGAGGCTAAGTTTAC
>JAZRAJ010000040.1:0-5929 GCA_045634485.1 Eubacteriales bacterium | reverse complement strand
GGAAGGCTCCCCTGTGTAAGGGGAGCTGTCAGCGCAGCTGACTGAGGGGTTGTACTCGTGAAAAATCAGAAAAAACAATCCCTCCGTCACGGCAAGCCGTGCCACCTCCCTTTACACAAGGGAGGCTAAAGGATAGTTGCCCCAAGGGGGCTTGTGCAAGCCACCAGCACGACTGGTGGTTATGACTTTTTATAAAAGCAAAAAATATCTGTAAAAAACATTTTTTTGACATTTATCAAGAAAAAATTATTTTTTTGAAAATTTGTAACGCTTTTGTAACGCGGAGGGTGCTATAATGATGTGACAGAGGTAGAATATTATTTGTTAATCAATTTGTTTTATAAAAAAAGGAGATAAAAATTATGCCGAATACAGTAATGTTTTCAAATGAAGAAGCTCTTAGGAGGGGCATTGAACGCGCCGATTGGAAGATAAAAACGGCTATGAAATACTTTGAGAAGGAAGTAAAGTATGATTATCAGAAGAAGTGCTTTTTTGATCACAGAGAGATACAAACCATAGCTGCTTTGTTTATTGATATCAGTAGCGTCGCAAACGCGCCTGAAGAGGTAAAAAAAGCTTATTATATTTCAGAGCTTAAAAAGTTTGAGGAGGAATATATTCTTTCTGATGACGAGGGAAGAAAAGCTCGCTTTATGGAAAGAATGTTTGAAAATTTAGCCACCAGCATAGACATTGATTGGGATGACGAGAGGGCAATCGAAAACATTGCATGCTCATATCGTGCACAACAGGCACCCGGAACAACGGTTGAAAGGGTACCGTTTAACATTTTGTCTATGTTTGGTCACAAGGATGCTGTGCAAGCTTTTGATAGCATAGGTGTTAAAAATATGATATACATCACAAAATTTGCTAGTGCTTTGGCTGTAAGGTTTCCCGATCTTGCTGATATCCTTGTATGTCCTGATCTTCATAGTTCCGATTATAAATTTCGTGAGAGCCTTCTCGAAAAAATGCAGGTTGCAAGAGATAATGGTACCAATCAGGTAATTATTGATCCTACCGAATCTGAAGTTATGAAAAAGGTATTGCTTGGCGATAAATTCAGAATTGTAGAAAGAAAGCCGAATCGTTTAGACCCCGATGAATACGATGAGGATATCTTTGATGAAATGCAAGCTATGCAGTCCTTTGCAGAGCCTATTTACACTATCTCCCGAAGCACTGTAAACGAGTATATGACTGTTGACGGATATAAAGGAGATAACGGTGATACTAGGTCGGATCTTCTCCTTATAGACGGTAGACCTCTTACGGATATAGCTAAGGAAAAGCAGCAAGAGCTTATAAATAACGGTGGCGCATCAATGACTTATAATGCTATCAAAGGAACAGTGCTTCGCGATGCTCTGTGCGCAGGTAGTGTTGTAAGCATCATGCGACCCAATATGCTTCCGGGCGGTAAGATAGCCTTTTCATATCAAGAAGTCAAGGTAAACCTCGATGCTCTTAATAAGTTCGAGCGTGATGAAAAGCACAACGCTTTCAGAAGAGCCTTGGATTATCTTAATATTTGGAAAATTAAGCCTAAGTATCCCAGCAACGAACAGCGTGATGCTATGCAGGCGGAGCGTAAGATGAGTACAGAATATCAACAAAGTATAAAGGCAGCAGAGAAGAAGTTTATTGATACTTATAATAAAAACTCACAAGAAAAAAGAGCTGCGGAGAATGTAGAGCAAATGAATAGCAAAAAACCGGTCCAGAAAAATAAGCTTTATCAAGCGTTTCCTGAGGTTTCCAACGCCGAGGATGATATGGCGCTTGACGATAATATTAATGAACCTGTAAATAACCACAATAATGACTTAGTGAGAGTACCTCTACCGACTATTTTAGAGGCGTTTGATGAGGACAAGGATATAGAGGTTTCCTCCCCTATAATCCCTGAGGACGAGAACTCTAAGGAGATTGGGGCAAATATCAAGTAATACTTTTTAATAGTATTATAAAATTAGAGCCGATAACGTGTGAATTTATAGCACGGTATCGGCTTTTTATATAAAAATAACTTGTTTTTATTTTGTATTGATTTGTCACAAATTTCCAAGTAATAATCTATAAATATATGCAGATAATATTTACAGAGCAGAGATGCTCAATTTAATATAGATTATTAAAAATATCCGCAAAGGCGGATAATAAGGAGAAAATTATGGCAAACAAGTCAGCAAAGAAGGCGCTTGAGCAGATGAAGATGCAGGCTGCAAGCGAGGTAGGAGTAAATCTTAATAACGGAGGCTACAACGGTGACCTTACCGCACGTCAGGCAGGCTCCATCGGCGGTCAGATGGTTAAGAAAATGGTAGAAAGCTACGAAAATCAGGCAAAGGGCTCTAACTAAGAAAAGGCTTTTAATTTAGTTTGAACGTTTTGCGGGGTGGTTGTTTTTGCAACCGCCCTTTTTCTATTGACTTTTTACGTTTTTTGCCTTATAATATTATCAGTAAATTTTATGGAGAACTAAATTAAAATGAAGCTTGAACTTGTGGCTACCTGCCTTTTTGGACTTGAAAAACTTCTTGGAGAGGAAATTGACGCTTTAGGATACGAGCGCACCGAAACGATTGACGGTCGCGTTACCTTTATTGGTGACGAGCGTGCCGTTTACCGTGCAAATCTGCATCTTCGCTTTGCCGAGCGTGTATTTATAAAGCTTGGCTCTTTTACAGCGGAAAGCTTTGAGGAGCTTTTTGAGGGTACTCGCTCTCTTGAATGGGAGAAATTTATTGGCTCTGCCGATGCCTTTCCCGTTAAGGGACATTCTATTAAAAGCACTCTTTTTTCAATTCCCGATTGTCAAAGCATTGTAAAAAAGGCTATTGTAAGCCGTCTTTCCTTAAACTACGGTATCACTTGGTTTGCCGAGGAGGGAGTTAAATATCAGGTTGAATTTTTCATTTTGAAAAATATTGCCACTCTTATGATAGACACCTCGGGTGTTGCGTTACATAAGCGTGGATATAGAATTGAGGCAGGCGCGGCTCCTTTACGTGAAACTCTTGCGGCGGCGGTTGCGGCTACGTCAAGACCTCGTGAGGACGTTTTGCTCTGGGATCCCTTTTGCGGCTCGGGAACTATTGCCATTGAGGCGGCTTTAATGATGACCAAGTGTGCTCCCGGACTTGCACGCCATTTTGCTTGCGAGCAATTTGAAATTCTTTCGGATAAGAGCATTATTAAGGAAGAAAAGGAATGTGCGTATTCGATGATAAATTACGATAGCACATTTGAGGCGTACGCATCGGATATTGACGAGAGCGTGCTTGAAATTGCAAAGCAGAACGCCGAGCGTGCGGGAGTTGACGATAGAATAAAGTTCTTCAAGGCAGATGCTCGCAAAATTGAGAAGCTTGACAGACGAGGCACTATAGTTTGCAACCCTCCGTATGGCGAGCGACTTATGACTCAGCGTGAGGTTGAGTGGCTTTACAAGGATATGGGACGTGCCTTCTCTCGCCTTGCGCCGTGGCAGATATATATTTTAACATCCGCCGAGGATTTTCAAAGGCTTTACGGCAGATGTGCCGACAAGATAAGAAAGCTTTACAACGGAATGATTCCTTGCAGTCTTTACCAATATTTTAAGAATAAATAAAATATTGCAGATTTGAAATGTAATCATGCTAAATATTATAGTATCGTAGCTTAAAAAAAATAATAAGGTGCGTTAAAAAAGAGAGCGGTGATGCGCTCTCTTTTTAATATAAAATTTTGAAATAATCAAGATACTTTTTGAATTTATCTTGTGCCATAAGGCAAGTATCTATTAGATAACCACGTTCGCGCGACCATTCTGAAAGACCTCTGTAGTAGAACATTTTAAGCTCCTCGTCAATGATAAACGGAACGATATTATTGCGCAGACACTCTTTGAAAAGTATTAAGCGCCCGACACGTCCATTACCGTCTTGAAATGGGTGAATGCGTTCAAATCGGTAGTGAAAATCAAGAATTTCCTCAAACGTTTTTTCTTTAGTTTTATTGTAACTTAAAAGTAACTCTCGCATTTCATTTTGCACGTTTTCGGGAAGCGTTGTATCTCTTCCTCCGACCTCGTTAGGTATCTTTTTATACCCTCCAACAACAAACCAAGACAGACGGCTGTCGGAAGTACCGTTCTTTAAAATGCGATGAAGCTCCTTGATGAAGCTTTCATTAAGAGTAGCTTCTGCGTTTTCAATTACAAGGTCAATACAGCGAAAGTGATTTGACGTTTCAACAATGTCGTCAACGTTTACACTTTTGTCGGTAATACCGATAGTATTGGTTTCAAAAATATATCTTGTTTGATCGTGAGTTAGGCGACTGCCCTCAATGTGGTTTGAATTATAGGTTAATTCAATTTGAATTTTATGATAAATACCGCCTGATAACGAAGCATTTTTTTCGCATCGTAAAATATCAAGCAGGGTATCGGTGGCTGCGTCGCTTCGAATTTTGCGAGTAGGCTTTTCGGTACTTTCGGGAATCATCCAGGTTTTACCGACGAGAGTAGCCCCCGAAACTCGTCCCTCCGAACAGTAATTACGAACGCTCCGCTCGGAAATATTCCATTTTTTTGATGCTTCGGCAACGGAAATATAATTCATAGAAAATCTCCTTTAATGTTTTACAACAATATTATAACACATTATCGGCAAAATATCAATAGAAATTCACGAATAAAATAGAGGTATTTTGCCGATAACGGCAAATGTTTTTCATTATATACTAATTTTAAAAAAATATGATATAATTATTTAAAATCACACAACCTTTTTAAACTGATTCGTGTCTATAAGACAAGCGCTTGAAAATGGAAATTTCCAAAATTTAAGAAAGGAGAGTGCATAATGTACTATCAAAACGAAACCGACGAAACCTTGGTAATGCTTACTCTTGCGGGCGAGCAATCGGCTTACGAGGCTTTAGTGGTACGCTATCAAAAGGCAGTTATCGCTTCGGCAATCACTATCACTAAAAATCAATTTATGGCAGAGGATGCCGCGCAAGACGCCTTTGTTACCGCTTGGATGAAGCTGAATACCCTGCAAGAGCCTAAAAAATACGCTTCTTGGGTGTGTCGTATAGCCAAGAATTGCTCCTTGAATATGATAAGCCGATACCGTAGCTTTCTTCCTCTTGACGTGGTAGATAATTTAAATATTGTATGTGACGGCGCGGGAAATCCCGCAGAAATTTATGCGCTATCCGAGGAACGAAAAGAAGTAAACGAAAGCGTTGGGATGTTGCCCGAAAAGGTTAGAAAGATAATTCATTTGCATTATTTTGAAAATCTTTCTATTGCGGAGATTGCAGACCGTATGCGAATTTCCGAGGGAACTGTTAAAAGGCAGCTTCACGACGGACGAAAGCGAATTAGAAAGGAGCTTTGCGCTATGAATGAAAAGTATAACGATACACTTGTTCAGCGTGTTATGAAAAAGGTTGAAGAATTAAAATTATGGCAGATTAAAAATGATAAGAGTGGATTTGAAAAAGTGTATTCTCAGGTGCTTAGTGAGGTCGAGGAACTTCCCGAATGTACCGAAAAGCAACACGCACTTGCCGACGTTTTGATGCGTGGATGGTGGTGGCTGCCGGGTAAAAAGAACGATGCCTTGTTTGCGCGTATTGCCGACGCCGCTATGGAGGGCAAGAACGAGGAGGTAATGACCTTTATCGTATCCCGTGAGGATTCAAAGATATATGGAGGAGCTTGGATTGATTTTGTTCGAGATAAACAAATTCCACGACTTGAAAAAGCAGGTTTTGTTAAGGCTCTGGCACACGAGTGGTTTTGGCTTGGATACGAGCTGTTTTATGAAAATCGAATAGAAGAAGCAGAAGCCGCTTATAAAAAGGTAGAAGAAATTCTTTCCGAGGGAGATGCTTATTTTTCTCTTGTACCGCTTGCTCGAAA
>JAZRAJ010000039.1:0-31298 GCA_045634485.1 Eubacteriales bacterium | reverse complement strand
CGTTCGATTGAAATCTCCAAAGCGTGTGACGCACCCGAAGGCGCGTTCGATAAATTTGACCGTAAGCGTGTTCCGACGGTCGTTTACGCAGGTATGCTTGAGTATGACGGCGATCTTCATATCCCCTCACGTTACCTTGTTTCTCCTCCCGAAATTACTAACACTATGAGCGAATACCTCACTCTCAGCGGAGTTAAGCAGTTGGCTATTTCCGAAACACAGAAATACGGTCACGTAACTTACTTCTGGAACGGCAACCGCTCCGGCAAGTTCTCCGAGGAGCTTGAAACATATATCGAGATCCCCTCAGACGTGGTTCCCTTTGAGCAAAGACCTTGGATGAAGTGCGCAGAAATTACAGACAAGCTTATTGAGTGTCTTGAAAGTGGCGAGTACAAGTATTTGCGTGTTAACTTCCCGAACGGAGATATGGTTGGACACACAGGCTCTCTCCTTGCAACTCGTTGCTCTATGGAGGCTCTTGATCTTCAGCTCGCAAGAATCCTTAAGGCTCTTGACAAGGTTGGGGGTGTAGCACTTATTACCGCAGACCACGGAAACGCTGATGAAATGTATGAAAAGGACAAGAAAACCGGTCTTCCCAAGGCTGACAAGAACGGCAATTTCAAGTCCAAGACAAGCCATACCTTAAATCCCGTTCCCTGCATTATCTATGATAACGTAACTAACGGCGCATATGCGGTTAAGGCAGACGAGGGTAACTTCGGTCTTTCCAACGTAGCGGCTACTATGGTAAATCTTATGGGCTTTGAAGCACCCGAAATGTGGGACGAAAGCATTATTAAGTTTTAATTTTTAGTAAAGCAAAATTAAAGAACGTTGCAAACTGCAGCGTTCTTTTTTTATGCCGTTATTCATATATTGCTATAAAAAGTATTTGAAAGGCAGTGTTTTTTCTTGGATAGATTAAAGCGTTTTTTTATAAACGGATTGCTAATGACGGCGGTATCAATTGCCATTCGTTATGTTTCTGTAGCCTTTAACGTTTATATAACAAATAAAATCGGCGCGGTTGCTATGGGGCTTTTTACTTTGATTTCAAGCGTTTATGGCTTTGCGTTGACGCTTGCAACATCGGGAATAAGTCTTGCAACAACAAAGCTTGTTTCCGAGGCTCTTGGTGGGCTTGAGGAAAAGAGTCGAGCATCAACCGTTAAAGCAATAATGAAAAAAAGTCTTACCTTTGCCTTTTTAATTAGCCTTGCGGTATCAGTAGGCTTGTATATGCTTTCTCCGATTATAGCAGAAAGTATTTTAAAGGATACCCGAACTTTAAGCTCTCTAAAGGTTTTATCCTATACGTTAGTGCCTATTGCGTTATCCTCATCGATGAGCGGATATTTTATTGCGGTTAGAAAGGTGCATAAAAATGCGGCAGTTCAGGTTTTGGGTAATGCAATTAAAATTTTCTCCTGCGTTTATCTTTTAAGCGCAACGGTTGCAAGTGATGTAGAGAGTGCTTGTCTTGCGATTATTTGGGGTGGCTCGATTGCTGAATTTGCTTCCTTTATTATTCATTTTTTATCTTATTTGATAGATATAAAAAAGCAAAAGAGTGTGGGAGCTTCCGAGCATTCGCTTGTAAAAAAGCTTATTCCCTTTACCCTGCCCGTAGCCTTTAGCGCATACGTTCGCTCTGCGCTCGTTACAGTTGAGCATCTGCTTATTCCTTGGGGACTACAAAAAAGCGGCTCGGGCAGAGATGCCTCACTTGCGGCATACGGAACAGTTCACAGTATAGTTTTTCCGCTCGTTTTGTTTCCGTCGGCAATATCATCCTCCTTTGCGGGATTGCTTGTGCCCGAAATATCTGAGTCGGAGGCAAGTGGCGACGTTGAGCGAATTGAGCGTATAATAAGTAAGGTATTAAAAACAGTTCTTATATATTCTATTGGCGTTGCGGGAATTTTTGCTTGCCTTGCAAACGAGCTTGGAAGTGTTCTTTATAGCGAGGTCGACACGGTTAAGTATTTTATTTTCGTTGCTCCGCTTGTGCCGATTATGTATCTTGACACATCAGTTGACTCTATTCTAAAGGGGCTCGGACATCAATTTTACTGTATGGTAATAAACATCGTAGACGCTTTATTTTCCGTTATCTTGGTGTGGATTCTTTTGCCAAGATACGGAATTATGGGTTATATCGTTACAGTTTATTTTACCGAGATAATCAACGCAACTCTTAGCATTACTAAGCTTTTGTGCGTTACAAAAATCAAATTCAAAGTATTCGAATGGGTGTTTAAGCCAATATTAGCGATAATTGCTTCAACTGCCGCAACGAGATTTATATTATTTAAAATCAATTCGTTTGCTCAAAATAAAATCGAAATATTTCTTCACATAATTATGGTAGCCGTTATATATTTTTTAACGTTGATAATTACAAAATCAATTTCTATAAAACAAATCAGGCGTTCTGTAATAAACTTTATTAAGGCATAAAAAAAGAGTGCTAGCGCACTCTTTTTTTATGTTAATCATCGTCCTCGTCGCTATCCACTTCAACAATCTGCTTTTTGGTAACAACGGTTGAATGTATAGTATGGTCTTGAACAGATTCAATATGAACGAAAAGACTGTCTGTTTCAAGGTCGAGCGTTGCTCCATCGTCGGGTATCTCGCCAAGAAGGCTTAAGATATAACCTCCAAAGGTGTCGCAATCCTCGGCTTCGATTTTAATATCAAGAATTTCCTCCACCTCTTGAATAGGAGATATACCCAAAATTCTCCACTTATCATCCTCAATCGGGGCTATTTCAACAACCACGGTATCTTCCTTTTCATCCATATCGCCAACGAGAAGCTCTAAAAGATCGTGAATTGTTATAACTCCCAAGGTTCCTCCGTATTCGTCAACCACAATGGCAAAATAGTTTTTAGTTTGCTTCATATTGCTAAACAAAACGTCGGCTTTGGTATTCTCGGGCACGAAATAAGGCTTTTCGGTTGCCAATCTCATAGCCATTGCTATATTTTTGCACTCAAATCTAAAGAACTTTTTAATGCTAAGTATGCCGATAATGTCGTCTACGGTATCTCCGCAGATAGGATAATATCCGTGTCTGGTTTTTGCAATAGTCTTTTTCCATTCGTCGATATTATCGTCACGGCGAAGGAACGCCACCTTTTTGCGGTGCGTGCAAACCTCGGAGATTGAGATATCGTCAAACTCAAAAATATTTTGAATCATTTCATTTTCAAGAGTGTCTATCTCGCCATGCTCACTGCTTGTGTCAAGCATAATGCGAAGCTCCTCCTCGCTTGCGGCCTCGCCCTCGTCATCGGGCTTGATGCCAATCATACGCAATATTAAATTGGTTGATTTCGTTAATATCCAAACGAATGGCGCAAATATTATTGACACGAAGCGCAAAAGCCCCGAAAGACCGAAGGCAACCTTTTCTGCGTGCTTCATTGCAATTCGCTTAGGAACAAGCTCGCCAAAAACGATGCTAAAAAACGAAAGAATGATGGTTACGAATATAACGAAAACGCTCTCGGGGATAATAAGCCCTGCGCTTGTAATAAACGAAAGCGAGTTAAACCAAGCACTCAACGGCTCGGCAAAGCTATCCGCCGCAAAAGCAGAGCCTAAGAGAGCGGCAAAGGTTATTGCAACCTGTATGGTTGACAAAAACTTAGATGAATTTTTGGTAAGCCTTAAAAGCTTTTTAGCCTTTTTACTTCCATCCTCCGCCATTTTTTCAAGCTTTGCAGAATTTACTGATATAACCGCTATCTCCGCCGCCGCAAAAATAGCGTTTGCACTTATTAAAATTATCTGTATTATAATTGGTATAATGTATTGCATTTTTACTCCTTTATTTTTTACTGAACCGTTATAAATTTAAAACAACGCAAAAAAGCATAGCCTACCCGAAATATCGTCGTTTAGGCCATGCTATATATTTACATCATTAAATAAAACTCAAAAACAGTTACAGTATTACGAAAAAAGAAGTAATTTTCCGTACTATCGCCGTCGTCCATTTTTAAATCCTTTCAAAAAATAAATTCAATATAGTGTAGTTATGTTACCATAAAATAACATTTAAGTCAAGGGAAAGTGCCTATTATTTACACATTATTCATAATGCTTATTCATAATACGGCGAATTTCATTTTTTGCAGACTCGCAATCAACGCCCGCCATTTGGTATGCGTTTTGCCCCTCTGTTGAGGTTGCGGCAAAACTATCGTCAAGCGCCAAAACGCTATAATTGATATTACGCATCTTAAGCTCGTCGGACAAAATTGCGGAAAGGTTCATTCCCATACCGCCAATCTTTATCTCCTCCTCATAAAAGAGGATGCCCTTGACGCTTGAGCCAATAAGGGCTACAATTTTTTGAGCAATATCATTATAGGGCTTTAACACCTCTAAAAGAATGATACCAACACGCAGCTCGGATTTTAATTCATCCGCCACCTTTATAGCTTCGTCAGAAATTCTACCGTAGGTAACGATTATTGCATCAAGCTTGTCCTTTTCATCTAACGAAAAATCGGTCTTTAATGAAATATCCTTAAAGCCTTGATTGCCATAAAATCTTTCGACAGCTTTTACGTTTTCAACACCGCTTGGATATCTTATAGCGCAAGGACAGTTGAGCGACAATGCCTCCTCCATTGAGGCACGCAAGCCATCGTTTGAAATAGGCGTGTATATTCGAATGTTAGGAATGTGTGAGAGAAAGGCTACGTCAAAAATTCCGTGGTGCGTTGCTCCGTCCTTTAAATTAAGTCCCGCTCTGTCAATTAGCATAAGCACGGGAAGATTTTGCAGAGCAACATCGTGGATTATATTATCATACGCTCTTTGTAAAAAGGTTGAATATATAGCCGCACAGGGACGCATTCCGTTAGCCGCAAGTCCCGCCGCAAAGGTAAGCGCATGCTCCTCGGCAATACCCACGTCAAAAAATCGATTTGGATGCTTTGCCTTAAAGGAATTTAAGCCCGTACCGTCGCTCATTGCCGCCGTGATAGCGCATATCTTATCATTTTCATTTGCTAAAGCAACAAGATGCTCGCCCATAACCTCGGAAAAGCTGATTTTATCGTTAGCGGCATCGGAGGGTGGCATTCCGTGATATTTTGAGGGCTCGTTTTCCGCAGGGGCGTATCCCTTGCCCTTTTTGGTTTTAACGTGAATTATAACGCTCTCGTTTAAGCGTCTTGCATCACGCAATATCTTTTCCACTGCGGTATAATTATTTCCGTCAATAGGACCTAAATAGGTAAGCCCCATGCTTTCAAAATAATTAGAATCGTAAAAGGAGTTTTTGATAAGCATTTTCAGTTTACGAATACCCTTAAATATCGGCTTACCGATAAGCGGAATCTTATTTAAAAATGTGCCCGTTGCTCTCTTTGTTTTCATATATCCCGAGCTTGCGCGAATCCTTGAAAGATTTGTGGCAAAGCGACCTATATTTTTGGATATCGACATTTCATTTTCATTGAGAATGATTATCAATTTAAGGTCCTTTTGGCAATTGTTAAGCGCCTCGTGAATCATTCCTCCGGTATACGCTCCGTCGCCAAAAATTGCAACGGTATATGCATCCGAGCCGCAAAGCTTGTCCGCGGTTGCAAATCCAAGCGCCGCCGAAAACGAGGTTGAGCTATGGCCTGCGCCAAACGCATCATGCTCGCTCTCGCTTATCTTAGGAAATCCGCTAATTCCGCCCGCCTTGCGTATGCTTTCCATACGCTCGTATCTGCCGGTTAGCATTTTATGAATGTAGCTTTGATGCCCCACGTCAAAGATAACGTGATCCTTGGGAGTGTCGAACACACGGTGGATGGCAAGCGTTAACTCGACAACACCAAGATTGGATGCAAGATGTCCGCCGTTTTGAGATACTATTCTAACAAGCTCATCTCTTATCTCGGATGCAAGCGCATCCATCTCTTCCTTGGGAATCGCTTTAACATCATTCGGAGAATGAATTCTTGAAAGATATTTAATTTTCTTCTTCTCGTCCATATCATTCTCCCTTCCGCTTTAATGATTAGATGATTATATGACAAAAGCCGTGCTTGCGACCCTTGTCATATAATAATTTTAAGTATTTTTATGCTTTTTTATGCTCTTTCAAAGGTTGCCTTCATAACCTTAAGCTTGCCCTCTGCCTCTGCAAGATCCTTTGCTCTTACCGAGAAATAGAACTTACACTTAGGCTCGGTTCCGCTGGGACGAACCGCAACCCAGCTACCGTCCGCAAGAATAAAGCGGAGAACGTTTGAGCTTGGAAAACCAAGAGAAAGCATCTTTTCAGATTTGTAATCCTCCATTTCAACAACCGCAACGTCGCCTGCGCTCTTGGGAGGATTGCTTCTAAGTCCGTTTACAAGCTGAGAAATCTTTTCGGGACCGTCAACACCCTTGAACACAAAGTTATCAAGCGCATCAAGGTAGAAGCCGTGCTTTGCGTAGATTTCCTCAAGAACGTCAAGTAAGGACTTGGATTGCTCGTGATAGTAAGCCGCCGCCTCACAAAGCATCAAGGAAGCCTGAACGGCATCCTTATCGCGAACAAAGTCTGCTATAAGGCATCCGTAGCTTTCCTCGTATCCGAATACGAATTCGGCATCCTTAAGAAGCTCGTGATTATATATCTTGTTACCGATAAACTTAAATCCTGTAAGTGTCTTTTCGGTCTTAACTCCGTACTCTGCGCAAACTCTGTCGCCAAGGTCCGAGGTAACGATGGTGTTAAACATTACACCGTTCTTAGGAAGAGTTCCGTTTTCCTGACGGCGAGAAAGAATGTACTTTATCAACACCGCCGCAGATTGGTTACCCGTCATTCTAACGTATTCATTACCCTTCTTAACGGCAACGCCAAGACGGTCACAGTCGGGGTCGGTTGTAATTATGATATCCGCATCGTATTTCTTTGCATAGTCAAATGCAAGCGAGTACGCCTCTGCGGTTTCAGGGTTGGGGTTTTTGGTGTTACTAAACTCGGTATCGGGGTCGCACTGCTCAAGAACGGGAATTACGTTATATCCAAGGCGTGAAAGCACCTCTCTAACAGGTACGTTACCCGTTCCGTGCTGAGGAGAATATACTATCTTAATATCCTTTTTAACATCGGGAGTAACCGAAATGCTCATTACTCTGCTATAATAGGTTTCGTCCATAGAGGAATCGAGAACCTTAATAAGATCTCCTGCCTCATCCTTGGTAAGAGCCTTAACCGAGAGAGCGTCGGTAATCTTGTTAACCTCCTCTACAACTCTGTCGTTAGACTCGCCAACAAGCTGGCATCCTCTCTCGTCGTAAAGCTTGTATCCGTTATACTCGGGAGGATTGTGCGAGGCAGTTATAACTACGCCACCAAAAGCCGAAAGCTCACGAACGGCAAAGGAAAGCTCGGGTGTGGGACGCAAGGAATCAAAGATATATGCTTGAATACCGTTTGCAGCAAGAACGCCTGCGGTTTCAAGACAAAAGCTTACACTAAAGCGACGGTTATCGTGAGCGATAACAACGCCTCTCTTGCAAGCCTCCTCGCCAAAGGACTTAATGTAGTTAGCAAAGCCCTGAGTGGTCTTTCTAACGATATATTTATTTATTCTGTTGGTACCAATACCGATAACACCGCGAAGACCGCCTGTGCCAAATTCAAGATCATACAAAAATCTTTCTTGAATCTCCTTATTGTCGCTTGCGATAGAAAGAAGATCCGCCTTGTCTGCGGCGTCAAGTCCATCGCTATTGCACCAACTGTTGTATTTGTCAAGATAATTCATTTTAATTCTCCTATTAGATATAAAAAACTACCCCTATATTATATAACATTTTAAAAGATTTTTCAACATTATTTTTTAATTTTATTCTAATTTTAGTTTAAATATTATATATTTTTTGCAAGAATTTAGGGGCTACCGAGATAGCCCCATTGATTAAAGCATTAACAGTGGCACTTTCCGCTACCGTCAAGCCTTTGCGGAACGTAATCACTCGAGGAAAACTCCGAGGTTGGAAATGCCATTGACTTAAATATTGCGCAAGGATTATCCTCCTGTGAAGATGCACATACCTTATCGGGAACACTGTATTCGGTTGCGGAAATCAAATACTGTGCAGGACGAACGATTCTTACAACCGAGAATATACCTAAGGAAACGGCAAGATATCTTCCGTTACCGTCGGTAAGATGTCCGCTAAGTCCCTCGCAAACCGAGTCGGGAATTTCGTCGCAGGAGCAACAGCAGCAACATCCGCACTTTTCTTCCTTTTCCTTTACTCTGCTATTAAGAATAATAGGGTCAACTACGTCAACTATCGCAGTAGGTGTGTTTTTACTTACGCAGCAGGGCTCGGGGATCTTGCAATAATCGGAGGACGATGCTCCGCTCTTAAAGGTGCTAACAGAGCTTTCGCCACCAAAAAGAACAACCTTCTTTTCAAGCACCGCAATGCCCTCAAATTCTTGACTTCTTCCACCGCAAAGGCAGGCTTCAAAGGTTATTTTAACGTAAAACTTAATAGTCACCGCATAAAAGCCCTTGTTGAATCTTACAGGGTCTATCCCGATATAAGTAGAGCTGATGCAGGCATTTTTAGCGCGGACCGCAGTTGTATGCTCTATTATCTCGCTTCCAAAATCGGTAAGAATTACCTTAACGTCCTCAAAGCAATCTCGATCTCGGCAGGAATCAAGTATTCTGTTTGCCTCGATACATACGTGCTCGGATTTACCCTTGTCGGAGATGCCGCACGGAAATCTATTATCTTGCATAATTACTCCTCCTAAAAGTTTTAGAGCGTGGCTCTTCCTTAACATAATATGCAAATAAAAAAATTCTGCTAATATATTAAAAAACTTTTCAAAAACCTATTGACATTTTAAAATTTTGTAGTATAATATTGTATGTTGCGTAAGCGACCTATATGCGAGAGTGGCGGAACTGGCAGACGCGCACGTTTGAGGGGCGTGTGGTTACACCGTACGGGTTCAAGTCCCGTTTCTCGCACCAAAAAATAGACGTACACTTGGGTGTGCGTCTATTTTTTTGCGAATTTAATTGTACGGGACTTGAAGGGGAGCGGTAGTGAATGACAACACAGTGTGTTGTCAGAGCCGCGGAAGACCGAGTCGCGTAGCAAAGCCGAAATCAATACTCGGCTTTGCGTCGTAGCGACGAGACCAAGTCCCGTTTCTCGCACCAAAAAATAGACGTACACTTGGGTGTACGTCTATTTTTTTGCAAATTTAATAAAACAGGGATGATTAAAGGCGATTGCATCAAGCAACCGCCTTTTATTATAACTAATATGTTCCACCAATGCATATTGATCTCCTACAAAATCTCAATCTTGTCCGTCACATCAATGATGGAAAAGTCGCATACCTGTAAAGCACATTGTTATGCCGTAATTATTGCACGCCTCGATAACAACATCATCTCTAATCGAGCCACCGGGCTCGGCTATATAGGATACACCGCTCCTATATGCACGGTCTATATTATCACTAAATGGGAAGAATGCATCACTTCCAACAGAAACTCCGCTTATGCTCAAAAGATAAGCCTTTTTCTCCTCAGCGGTAAGCGGCTCGGGCTGCTCGGTAAAATATTTCTGCCAATTACCGTCCGCCAAAACATCCTCGCTCTGGTTGGAAATGTAAACGTCTATAGTATTATCCCTGTCGGGTCTGCCAAGCGTGGGCAAGAAAGGAAGATTTAGCACCTTATCATGCTGACGAAGATGCCATATATCGGCTTTATTACCTGCAAGTCGAGTACAGTGAATTCTTGATTGCTGACCTGCGCCTACGCCAATTGCTTGTCCATCGGCTACGTAGCAAACCGAGTTTGACTGAGTATATTTAAGAGTAATAAGCGCAATCATAAGATCGCGTATTGCCTCCTTAGGAAGCTCCTTTTTGTCGGTTACTATATTTGAGAGAAGCTCAGGGTTTATCTCAAAATTATTTCTTCCCTGCTCAAAGGTGATTCCGTATACCTGCTTACGCTCAACGGAATCGGGAACGAAGTTAGGATCTATTTTAACGATATTGTAATTTCCCTTGCGCTTTGAGGCAAGAATTTCGAGAGCCTCGTCGGTGTAACCGGGAGCAATAATTCCGTCGGAAACCTCCCTTTTAATAAGCTTTGCCGTAGTTGCATCGCAAACGTCGCTAAGCGCTATCCAATCTCCAAATGAGGACATTCTATCCGTGCCTCTTGCTCTTGCGTATGCGCACGCCAAGGGAGAATCGTCAAGCCCCTCGATATCATCAACAAAGCAAGCCCTTTTAAGCTTATCCGAAAGCGGAAGTCCAACCGCCGCCGAGGTAGGGCTAACGTGCTTAAAGGAGGTTGCGCAAGGCATACCCGTTGCCGCCTTAAGCTCCTTAACAAGCTGCCAGCTATTAAATGCGTCAAGAAAATTTATATATCCCGGGCGACCGCAAAGTATTTCTATAGGAAGTCCGCTTCCGTCGTGCATAAATATTTTTGCGGGCTTTTGATTGGGATTACATCCATATTTAAGTTCAAATTCTTTCATTTACTACCTCAAGCGTTTTTATTTATTATAAATTCTGAAGTCTTTAAATCAACTAACGAAACCGTGCGAACGAACAAGGAAACCTTATTATCCTCGTTTAAACTACTCCAAACAGCCTCTGCAAGCTCCTCTGCGGTGTTTGGAAGCGTAACCACCTCGGGCTCGCCGTAGAATGACGGAATAGGATTGCCGTCACACTCGTAGGTATGTATAAAATGACCTATACCCGCACGAGGGGTGTATCTGTAAAAATAACGGTCGCAAGCCGATGGGTCACCGTCGGCACTCTTTAAAATAGAAAGCGAATAATTAAAGTCATTATCCCCATAGTACAAAATACCCGAAATTCTTGGAGTATAGTTTGGAGCATCGGGCTCAAATTCACGTGTCATAAGCGCATCCTCAAAGCTTTTTCCCGCCTCAAGAGCATTATATATCGTGTCGGTTTGGTCGCCGTTTGTTACTATATCAATATTTTCTCTTTCACGAAATGGATTGTAAATTATAAGGCTTGGATCCTCAAGCTTTGATTCATCAAACGCCTTCGTTCTCATTCCGCCGTCAAAGCGCTCAAAAACTCGATTACGGCTATTTGAGCTGCGTCCCATTATAAAATAGGCTATCATTGCGTTTTTTCCGTCTGCGCTCTTACCTATAATAATTCCTCTGCCGGGGTAAGAATTTGACGAAAGAAGATTTTTTATATCGTTTATTCCCTTAACACTCATTTGTTATAACCTTTCAAAAATATATTTCAGCAAATATGGTCGCATAGAGATTCTATTTTTCCGTGACGGTAATATACTCTTGGAACTCTCATACCTATATTGCACATTACCTCGTGAGGTATAGTGGAATGAAGCTCACTGTAATCGTACACCGAAACAGGGCTTCCGTTGCCGAAAATAGTTATCTCATCGCCAACGCAAAGCGAATCAATCTCGCTTACGTCTATCATTATTTGATCCATACAAACTCTGCCAACGATAGCACACGGAATCCCCTTAACGTATATCTTAAAGCCCTTAGCGCCGTTTGAGCGGCTAAAGCCGTCGGCATATCCTATGGGCAAGGTTGCAACCGTCATATCCTTATCGGCAATATACGTGCGACTATAGCCAATGCTTTCGCCCGCTCTAACGCTCTTAATATGCGATACCACGGTTTTCCATGCAAAGGTATGCTTTAGGTCAAAGTTGGGATTTTTCATCTCCTGTGAAGGAATTATACCGAAGAACAAAACTCCCGCACGAACCATATCAAGGCTATATTCTGGATAATCAACGAGTCCTGCAGAATTTGCGCAATGCTTGATGGGAAAGGCAATTCCCCTTTCTTCAAGTCTTTCTATTACGCTTATAAATTTATCGTACTGATTTCGGGTAAACTCCTCGCCTAATTTTTGGTCGTCGGAAATCGGAAAATGAGTAAAAATGCCCTCAGTAATAAAGGCATCCTCCTTGCAAAGCTCCACGATTTCGTCAAGTCTTGCATCCTCATCAAAGCCTCTAAAGGGAAAGCCTATTCTTCCCATTCCCGTATCAATTTTAATATGAATTGCGACTCTTATACCCTTCTTTTTAGCATCATCAATAAGAGCCTTGCCGTACTCATAGGAGTGAACGCATTGAGAAATTTTGTATTCCGCAAGCAATTCCGTGATTTCCAAGGGAGAATATCCAAGCACCATAATTGGCTTTTCTATACCCGACCTACGGAGCTGAATAGCCTCCTCCGCATTTGAAACCGCAAAAAAAGCACCCCCAAGCTCGTCAAGCAATTTTCCTATTCTAACAGCTCCGTGTCCATAAGCATCTGCTTTTATCGTACAACAGACGCCTGCTGTGCTTGGAACGTGATTTCTTATAGTTCTATAATTATGCTCGACCATATCAAGGTCGATTTCCATCCAGGTTCGTTTTTGTAAGCAATTGTTCATAAGCATATCTCCAAATATTTTCTATAAAAAGTTTAGCACATTTTATATCTTATGTCAATAAATATTATATGATTTATCTGCAAAAAAGATTTTTGATAAATATTTTTATATAAAACAGGCGATCCGCATAAGCAAACCGCCTGTTTTGTTTATTGGGTTTTAAGTATCCTCGAGCTATTAATAAGAACCGCGAAGGCACCTACGTTATGTAGGATTGAGCCCGCAAGAGGACTTATAACGCCAAAGGCGGAAAGTCCTATCATTAGCGCACTGATTCCTATTGAAAGCGCAAGGTTTTGATAAATAACCTTTTTGGTTGTTCTTGCTAGACGAATGGAGAAAGGAATGTTTAAGAGATTGTTATTCATAAGTGCGATATCCGCAGACTGAATAGCAAGCTCCGAGCCCATAGCACCCATTGCAATACCAACGTGAGCCTCCTTAAGAGCAAGCGCATCGTTTATACCATCGCCAACTGCAAGCACGTAATTATCGGCTTTAAGAGCCTTAAGAGATGCAAGCTTATCCTCTGGAAGAAGCTGAGCCTCAAGAGTATCAATCCCAATTTCGGTGCAAATCTTCTCTGCAGCCTCCTTACGGTCGCCCGTAAGCATAACGGTTTTCTCAATTCCCATAGACTTAAGAGTATCAATTCCCTCCTTGGCTTCCTTTCTTGCCGTATCGTTAAAGCAAAGATAGCCAAGCAGCTTACCGTCGCAAAGAACGTAGCTTACAGAGCCGATAACACTCGAATCCTCGTTTACCTCAACGCCAAAGGATCTAATCCAATCGGCGTTACCGAATTTAACGTTATGCTTGCCGTCGGCAGATGTACCGTCCATACCCTTACCCGATATCTCGATAACCTTATAATCCTTGGCGTATGCAACGTCGCCAATTGAAGCCATCAATGCTCTTGAAATCGGGTGAGCGGATGCAGATGCAACGTTTGCCGCCGCACTCATAAGCTCCTCACGGCTTGCGCCGTTGATTGCAACCGCATCAGTAAGCGAAAGATCTCCAACCGTAACGGTACCCGTTTTATCAAACACAACAACGTCGATATCGGTAAGCTCCTCAATGAATTTTGAGTTTTTAATAAGTATTCCTCGCTTAGTTGCCGCAGAAAGCGCCGCTATCATAGGAGCAGAGCTTACGAGCATCTGACCGCAGGGACAGGATACAACGAGAATAGCAATCGCCTTCGTTATATCTGAGGTTACGAGAGCAACTCCTGCCGCTATCGCCAAAACGAACGGAATATAATACTTCATAAATCTATCGATTATTCTCGTTTCGGGAATAGATATATTCTCGGATTTTTCAAGCAAGGCAAGAATATTAGAAAAGGATGTATCAACGTATTCTTTTTTTACCTCAACCACGATTCTGCCGTCGATGTTAACTGTGCCCGCATAAACGGTGTCGCCAACGGTTGCGTGAGCGGGCTGAGGCTCACCCGTTAAGGACTTTTGGTCAATATTCGTTTCGCCGCTAATAACCACGCCGTCAATCGGTATGCCCGCACCCGGCTTAACGAGAATACGCTGACCAACCCTTAAGGATTTTGCATCAACGCTTTTTTCCTCGTCGCCGTCAAGCAGAATTGCGGTGTTCTGCTGCATACGGCGCAAGCCGTCGATAACATCTCTACCGCCCATTATGCTTCGCTCCTCAAGAATGTGAGCGATGTTTAAAATAAGAGGAACGAGAACCGATAATATAAGGCTTCCCGAAAAATAGCAGGCAATTATCGCTATTGCAACAAGCATCTCCATTGCGTTTTCAAGGTTCTTTGTAAATACTCCCTTGAGCGCAACGAACATAACGGGTATACCCTCTATCAAAAATCCAACCGTATAAAACAATGCGGGGATAGTTGTTTTTTGCGGAAATATCCAGCTTACGAGAAGTCCCGCAAGCAAGCAAACAAGCGCTATCGCTCCGCTAAATATCTCACGCTTCAGTTTTCTTTTTCCTTTTTCGGTAAGATTATCCTTTGATAATGCTTCAAGGCTATTTTTTGCTATATTATCTAAATTTTCCATAAATAGCCTCCTTAGTTGATAAATATATGGCTATCGCCATCCTTTACCGCTATTACCTTTCCGATTTTAGATATCGCCTGAGAAAGCTTGTCACTCTTAATACGAGCACGCACTACCTCTCTTGACTCGGCAGAGCGCTCATACTCCTCAAGAGTACCCCAAAATTCTGAAAGATCTGCATTTGCCGCAGAGGTCTTTTGAGAATAGGTTGTGTTTGCCGCAGAAATAAGCTTCTCCGCAGATGCGCTTGCCTCAATTAAGGTTTGCTCCTTATACTGGTTTGCTTCCTTTAAAGCCTTCTCAGCATCAACGGTTGCCGCATTAACGGAATCGTATACCTGCTTTACCTCATCGGGAGGCGCTACGTTGGTAAGCTCAACCGTGCTAAGCGTTACGCCAACCGAATTATTATCAAGGCTTTGCTGAGCAACGTTTCTAACCTGAAGGCTATATTTTTCCTTACCAGAGGTAAGTATCGAATCAAAATCGGTGCAAGCTGCTCTTTCAAGCATAGCGTTGCTAACGCAAGCATCGATTATCTTATCAACGTCCTTAATGTGAAGCGCATAGCTTACGGGATCGGTAATAGTGTATTTAACGGATACCTTCATAAGTGCGATATTATTATCGCCGGTAACAACGTATCCGTTGTTGTTTATCGTTGTCATTGAACCCTCGGTATAATGTGTCGTAACGGTTCGCTCCATAACGCTTCCGGTTTGAACTGTAACAACCTCATCAATTATATAAGGGAATGCAAAAAGTATACCCGGCTCGTGTATCTGCTCCTCGGGAGTTTCCCCTACGAGTTTACCAAAGCGAAGAACTATGGCTACCTCGCCACTTTTTACAAATTTTATACCCGAAAGACCAATGCATACGATGACAATTACAACAAGCACCACGAAATACCGTGACACCGTTGTTATAATATCCTCAAATACTGCATTCTTCTTTTTCATTTATTTTACCTCCGCGCCCAATTGAGAATCATCGGGTGTTTCAGTGTTAGCGGATGCCTCTAAAAGCTCCGCTATTGCGCTAACAAGCGCCTCACGATCCTTTTCAGGAAGATTAGCAAGGAGATATTCAAGATCCTCAACTACCTCGGTGCTTTCGTCAACGGTTTTACTGTATTCAAGTAAAATATTAAAGGGATATGCATTTGAGTCTACTATCAAAACAGAGTTTGAGTTAACCGAATTAACAATGGTATCCAATTCCTTAAGGAACTTAAATAGCTCAATGTTTGCCGCCTGCGCCTTAGCGTATATCTCGGCAACCTCCTTTTCGGTTTGAGCACGAATCTCTGCCGCCTTATTCTCGCCCTCGGCAATTATCTTTGATGCCTCTGCATCTGCGGAGGAGGTAATATTGCTCGCCTTAGCGTTTGCATCCGCCAAGATAGCATCAATAACTCCCTGACGCTCAGCGCTAATGTTTGCAAATATCGACTGAAGGTTGGTTTCGGGATAGGACACACGCAAGATGCTTACGTCAAGTATCTTTATTCCGTAGTTTAACTCGCAATTTTCCTTTACAAGCTCAAATATCTTTCTTTGAATTTCCTCGGTTTTAAGATTTTCGTTGCTTGAGGAAATAAGATCCGAAAGATTATATGTACCCATTACGCTATTGGTAGCGCTGAATATTTGATTCTTAATATAGGAATCAACCGTACCGTTGCTACCAACGCTATTGTGGTAGGATAACGGATCGTCTATCTGCCAAATAGCATAGGATTTAAGAATAATATTCTTCTTATCCATAGTAGTGGTTTCAAGGTTATTAGACTCAAGATATTGCTCGCGGTTGTCATAGTTAACCACGGTTTCGAAGGGCCAAGGAAGCTTAAAATAAAGTCCTGCCTCGGTAACCGTCTGTCTTGGAGCGCCAAATCGCAAAATTATTGCCGCATTACCTTCTCTTACAACGCACGCAAAGCCAAAGTAAGCGATAACCACTACCAAAACGAGCGCAATAACTATTTTTAAAATTAGAAACGGAACGCCAGACTCTTTTTCTGCCCTTGCCGCCTTCTTTTCTGCCTTAGCAAGCTTTTTTGCTTCCTTTGCGGTAGCCTTGCTATCGGCGTTTATATTTATATTTTTATCCTTTTTCATTTTCACGCCTCCTTAGCTTGCAGACTCGGTGTTAGCAGTCGCTTGCGAATTGCTATTCGCTCCGCCTATTACGGCACCGTTTGAAATATTGCCGAAATAGATTTTTGAGGTATCGACACCGTCGCCTACAAGTATAAGATTAGATTTTCCGTACGCTTGAGAAAGCGCATTGAGATATTTGTAGTATTGATAGGAATCCTTATTGGCATTGTTTGCCTCAACGCTTGCCATAAATTCGGAAACGCTTGAGGTAGCGCCTGCAACCTTAGTATAGTTTTCGGCGGTTGCCTTGTTTATTGTGGTTTCCTTTGTAGACTGCGCCTTCGTAATAGTAACAGTTGCCGCATTCTCTGCCTTTCTAACTATCTCCTCTGCCTGTATCTCAGCACCGATAACGCCTTGATATATCGACGCTATTTCAAGCGGGGGATGGATACTTTCCATTACAACGCTTACTATCTCAATACCTATATCGTGATCCGCCATGCCTGCCTCAAGGTCCTTTTTAAAGTTGGAGGTAAAAGCGCCTCTATCGACCGCAAGCAGACTTTCAAGGTCGGTAACGATTACTCTTTGAGTTATCAAATCATATGCGTGCGCCTCCAAAACCGATGCAGGTGCAGAGCTTGTCGTAACGTAGGTTTTTAGGTCCTTAATCTTATATTCGATTTTTAGGTTGATAGAAACAAGCTCGTTTCCATCGCCCAAAAGAAGCTTATGCTCGCTGCTTCCGTGAGTACCCGTCCAAAGATTGTCGGTATCCTCCTTTGCAACGTAACCGATAGATACCTTATTTACCTTTTGAGTATCATAATACTCTACCTTATCAAAGGGTGCAGGCAAAACCAAATGGAGTCCTGGCTTTAGGGTTTCTTCTTGGAGAACTCCCATTCTGTAAACAGTTGCCTCTTGATAGGATTCAACCTGAACTATACCCGTTGATACCCAGAAGAGAGCCGCAACCGCAATTACAGTGTACGGTACTATCTGCTTTATAAGCTTCATGCTCCACAATCCACGCATGGTAATTCCCGTGTTATTCTCAAGGAATGAAAGCACGCTAAGATCGTTTTTATCCTTACCCGCAAAGGGCAACGGAATAATTATCTTCGGCTTTTCGGTAATTTCCCTCTTGATAAAGGAAACAACCAAGGATATAAGCATAAGCACAGATGCATAATAGAATATTGCTATTAACGCATAGTAGAGATATTTTTGTATATCGCCAAAGCCGAGAAGCTTAACGGTTGTTGTAAATATCAAAAGCAAAAGAGAGAGTCTTGTAAGATAAAAGAACACTCTTGAATTGTGGAAGAACGCCTCGGTTCTTTCATTTATTGCCTCGGAATGCTTTATCCACTTATCTATAATAATTGATACCACAAAAAGAATTGCAAAAATTATAGGATATAAGAAATTAAGCGGATTATAAAGCGACGTAAGCTTTAAAAGCATTACTCCAAAGGCTATTTGAAATCCCGCAAAGGCTCCCAAGGTAAATACTATTTGTAATATTTTGTGCGCTTTATTATACGCCGCCGAAGCACCGTATGCCGCAAGCCTTATTACGTATCCAACGGACGATAAAGCCCTCTTGGATTTCTTTGTGCTTTCATCAAACACCTTTTTTGTTGGCTTATTAGAAGGTATTTTACACGCAAAAAGATGTAGGAATATATTTACCGCTACAGGCATTATAACAATTATTGCCGCCAAGAAAAACGGTAAATACTTAACCGTTATATATAGATAAAGTAAGCATATAAAGGTAACAAGGAAAAATACGGTTGATACGATCTTTTGCGCAATTCCACCGATTTTATTGCTTTGCTTCATATGTTCCTCCCTCGTAATCATAATTATAGAACTTCTTTGCATCACTTAAGCGAGAGTTCTTGCCGTCAACTCCGAGAGCCGCAAAATCCTCCTCGCTTCCCTCGTAATAAACGTGAGTTAAGAAATTGCAATCCTCAAATGCATAATTGCCAATTACCTTAACCGATTTGGGAAGATAGAAGTAATTAAACTGTGAGCAACGGTAAAATGCGTAGTCACGAATTTCCTCAACGTTTTTACCTATCTTTAAGTAGTTAAGTCCGGTGCAGGACATAAATGCGTAGGATTCGATTACCTTTAAGGATTCGGGCATATTGATGTAATGCAAATCATAGCAATATGCAAACGCCGAATTGTCTATAAAAACAACGTTATTGCCCAAGCTTGCACGTCTTAGTGTTGACGATGAAAAGGCTGCCGTGCCGATAGTATAAACGCTATCGGGAATGGTTACGTCGATTATAGTTTCATTTCCATAAAACACCGCACTCATATGCTTAACGCCGTCGGGAATTACAACGCTTGTATCATCGCCATTGTACTTTAAAAGCACGCTATCGCCAACGATTACGAATTCATCGGTAAGTGAGTTATACCAAGGCGTGTCTACAAAGGCGTTAGGATAAATCGTACAAACGCTTTCGGGTATCTCAATCTTTTCAAGCTTTATGCATCCGTTAAAGGAGCCTGCGCCGATAATTTCAACGTACTTACCAATCGTAACGCTTGTAGCAACGAGATTGCCGTAGAAAGCATCTGCGGCGATTGTGGTTACCTTGTATCCGCCAAGCATATCGGGAATTACTATTTCGGTTTCATCTCCCGTATGCTCAACTAAGATAGCCGTTCCGTCATCGTAAAGAGCATACTGAAATACGCCCTCGGTGTAAAGAGTTTCGTCGGTTATCGTTTTTGTGGGGAGCGTATATTTACCGTCGCCACCAACAGGAACCTCACTTGTTGTGGCATCCGTGCAGGAAAGCAACAAAGAGGAAAGCATAAATGCAACTAAAATTAATGAAATTGATTTAATAAATATTTTCATTTTTTATTCCTCCTTAAGATATTTTTTGATTATACGCTATATTCGCTTCGTAGAAAATATTGTTTTCTGCACCGTATTTGATTTTATTAAAGCTTCCCTCAGAGCCTCCGTAATTAACGTTTTTAAGAAGCTCACACTGAGCAAAAGCCGCCTCGCCAACGCTTTTCACCGTATCGGGAACGGTTATCTCCTTAAGAAGCGAGCAGCCTCTGAATGCGTGAGCGCCAATGCTCTTTGCATTCTTCGAAACGGTTACTCTTGCAAGCGAAACGCAGTTTAAGAACATTCTGTCGGCAACGCTTTCAAGATTGCCCATAGAAACCTTAGTTAAGGACAAGCAATACGAGAATGCGCCAACACCAACCGTTTTAAGCGTTGTGGGAATAACTATCTCTGTAAGGCTCTCGCAACCGCTAAAGGCTTCGTTGTTTATTGTTTTTAAGGTTTCGGGAAAATTGAAATACGCAAGCGACGTGCAATTATAAAATGCAACCTCGTCTATATATTCAACCTTAGTTGCTCCAATAAACTCGGCAAGCCTTGAGCATCCGTAAAATGCTCCAGAGGCAATCATTTTTAGATTTTCTGACGCCTCAACTCTTGCGAGATATACACATTCCGAAAATGCGCTATCGGCAACCTTTTTTACATTTTTGCCAAGAGTGAGAAGGATAAGCATTTCATCCTCTGCAAAAGCACTCTCTCCTACCTCAACTACGGGGCGACCGCTTATTTCATCGGGGATTACAAGCTCGCTATAGTCTACCTGTCTGCCCGTGATAACTACGGTATTGTTTTCATATATGCTATATACCAAGCCGTCATCTGTTAAATTATTTTCAGAGGTTATCGCATACTGAGTATCGTCATATCCACTTGTGCAGGACGTTGCAAGCACAATAGCAGACAAAAAAATCGCTATAACCAAAGAAAACGAAATAATTCTTTTAGCTTTCATTTTTAAGCACCTCCGCTACGTTTTTCGTCTTAAAAAGAACTATAAATATACATATAACATAATACCACACAGAGCATATTTTGTCAAGTGATTTAGTCACATAATTGATAATATATTTACAAATATTATTATATATTTATATTTAATATTTGCGCTTTCACATATATAATAGACGCAACATAAACTAAGAGTAACGGTCATTTAAATTTGTATTTAGAGGTGCGAAATGTACTTTAAAATATTTCTTGGAATTATAATTCCTTTTATAGGAACAGCACTTGGCGCACTATGCGTTTTATTTATAAAAAAAGAATTTAATAAGCGCTTAAGCTATATTCTAAACGGCTTTGCCGCAGGGGTTATGATAGCCGCATCAATTTGGAGCCTACTAATCCCCGCTATGGAATACGAAAGCTCGAAAGCCTTTGGCAGACTTTCATTTTTGCCTGCACTTATCGGACTTTGGCTTGGCATAGGATTTATGTTTTTTATAGAAAAAGCAATACCCACAGTTGACTCCAACAACGCTATAAGCAAGAATATGCTATTTTGGTCGGTAACCCTTCACAATCTTCCCGAGGGTATGGCGGTTGGGGTTCTATATGCCGCAGTGCTTAAGGACAATTCCCCGCATCTGCTAAGCGCAGCGTTTGCGCTTTCTATCGGTATTGGAATACAAAATCTTCCCGAGGGGGCTATAATCTCTATGCCATTATACAGTCAAGGCAATAAAAAATCAAAAGCACTTTTGTTAGGTATACTTTCCGGAATCGTTGAGCCCATTGGAGCATTGATAACTCTTATTGCCGTTTCTCTCGTGCTTCCCTTTTTACCCGCATTGCTTGGGTTTGCCGCAGGCGCTATGATATTTGCTGTGCTAAGAGAGCTAACGCCAAGCATAGCCTCCAAGGAGGGCTCAACGCTTGGTACGGTGTTTTTTGCAATAGGCTTTTCCTTTATGATGATGCTTGACGTTGCATTAGGGTAAAGAAAAAGGAGCTATCCTCGGCTTAAGCGCAGGATAACTCCTTTTATTTAGTTTTAATTAAAATAACGTAAGCTGGTCTGTTTCATTAAGGTTATCAAGCGCTCCGTGGGTTCGGAGAATTTCGATTACGCTCTTTGAAAGCTTTGCTCGCTTTTGGAGATCCTCAACCGAGAAGAATGGTTCCTCATCTCTTGCCGCAACTATATTTGCCGCCGCGTTTTCGCCAAGACCGCCAAGTGCGGAGAACGGCATTCTAAGATGACCGTTTTCGGGTTGGAATACGTAGGAATGAGACTTTTCAATATCAACGGGCAGGAATTTTATTCCTCTTGCCATACATTCGTTTGCAAGCTGAAGCGAGGGGATAGATGCAATTTCCTTGGGAGATGCCTCCTTACCCATTTTTTCGATTTCCTTAATGGTAGAAACAACGTTGCCTCTGCCCTTGCCTACGATTGCGGCATCAAAGCCACCCGGTGCTACTGTAAACATAGCGCCGTAAAAGGCTATCGGGATATTTACCTTATACCATCCAAGACGTATAGCCGACATAACGTATGCCGCCGCATGCGCCTTAGGAAACATGTATTTTATCTTTTTACAAGAGTCGATATACCACTCAGGAACATTGTTTTTACGCATCTCCTCCTCCCACTCGGGAGTAAGTCCCTTACCCTTACGAACCGATTCCATTATCTTAAAGGAAAGTGCGTTTTCAAGGCCGTATCTTATAAGGTCGTTCATTATGTTATCACGACATCCTATAACCTTGGAAATATCGCATATTCCGTTTTTAATAAGCTCGTCCGCATTACCAAGCCACACGCCCGTTCCGTGCGTAAGTCCAGATATCTGCAAAAGGTCGGCAAAGTTTTTAGGCTTTGCATCAACCAAAACCTGCTGCAGGAATCGCGTTCCAAACTCGGGAAGTCCGTAGGTTCCTATCTCGGAATCTATATCTGAGGGCGCAACACCAAGCGGTTGTGTTGACTCAAAAAGCGCATAAACCTCCTTTGCATTCATAGGAACATCCATAACACTCGTGTTGGAGAAGGTTTCAAGCCATTTATACTTCGTCGGAATATCGTGTCCAAGCTCGTCGAGCTTCAAGATTGTATCGTGCAAGTAAGAGAACGCAAAGTGCGTTGTAACTATATCAGAATTGGGGTCCTCCGCAGGGTGCTGAATAGGCGTAAAATCGTATACGTCGTATTCTCTCGGTACAACTATAATTCCACCCGGGTGCTGACCCGTTGTTTTTTTAACACCCATACAATGCTCAACTATACGTTGAATTTCGGCTCTGCCAAGTCGATATCCCTTTTCCTCAAAATATTTTGCCACGTAGCCGTATGCGGTTTTATCGGCAAGCGTACCAAGCGTACCCGCTCTAAACACGTTTTCCGCACCGAAAAGGTCCTCAGTGTATTTATGAACTCTACCCTGAACGTCGCCCGAGAAGTTAAGGTCTATATCGGGAGATTTATCGCCGTAAAATCCAAGGAAGGTTTCAAAGGGAATATCGTGTCCGTCTGCCAAAAGCTTTTCTCCGCAATTTGGACAAAATGCATCAGGAAGGTCAAAGCCCGAGCCTACGCTACCGTCGGTAAAGAAATTTGAATACTGACACTTCTTGCAATAGTAATGCGGAGGCAAGGGGTTAACCTCGGATATACCCGCCATCGTTGCAACGAAGGACGAGCCAACCGAGCCTCGTGAGCCTACGAGATAGCCCTGACTCTCGCTATACCAAACAAGCTTTTGCGCAATCATATAAAGCACCGCAAAGCCGTTCTTTATAATTGAGGTAAGCTCCTTATCAAGTCGCTTTTCAACTATTTCGGGAAGATTTTCGCCATACATAGAGCGTGCTCTCGTCCAGCAAAGGTCCTGAAGCTCCTGCTCCGCTCCCTCCATATTAGGAGTATAAGAGCCCTTGGGAATAGGTCTTACCGACTCTATCATATCGGCAATCATATTCGTATTCTCAACTACAACCTCGTAAGCCTTTTCCTCGCCAAGGTATGAGAATTCCTCAAGCATCTCCTCTGTGGTTCTATAATACAAATGGATATCTCTGTCGGCATCCTTAAACTTCTTTCCGCCAAGAAGTATCTTACGGTAAAGCTCGTCCTCATCATTAAGAAAATGTGCATCACAGGTTGCCACAACGGGCTTGCCGTACTTCTCGCCTAGCGCAACGATTTTTCTGTTTAACTCACGCAAGCCCTCCTCATCGGGAACCTTACCCTCGTCAAGCAAGAATTTGTTGTTGCATATCGGCTGTATTTCAAGATAATCGTAAAAGTTAACGATATCCTCAATTTCCTGCTCTGATTTACCCTCCAAAACCGCCACAAAAAGCTCGCCCGCCTCACAGGCAGAGCCGATTATTAAGCCCTCGCGGTACTTCTCAAGCTCGGTTTTAGGTATACGAGGATTTCTGCGGTAATATTTAAGATAGCTATCGGAAATCAAGCGGTAAAGATTTTTAAGTCCCACTTGATTTTTTACGAGAATTATCTGATGGTACGGCTTTAGCTTAAGGGGGTCGGCGTTACCGTTGAACTCGGTTTCAACCTCCTTAAAGTTATTAACGTCAGAGCCTTGGAGATCCTCTAACATCTTAAAGAAGATATTAGCAAGCATCTCGGCATCGTCTGATGCTCTGTGATGGTTAAAGTCGCCAAGCTTATAATAATCGGCAAGCTTATCAAGCTTATAGCTTTTAAGGGTGGGAATAAGCGCTCTCGCAAGACCTAAGGTATCAAGATACGCATTCTTAAACTCAAGTCCTAAGCTCTTAGCCGCAACTCTAATAAATCCTGTATCGAAATCTGCGTTGTGCGCAATAAGAAGTCTATCGCCAACAAATTCAAAAAATCTCGGTAAAACCTTATCAATGGTATCCGCATCTGCAACCATTTCGTCGGTTATGCCCGTAAGCTCAACTATTTCGGGTGGGATAGGACATTCGGGGTTTACAAAGCTATTAAATCGCTCCAAGACCTCGCCGCACTTTATTTTAACACCGCCAATTTCGGTTATTTTACAGTTTGCTGCCGAAAGACCCGTGGTTTCTATATCAAACACCACAAATTCATCGTCAAAGCCACCCTGATAATTACCGTAAATAACGCTTGCGGTATTATTTACAAAGTACGCCTCCATACCGTAAATAACCTTCATTCCAATCTTTTCGGATGCAAGCATCGCCTCGGGGAAGCCCTGCACGTTTCCGTGGTCGGTTATCGCAACCGCACTGTGCCCCCATTTCTGAGCCGTTTTTACGGCAACGTCAGGCGGAATAAGAGCATCCATTGACGACATTGTGGTATGCAAATGAAGCTCTACACGCTTTTTCGGAGCGTTATCGGTTCTGCTTTTTTTAGCTATAACCGCTATATCCGAATAGTTCATAAACATCTCGGATTCATCGTTTCGCTCGCCCTTGGTATAGCCTCGAACCGCTATACACATACCATTTTTAACTAGATTTTTAAGTTCCTTGGCATCGTCGATATCCATTGAATACCGTCTTACAAACATTGATGCGTGACCGTCAAAGATACCAAAGGAAACGTTCATTTTCTCCTTATTGTTGCGTGCCTCCTCCTCGGTATAGTTAAACACCTCGCCGATGAGTGTTATATTCTTCATAGGGCGTGTAGCCTCGGCAATAAGCATAGGCTCTATCTTAAAGGGTACGCCTATAACGTATTGCGGAGCGGAAATATCAAACACCATAGAGCATATTTTAACAGTGCCCTCGCCGTTTTCCATTACGCTATCGCCGTAAACCGAGGTAAGTCGAGGCAAGCGCTCCTCCTCGGATGCGGCACTCGATACCCTGCTTTCGGCATCACGCAAAACAATGTGATAGCGCTCCTCTGCCGTATGTATTTGTCTATCTATGCTTTCAAGTCGATTTTTAAAATCGCTCGACATTTCCATAACGTGGCTTCCATCCTGCTCGATAATTACCTTGTAGGATACGTCAAATTCGCTCTTGATTATTTGCTCGATAAGCGATGGAGTTCTTGCCGACTCAAGCAAATCAATACCGTAAGCCGTAAACGGAATTCTTACGATTATTACGTTTCCACTAACAGAATAATCATAATCTCCAAAGAAACCTCTTGCAACAATGCCCTCACGCTCTGCCTCAAGCAAAATTTCCTTTAAATACTCGATTGAGAATTTGTTACTCGGATAGTGAGGCTTAATTCTGCACATACGAAGGTCGTAAGCAGCCTTAACCGCATCCTCAAGCTCGTAAAGCCTATACTTGGGAATGACCTCGGTAAAATCCGCATGCACCTCCAAGCATCTCTTTTCCTTATCCACGAGCGAGCGTGAAACAACGCCGCTATCTAAAATAGCGGCATCATCATCGTTAGGAATATATTTATTTAATAGCTCTCTTAACGTTTTTGCCATTACTTTTTTCCTGTCTTTTAATTCATTTATAATTAATTTAAAGCTTTTTAATTTCTTCTATTAAACGCTCAACTATATCGCCCTCAGCAATTTTTTCAACGATAACGCCCTTTTTAATAAGAACCGCCTCGCCCTTTCCGCCTGCAACGCCTATATCCGCCTCACGTGCCTCTCCGGGTCCGTTTACAACGCATCCCATAAGCGCAACCTTTATTGGCATAGAGGTAATTCCCTCCTCCTTGGCTCTGCGCTCAAACTGGGCAACGAGTGAGATAAGCTCGATTTTAGTTCTTCCGCAGGTGGGACAGCTTACGATATCCATACCGCTTTGTCCCTTGATTCCAAGAGCGTTAAAAATGCTTTTAGCGGCATCAATCTCCTCCTCGGGCTTATCGGTAAGCGACACACGAACGGTATCTCCAATACCGTCGCACAAAAGCGCACCTATGCCAACCGCACTCTTAATAGAGCCCATAGTCTTGCTTCCTGCCTCAGTAACGCCGAGATGCAAGGGGTAATCGCAAAGCTCTGCAAGCCTACGGTTTGCCTTTATCATTTCGTAAGGATTCGATGCCTTAATTGAAATTATAATATCCTCAAAGCCGTATTTTTCTAACAAGGATGCGTGATACATTGCGCTCTCGCAAAGAGCCTCAGCCGTAGGAGCGCCGTGCTTTGCAAGTATCTCCTTTTCAAGCGAGCCACTGTTAACGCCTATTCTTATAGGAATTCCCGCAGACTTGCAAGCCCTTACTACCTCGAATACTCTGTCGTCCGAGCCAATATTTCCGGGATTTATTCTTATTTTATCAACTCCCGCCTCGGCGCATTTGATTGCAATTCTATAGTCAAAATGTATATCGGCTACTATCGGGATTTTAACACCGTTAGCCTTAAGATAAGGAATTGCTTCAACCGCCTCGATGTCGGGAACGGTTATTCTCACTATATCACATCCCTTGGCTTCAAGAGAGCGAATTTGAGCAAGAGTTGCCTCTTTATTATGAGTGTCGGTGTTAGTCATAGACTGAATTGCAATTGGCGCGTCTCCGCCTATGAATATATTGCCGACACGAATTTTTCTTGTTTTTCGTCTTATGCAGTTATATTCCATATTATTTATCCAAACAAATTAAAAATATCCTTGCAGGTTATCATTATCATAAATCCAAAAAGAACGATAAGTCCTGCGGCGTTTATATATCCTTCGATTTTTTTATCAATTGGCTTTCTGCGTATTGCCTCTACGATAAGAAGCAAAAATCTTCCGCCGTCGAGCGCAGGAAAAGGAATAAAATTAATTACTCCGAGATTTATCGTCAGTATTGCGCCGATATAAAGAAAGCTCACAAAGTCTGTCTTTGCCGCATCTCCAACAGTTTGTGCTACTCCAACGGGTCCCGACACGGCATCCATGCCAAAGCGTCCCGTTACCATTCCGATAAGCGAATCGTATACCATTTTTACGGTTGATACGCTTCGGGTTGCAGTTTGCTTTACTACATTTAAAAAGCTCTTGCTCTCGGCCTCGACCTTAAAATCCATTTGGCCAAAGGAAACGCCCTGCTCGGTAAGAACTCCAAAGGTTACGTCCTCAACTGTTACCTTCTCTCCGTCACGCTTAACAACGACGTCGATAGGCTCGTAGCCTTGGTTCATTATCTCGTACATTACCTCGTTACCCGTGAAAACACGAGTTCCGTCTACCTCAACTATTTGATCTCCAACGGCAAGCTTATCGCTTGAAATCGAATTATCATTAAACTGTGCTATAACCGTTGAGCCTAAGCGCGGCTGAGAAAGAACCACTATAAGAGTAAGAAGAATGCCGAGAACGATATTCATAAACGGCCCCGCAATTACCACGAGCATTCTCTGCCATACGGGCTTATTGCAAAAGGCATTTTCATCCTCCGAGTCCTCGTCCTCGCCCTCCATGCTAACGTATCCACCAATTGGAAAAAGCCTTAGCGAATGAAGCGTTCCGTGCTTTTTTGAGGTCCACGAGAAAAGCTTAGGACCCATTCCGATAGCAAACTCCTTAACGGTAATACCGCAGGCTCTTGCCGTAAAAAAATGCCCCGCCTCGTGTATAAAAATCATAACTCCGAATACCAGAGCCATAACCGCTATATAAAAAAGAATACTCAAAAAGGTTCCCATTACATCTCCAAAAAAACTAAAGGTTATAATTTTAAAATTGATTTAGTAAGCGCTCTCGCTTCCTTATCGTATTCAAGAATAGAATCAAACGTTGTAACGTCCTTTGCCATAGTAAGGCGCTCGCACGCCTCGCAAACCGACTCGGTTATATCGTAAAATCCTATTTTTCTATTAAGGAATGCGCCAACCGCAACCTCGTTTGCCGCATTAAGAACCGCAGGCAAGGCACCACCCTTATCTATTGCGTCAATTGCGCATCTTAAGAGCGAAAAGGTTTCGGTGTCGGGGCGCTTGAAGGTAAGCCTTGATACCTCAAAAAGGTTAAGCTCGTTTATAGCCGCCTCGGTTCTGTGCGGATAGGTTACCGCATACTGTATGCAAAGTCGCATATCGGGCACGGACATCTGCGCTATAACGCTGTTATCAAGGTATTCAACCATTGAGTGTATTATACTCTCGGGATGAACCACAACCTCGATATTTTTTGCGGAAACGCCAAACAAATGCACCGCCTCAATAACCTCAAAGCCCTTGTTCATAAGCGTTGCCGAATCAACGGTTATCTTTGCGCCCATCTTCCACGTGGGATGAGCAAGTGCTCGCTCAACGGTTATTTCATTAAGCTGCTCTCGCGTGTAACCGTAAAAAGGTCCGCCCGATGCGGTAAGAAGAATTTTTTTAATCTCCTGATTTTTTCCCGACTTTAAGCACTGGAAAATTGCCGAATGCTCACTGTCAACGGGCAATATCTCAACGCCTTGCTCTCTTGCTCGGCTCATAACGATATCCCCCGCAACAACCAAGGACTCCTTGTTTGCAAGCGCAAGCCTTGCGCCGTTATCTATTACGGCAAGAGTTGGCAAAAGTCCCGCCTCACCAATGATGGAATTAACTATAGTATCGGCATTGTCGGACGATATCATCTCGCATATTCCGCTATCGCCACTGTAAACCTTAACGTCGGTGTCGGCAAGACGAGCCTTTAAGTCCCTTGCGGCATCCTCATCCGCCATAGCAACCGCCTTAACGTTAAAGCGTCTTGCCTGCTCCTCAACTCTTTTTGCGTTTTTATTTGCGGACAAGGAATTAACCCTGTATCCGAATTTTGCCGCAACGTCAAGCGCTTGCTCGCCAACAGAGCCTGTTGAGCCGAGGACGGATATTTTAGTTATATTATTTTCCTGCATTATTAACTCCTAATTTAAAACAAGGATATGCCCGTAAGATGCGTAAACATTATAAGCGCTTGAATTCCCAAGGCTACCGAAAATACCGAGTCCATTCTGTCAATCATTCCACCGTGTCCCGGAAAAATATTGCTAAAATCCTTTATCTTATAATGACGCTTAATTACCGACATTATAAGATCGCCTGCCTGAGAAACGAAGGCTATAATAATACCGCTTATAGCAAGATAAATGTAATTCGGAGATACTCCATCAACCAAGGCGTTGAGTATTACGCCGGTAAGAACAAAGGAAATGGCGCAAAACAGAGTTCCGCCAATGCTTCCCTCTATCGTCTTTTTAGGACTTACGTCGGGGCAAAGCTTATGCTTGCCAAGTAATCTGCCCGTGAAATACGCCATAGCATCGGTTACCCAAGAGCCAACGAATATAAGAAGCGCTACGTATCCATTGTAATCTCTGATATAAATTATCATATTTGTCGAGAAAAGTATATATAGCGAGGTAAGGCAAAGCGTGCATATTTCGGGATAGGTTATTTTGCCGTGCGAAAAAATTACGCAACAGAATAAATACGCAATATAAAATATTACCGCCATCATAGCAATAATTGCTACTTCAACGATATCGTCTATCGCACGCTGCAAAAAAGGAAACGCAGCGCCCAATATATAAAGAGGAGCAAGCATAATAATATGCTTATGCAATCCCATACAGCGTGAAAGCTCAAAAATACATAGCACGCTGATTAAAGCCATTACTATCGGAAATAGCCATGTGTTTGAAAAAATGATTATCGGTATTAACGCAGCAATAATGCATATTCCTGTAATAATTCTTGTTACCATTGTCATTACCTCATTACACGCCACCAAATCTGCGGTTGCGCTTGTTAAATTCGTTAATTGCCTTATCTATATCCTTCTTGGAAAAATCGGGCCAGAGAGTATCTATAAAATAAAGCTCCGCGTACGCCGCCTCCCAAAGAAGAAAATTAGATATTCTTATATCTCCACCCGTTCTGACTATCATATCAAGTGGAGGAGATGCCTTGGTATATATTGCACCCGAGATATCATCCTCGGATACTCTTTGCTTACCCTCGGCTAAAAGAGTATTAAATGCGTTAACAAGCTCATCGCGTCCGCCGTAATTTATAGCAAGATTTACTATTCGGGGCTTATTCTCGGTAAGATGCTCAAGCTCCTCCATTTTACCTCGCAAATCATCGGCAAAAATGCTCTTGTCGCCAATAAAGATAAATCTTATTCCGTCATCCTTTTTCATAACGGTTTCCTTGCACTCGTCAAGATACTCGTTAAGCAGCTTCATAAGAGCGTCAACCTCATTTTTTGGGCGCTTCCAATTCTCGGTTGAAAAAACGTAAAACGTAGTAGCCTTAATGCCAAGCTCTCCGCAATATTCCATTACCCTTCTAAACGCCTTAGCACCCTCACGGTGACCGTACTCACGCGGTAGTCCCCTCTTTTTTGCCCAACGACCGTTTCCGTCCATTATAAAGGCGATATGATTTATATTTACCTCTTGTACGCTTTGCTTTTTTAAACGCATTTTAATATCCTTATATCTTATAGTTTGTTTTTTTAAAATATCCCTAAAAATTTCAGGACGGCTTTTGCCCCGCCCTGATAATTTTAAATTTAGATCTGCATAATTTCCTTTTCCTTTTTGGAGGTTACCGAATCAATCTCCTTTGTGTACTTATCGGTAAGATCCTGAATAGTCTTTTCAGATGCCTTCTGCTCATCCTCGGTCATCTCACTATCCTTCTTCATCTTCTTACAAAGATCGTTTGCGTCACGTCTGATGTTACGAACAGCAACCTTTGCATCCTCTCCCATCTTCTGTACCTGCTTAACAAGCTCCTTACGGCGCTCCTCGGTAAGCTGAGGGAATATAAGACGGATAACCTTACCGTCATTTGTAGGTGTAATTCCTACGTCAGATGCAAGTATAGCCTTTTCCATCTCCTTAAGAGTTGTTGCATCGTAGGGA
>JAZRAJ010000038.1:0-8934 GCA_045634485.1 Eubacteriales bacterium | reverse complement strand
ATACCATATCAAGGTAAAATGCAATAGGATATTAAAAAATTTATTATCTAAATAAATAAAAAAACGAGCCTTAACAAAGGCTCGCTCTTGGAGCTGGGGATGTGACTCGAACACACGACCTGCTGATTACGAATCAGCTGCACTACCGACTGTGCTACACCAGCATAACGACCCTATTATTATAATCTATTTCTTTAATTTTGTCAATAGTTTTTTTCATAATTTTAATTTTTTTACTTCTCTACCCTTACTGCCTATTGATTTTTTCTGATTTTTGTGGTAAAATATGATATATCTATTTTAAGGCGGTATATTATGAATCTTTGTGATATTAAAACTATAAAGCAAATAATGGCGATGTTCTCGATAAATTTCCGAAAGGAATTTGGGCAGAACTTTCTTACCGATAATCTTGTTGTAGAGGATATTGCCGACAATTGCTGTGACTCTAACACTAAAACCATTCTCGAAATAGGTCCCGGAATCGGCTCGCTTACAAAGGAGCTTGCCGAGCGCTACGAAAACGTTGTTGCGGTTGAAATAGATAACGGTCTTATCCCCGTGCTTAAGTACACTCTCGGCTCGTATCCTAACGTTAAGGTAATAAACGAGGATGTTATGAAATGCGACCTTAATTCCCTGCTCGCTCCCTATTTTGAAAAGGGTGGCGTTTCGGTTTGCGCAAACCTTCCCTACTACATTACAACACCTATTTTAATGATGCTGCTTGAATCTAATCTTCCATTTGACTATATAACCGTTATGATTCAAGAGGAGGTTGCGGATAGACTTTGCGCCGCTCCGGGAGGCAAGGCTTGTGGCGCTATCACGGCGGTGCTTAACTACTACGGCATGCCCGAAAAGCTCTTTACAGTTCGCTCCGACCGCTTTATTCCCGAGCCTAAGGTTGACTCGGCGGTGGTTAGAA
The DNA here is from genome assembly GCA_045634485.1 of Eubacteriales bacterium. Classification (GTDB taxonomy): domain Bacteria; phylum Bacillota; class Clostridia; order Oscillospirales; family CAG-272; genus HGM12713. Next base: position 8,006 of record JAZRAJ010000038.1, on the reverse strand, counting down.
TTAAGCTCCATAAGGATAAGCCCTATAAGCCTCTTAACGAGGATATCTTCTTTAAAACCATTCGCGGAGCATTTGAGCAACGAAGAAAAACTCTGCCAAACTCGCTATCCTCGGTGTTTACCGAGCTCTCAAAGGCAGAAATCAACGATATTATTCTTGATTGCGGTCACGATCTTAATATCCGTGGCGAGCGACTCTCTATAAGTGATCTCTGCTTGCTTGCGGATAAGCTTTATGTTAAAATTAATAGCCTATAATTTTTGCGGGGAAAAGCTTTCTTTCCAAGAAAGTTTTTCCCCGCAAAAAATATAAAATACACTAAAAATTATCTTCTCTTAACAACGTTGTCAATCTTTTTAACGATGCATCCCTCGGGGAAAACTCCACGGAGAGCGTTAAGAGGATAAACAGAGGTGTTCTTACCGATAACCGTACCGGGATTGAGAACGCATCCGCATCCGATATCTGCGTGGTCGCCAAGAATTCCGCCTATCTTACGAAGTCCTGTTTCGTATTCAACGTCGCCGTGAATTACGATATTCTTTCCGTCCGACTTAAGATTAGAGCAGATAGAGCCTGCACCCATATGAGCGTAGTTTCCAAGCACAGAGTCGCCAACGTAGTTATAGTGAGGAACCTGAACGGTGTTAAGAAGCACACAGTTCTTAAGCTCGCTCGAGTTACCGATAACGCACTTCTCGCCCGTAATAACGCTTCCGCGAATATATGCGCCGGGTCTAATCTCGGTTCCCGCACCGATAACGGTGGGGCCCTCAATGGTTGCGGTGGGAGCAATCTTTACGCCCTCGCCAACAAGCACGCCCTCCTTTAAAAGGGTGTAGCCCTCCATTCCGTTTTCTATTATAGAAAGGATGTGAGCCTTTATCTTGGGAAGAATCTCCCAAGGATACTCGGCGTTATCAAAAAGCTCCTTAAGATAGGGAGTTTGGCAATCAAAAAGCTCTGCCGTTTTAACCTTCTTCTGCATATCTGACATCTTACGCACCGTATCCTCTCTCAAGAATTACCTTGATTATCATATCAGCGTACTTATTGCAAAGCTCCTCGCTTACAGCCTCAATCATAACTCTGATCTTAGGCTCGGTTCCGCTCTTACGAAGGAGCGCTCTGCCCTCTCCGCCAATAAGTGCCTCAACCTCTGCAAACGCTGCCTGAACAGCCTCATCTGCAAATACTGCTTCCTTGCTTGTAACCTTTACGTTCTTTACAACCTGAGGATAAACGGTGAGTCCGTCGGTAAGTGCAGCAAGAGATTTCTTTGTGTCGCAAACCTCCTCTGCAAGCATAATAGCGGTAAGGAGTCCGTCGCCTGTGGTTGCGTACTTCTTAATAATTATATGTCCCGACTGCTCGCCACCAAGCGAATAATCGTTTGCCTGCATGCACTCATAAACAAATCTGTCGCCAACGGTAGTCTGCTCGGTCTTAATTCCAAGCTTATCAAGCGACTTAAAGAATCCGCTATTTGACATAATGGTGGGAACAACGGTGTCCTTGTTAAGCATTCCGCGTGACTTAAGACGCTTTGCAAGAATAAACAAAATTGCATCTCCGTCAACTATCTTTCCGTTTTCATCAACGGCAAGGCATCTGTCTGCGTCACCGTCAAATGCAAAGCCCATATCAAGATGATTTGCCTTAACGAACTCTGCAAGCTTATCAACGTGCATAGAGCCACAGCCCTCGTTGATATTTACGCCGTTCGGTGTGTTACCAACAACGTAAAGCTTTGCGCCAAGCGCTCCGAATACCGACTGAGCAATCATCCAAGACGCTCCGTTTGCACAGTCAATACCGATTTTAAGATTCTTGTAGGAATTAGAGGCAAGAGAAATAAGGTATGCAACGTAGCGATTTCTGCCCGCAACGTAGTCGATAATTGCGCCAACCTTGTCGCCCGATGCTAAGGGAAGATCATCTCCCTCGATGCCAAGCACGTCAAGCTCGCCGTCGATATAAGCCTCGATAAGAGCAGTGGTTGTATCGTCAAGCTTCTCGCCGTAGCGATTTATTACCTTAATTCCGTTATCATAGAAGGGGTTATGAGATGCGGTTATCATAATTCCGCAATCAAAATCATCTCTCGACGTAACGTAGGAAACGCTGGGAGTGGTTGTAACGTGAAGCATATATGCATCCGCACCCGAAGCGGTAATTCCCGCAACAATAGAATACTCAAGCATATAGCTTGAACGTCTTGTATCCTTTCCTATAACGATTTTAGGACGATGATTGGGCTCATGATTGCCCGAAAGAGCCGAGCCGTAGTACCAACCCAAAAATCTTCCAACCTTGTAAGCGTGCATCGAGGTAAGATTTACGTTTGCCTCTCCACGAAAGCCGTCTGTTCCGAAATACTTGTTTTTAAGAGTGATATCCATTGTAACCTCCTGAAAAATCACATTTATAGATTTCTTTTATTTATTATACGCAAAATACCATTTAAAAATCAAATACGCTTTTAAAAGATAAATCGCCTCATAATTTTCCTCATTATTTGCGCAAGCGGATAAACGAAGCAACCGAATATCAGGTTGCCAACGCCGTGAAGGATATCAAACGGTATTCCCGAAATTATCCACGCCACGGTTTGATTTACGTCAAGCCCAAAGAATAATGCCTGCGCTGGAGCATATAAAGTTCCGTATAAAAATCCATGCAAACCACATACTATCGAATATACCACGGTTGCGGCGGCTTGTGGCATATTCCTTGGCAAAAGCATCGTTACCGCCCATAAAACCGTCCATATATAAAGATACGGTATCCACCATACGTCAAAGCCTGCATAAATGCCGGTTAGAAAAACGTATAGATATATGGGAATTAACGCCTTTACCCTAAAAACCACTGTATAAAGCACAACCAACATTCCAACCATATGAATATTCGGCAAAGCCTCCATAATCAGCTTAGAGCAAAACATTATCGCCGCAAGCATTGGAAATATGGCAAGCTCAAACAGTAATTGACGTTTTTTTTGCAAGGAATCACGTACGGTTGTCGCCTTGGATTCCTTTTTTAGCATATCGGTCTATCAGCCCTCAAGAACAAGCTCGTAGTGCTCGCCATCCGCAATCTCTGCGGCGCTAACACCCGTCATCATCATCTCGCCGTTCTTATAAAATCCCCAATAGGTTTTATCGACGTCGTAATCGGCAAGTATGCCGTTAACCTTTTTTACGTAAAGACCGAACTCGCTCTCATCGCCCTCAATAAGCTCATGCTCCAAAAGCGCCTCCGCAAGATAGGTCTTATCGGTGTGAAGGGTAAAGCTTATCTCGTTCTCCCCTGCCTTTACGGATACCACAACGGTCTTTGCGCCCTCGCCAAGCTCGGTGTCGCTTAAATAGCGAGCGTCCACCCATTTACCCTCGGGAGATACCTTACCTGTATTACACGCGGTAAGGAGCATTACAACGATTAAAACGAAGCAAAATGCCGTCAATCTTTTTGCTCTAAAATTAGTTTGCATATTCATTTTTTCTTTTTTATATCCTTTCTTTCTATAAAGGACAACGCAAAAGCACTCCCCATTGCCCAAGAGCCTTCCACGAGCCGCAGAACGGTAAGCATTCCGACTTATTGCGCCGCCGCGCAAATTACGGTAATGGCTGTTGCCACGGATTTTCACCGCGATTTCCTTACCACGAGAGGAGAACGCTTACGGCAGATGGTAAATTTCCACCTTTCCAAAAACGGCTCGCTCCCGCTAAAATTCATCAAAATTATTAACAAATTTCGAACTGCGTTTGTCGATACAAAATAATTATAGCATATTTTTCCAAAAAAATCAAGAAAAAATTTATCTAAAATCTATGTTAAATTACACAAAATATCACTTTTTATTGTGTTGACAATAATATTTTTTTGTGGTATAATTTTCCTACGAAGTATTATTAATGCTATTACATCCCCAATTTATTTTTAAAAGGAGATTTTTTTATGATAATAGGAACAACAAAGGAACTTAAAAACCACGAATATAGAGTGGGACTTACTCCTGACAATGCAGCAAGCTTTATTGCCGCAGGTCATACAGTTTACGTTGAAGCAGGCGCAGGACTTGGCGCAGGCTTTGAGGATACGGAATACGTTACCGCGGGCGCAAAAATTCTTGCTACCGCAAAAGAGGTTTTTGACGCTTGCGATATGATTATAAAGGTAAAGGAGCCCGAGGAATGCGAATACGAGCTTCTCCGCGAGGGTCAAATTCTTTACACCTACCTCCACTTAGCGCCTAACCCCAAGCTTACCAACGCACTTATCGAAAAGGGCGTTCGCGCCGTTGCTTACGAAACCATAACCGACGAGCGTGGCAACCTTCCCTGCCTTCGTCCTATGAGCCAAATTGCAGGCCGTCTTTCTATTCAAGAGGGTGCAAAGTATATCGAAAGCAGCTTTGGCGGACGTGGAATACTCCTTGGCGGCGTACCCGGAGTGGAGCGTGGAAAAATAGTTATCATTGGTGGCGGTATTGCGGGAACCTACGCGGCAAAGGCGGCAGTCGGTATTGACGCTCAGGTTACGCTTCTTGACATCGACCCCAACCGTCTTGCATATCTTGAGGATATCTTTGGCGCATCGGTTACAACGCTTTACAGCACCGAGGCGAATATAGTTAAATCCTTGCGTGAGGCAGATCTCGTTATCGGCTCGGTTCTTATACCCGGTGGAGCAACGCCTAAGCTCGTTCGCCGTGAGCATCTTAAGCTTATGAAGAAGGGTGCGGTTATCGTTGACATCGCCATCGACCAGGGAGGCTGCTGCGAATCCTCGCACACCACTACTCACGACGATCCCGTATTTATCGAGGACGGCGTAGTTCACTACTGCGTAGGCAATATGCCGGGTGCAGTTCCCTACACCTCAACCGTTGCTCTTGGCAACGCAACGCTTCGCTACGGCTTGATGATTGCAAATATGGGTCTTGAGGATGCGGCAAGGGCAAACCAAGGTGTTGCTAACGGTATTAACATCTACCGTGGCAAATGCACCAACGCAAACGTTGCAAAAAGCCTTGGACTTGAGTATACCAATCTTTACGATATAATATAAACTGAGTGTAATATTCAATTTTATTTTTACTAGCGGCTACCAGCCGTACCTTAGCATCTTAGCAAAACGCTCGACTTTTTTAGTAAGGCTCGGGCGTTTTGTTTTGTAAATAATATAAAAAAGAAATCGGAGAAAAAAATTATGAATTTCAAAAAAGCGCTCGCACTTGCGCTTGTGCTTGCTTGTATTTTTACAATGCTTGCAGGCTGTGGAGGATCAAAAAATGACGATCCGTTACCTACCGACGATGAAAGCAACGACGTATATCACGAGGAAGATGAGCCCATAGAGGAGGAAGATGGCTCCGACGACGAGGAGGCAGAGGTAATCATCACTCCCGACGTATCTCTAAAAAATCTTGGCGAGGACCTTAGCGCCTCTGGAATAAGCGACGGCAAATTTGAGGGCGATACTGCAAGTGCCGACGTTAAGGTTACATATATTTCGGGAACCGAGGGGGCTTACACCTTTGACGAAGCCACTAAAACGCTTAGCTTTACCACTCTTTCCGCAGATTCGGTATATTCTGTAAGCGGTAAGCTTAACGGAAGCATCGCTATTAACGTTGGGGCAGAATATAGCCTTCGCCTTGACCTTGCAGGACTTTCGATTCGCTCATCAAGCGCAAGCCCGATATTGGTAAATAGCGCTAAGAGCGTAACTCTTTTTGCAAGCAAGGACACTAAAAGCTACCTTTACGATGAAAGAGCCGCAATAGACTCTGCCGACGGTAAATCCAACGGCGGAGCGATACACTCCAATGCACCGCTCATTCTTTGCGGAAGCGGTAGTCTTTTCGTTCAATCTGCTAGCAATAACGGTATTGAGTCTGACTCCGACGTTAACGTACAGGACCTCTCCTTAGTGGTTGAATGTAACGACAAGGCGCTTAGTGGCAAAAATAACGTTACGCTTAAAAATTGCTCTACCCTTTTGGTTGCAAAAAGCGGAGATGCAATTAAAACCGAGGCAAGTGATATTTCAACGGCTACCTCCACTCATAATGGCAACGTAACGATTCTTGGCGGTACGCATAATATATTTGCCTCAAACGATGCAATTGACGCATCCTACGATGTTACCGTTGATTACGGCTCGTACGTTGACGAGGCAACTAAGGAAACAAAGATAGTTGACACTATTTTAAACCTTTACACCGATAAATATTCAAGCTACACCTCCCCCACGGCGCACGATAAGCCCGAGGTAGAAACGAGAACGCTTTATATCTGCTACACGAACGAGGAATACAAATATTCGGTAAGGCTTACTAACGAGGACGAGAGCAAGGTAGAATGGATAGACCCTACCTTCTACGAAACCTTTAAGAGCAGAAACAGAAGCTATTACACCTATAAATTCTACGTAAAGCCCGAATACACGAAAATGCAGGTATTCGCATATTCTAAGGACCAAGAGCTTAGAAACGAGGAAAAGTACGAATTAAAGAGCGACCTCGTAGAAATAAAATCCGACTCCGACACCTACCGCTATTCGGGAAAGCGTTGGGAGTGGAAAACCTACTCAAGCCTTGTTCAAAGCGGTAGCGCAACCAAAAATCCCGATGCCGTTTCCTACTCGGCAAAGGGTATTCGAGGCACAAACTTGATAATGATTAAGGCGGGAGCGCTAACGATAAAGTCTACAGATAACGCAATAAGCGCTAACAATCAAACTATTCTCGATAGCGGAAAATCTCCCGTAGGCGAGCTTTGGATAATCGGCGGTAGTATTACGGTAAGCACCAAATGCAACGGTATATATTCCGATAGCTCGGTAATTTTAAGCGGTGGAAGCATTAAGATTCTCAAGGCATTTGACGGCGTAAGCGCAAGCACAATAAGCGTAACGGGTGGCGACATTTCTATAGCCTCAACAAACGACGGCTTTAGCTCAAGCCTTAAAAAAGGAACAGGAATTACCTTTGAGGGCGGTAGCATCTACGTATACGCAGGCGCTTACGGAATCTATTCAAGCAGCTCCTCATCCTACTCCGCAATTTCCTTTAAGGGTGGAGATATGGTTATCATCGCCCCCTCTGCCGAGAAATCCGCTATCTACAGCACAGGTGGCTACACCTATACCGACGGCAGAATACTCTCAATTTTCAACGTTGAAGGAAACAAGAGCACCGTTACCGAGTTCTACGATTTCCACCGAGTTGGAAAAATTCAAGAATTGGATATTACCGAAAATAACTACGTTACAGTTGAAAGCAACGGAGATATCGCAATCTACGCAAAGAGTCCTAAGGCATTTTCCGCAAACGTTATCTATATTGGAGATAAATACGCAGAAATTTCATCATCAGACTCTATCGATGTAGAGCTTAACTCCAACGGCATTTTCTGGGCGGAGTGAGTAATTAAATGAAGATTTTCGTGGGGGAAAGAAAACTTTTTGAAAAAAGCTTTTCTTTCCCCCACACCCCCTTTCTTTCAAAAACCTTGAAACTGGGGACTATTTTTTTGCCATTATTTTAATTGTTGATTGTTAAAAAGCGTTTTAAGCCTAAAAACCGCCGAGCATGTCATCCTGAGCGGAGAAAATGACACGGTGTGTCATTTTCGTAGTCGAACCCGACCCAAGGGAGGGCGCGAAGCGGGATCTATAATAAACAAACACCTTTTTCGTCCGAGATCCCAAATAATGCTATGCATTATTTGATCCTCGCTTTGCTCGGATTTCGACTTAGAAATTGGTACAATTTTTTTGAAAAAAATTAAGAAATTAAATGACACATTGAGGAAGAGCTGCCAAGGGCGCCCAGTACCCGAGGGTCCTGAGCGGGCGCTCGGTGTTGTAATAATATCTGTAAAAAGCCATTACAAGCATATATTGCTCGGCTGTATATTTCTCTACGTTTCCAAGCTCGGTTTTCATACTCTTCCAAAATGTTTCTATAAAACAATTATCAGACGGTGTAT
>JAZRAJ010000037.1:0-4950 GCA_045634485.1 Eubacteriales bacterium | reverse complement strand
GGAAGAAAAGCTTTTTTAAAAAGTTTTCTTCCCCCGCATTAAACACAATCTAACTCCACAATACCGCTTTTTCTTTGGCACGAGAGGCGCAAAGAAAAAGCTTGGCAAAAAGAAAACGCCGTAATTATGGGGCTACTCGCCCCAAGCCCTCGCAAGTTTTTTGAAAAAAACTTGACTAAAAACTTTCAAACTTTGGTGCGGTGCGAACACACTACTTTCAACCGTCGAGCGCACTAATTACGGTAAAAAATCCCCCCCTTTTTCAAGGTTTTTGAAAGAAAGGGGGTGTGGGGGAAAGAAAAGCTTTTTTCAAAAAGTTTTCTTTCCCCCACGAAAATCTTCATTTAATTATTCACTCCGCCCAGAAAACGCCGTTAGAATCGGATGTTCCTGCGCTTGAGGTAGCGGAGGACACCGAGGCGTTTTTGTTGCCAAGATAGATGGCAAGAGCATTGCTTAGAGCCTTGGGCATTTTAACCGATAGAACGGCAGAGCCGTCGATTTTAACGGTAGCGTAGGAGCTTGCCGAAAGGCTAAGGCTCTGCTTTTTACCAATGCTTGAGAAATTGGAGCAATGAGTTGATTCGCTCGACATACCACCGCTTGGCATAATAGCAAGCACTTGGCCACCGGTGTATTTGTATCCGCCATCACTGTCGATAGCCGAGTTTCCACCTGAGGTCGAGATAATAACGGTGTTACCGCCGTTAAAGGCAATTGCACTGTAGGATGCCTTACTGTTGGAGTCAATTCCGTCGCCGCCCGCAAAGACGTAAACGTAACCGCCCGCTATGGTAATACCCGTTCCCGATTTAGCGCAGGAGTTAAAGCCATCGTCGCTTGAGGTAACCGAAATACTACCGCCATTAACAACGATAGTGTCGCCCTCTGCTCCCTCGTAGGAGGTAAGAACGTTAATGCTACCGCCGTTTATTACTAACGCACCGTCTGCGTGTAAGCCATCGTCAACGGTGCTTACCGTAATATCTCCACCGTTAACCGTAAGATTTCCCGTAGCCTGCTTTCCGTTTTCAAGAAGAACGTAGGTTTCCGTTGATTCGTCGTAACCGTTGTCTGCGTGGAGAGCGTCATCCATAGCCTTAACGTTTATAGTTCCCGCATTTACGGTTATAGAGTTGGAGGCTTTAATTCCTTTAGCGGAGTATGCAAGAGCATTAGGATTTCCCTCGTTGGGGCCACCCATTCCGCCACCCATACCGCCACCGCCGGGACCGCCCATACCGCCACCCTGCTGAGTAAGGCTATCATAATTGGTCCAGCTCCAGGAGCGCTTGCTATTGGAATAGCGATAGGTATCACTTCCGCTCTTTAGAGAAACAACGTCGGTTTTGGAATAATAGGTCGTTTCGCTTTGTTGAGTCTGCGAGCTTGTGTAAAGGAATACCTGCATTTTAGTATATTCGGAGGATGCGTTGAATTTATAAACGTAGTAGGTTCTGCCACTGCTTTGAACCGATTTATCAAGGGTTGGATTTACCCACGTGCTTTTAGTTGCATCGTTGTTAAGAAGCTTTACCGAATACTTGTAATTACTGCTTGGATAGCAGATGTAAAGCGTGTTAGAGTCTTGGGCGCTCGTAGTCACCGCACTTACGGCTTGAGCGCTTGACTTGCCCTCGGTATAATTTGAATATTCGTCGGTGTAAATATTTAAAACTGTTGCAACGGTAACGGTTTTGTTAGCATCGTCTACGTAGGAGCCGTTGTCGATTATAACGTCGTATGCGGCGTCAATTCCATCGTTAGCGGCGAAAATATTGTGAGTTCCGCCGAGAATAGAAACAGTTCCGCGTTGCTTGCCCGTTTTCGTTGAAACATCCGATGCATCGCTCTTTATAGCGTCGCCCGATTTTGCAACGAGAAGGGTAGAGCAGTTCTCAACGGTAACGCTATCCTTACCCTTAAGCGCATTGTCCTGACACTCGACGATAAGAGAGAGGTTTTTAACCTGAAGATCCTTTGTGGTTTGAATACCGTTGTTCTTTTGCGACTGAACAAAAAGCTCGCCGCGTCCGCAAATTTCAAGGTCGACTATTGCGTGTATTGCACCGCCGTATACGCCCTCTGTGGAGGTATCGACCTCGGCTCTTTCATCATAAATATAATTTTTAGTGTCCTTCTTTGCGGTAATCTTTATCTCGTTTCCGCTATTTGCAAATATAGGATTTTTATTTGAGGAGCGGAGCGAAAAGCTTGTAAGCTCAAGGTCGAGCTTGTAGTTCTCGCCAACGTCGATAACGATGCTGCCGTTAAGCTTACCGCTGATTGCGTAAACCGAATCTGCGGAAAGCGTTGTAAACGTAAGCGTTTTTGAGGCATCATCGTAGGTGTACGCACCCTTAGTGCCCGAAACGTAGGTAACGGTAAAATCTGTGCTTGTGGTGTCGCCCTCGAATTTTCCGTCGTTTATACCCGTGCCGCTAAGATCCTCGCCAACGCCGGCGATTTCCTCATCGGGAACGGTGGAATTGTTTTTGTCGTTATTTTTATCGTTATTGTTGTTTTTGTCCTTGTTATTGTTTTTTACGGTTTCGCCGTTCTTGTCGGTTTCAACTATTTCGTTGCCGTTCTCGTCGGTTTGCTTAGGCTCGTCTAAGCTTACGAATCCGCAGGACGTAGCAGTGATTGCAACAAAGCAAAGCACAAGAATTATAGCTAAGAGCTTTTTTATTTTCATAATTAAATCCCTCCTTAAGCCTTAAAGCGTTGCAGACGTGGTATCCTGAAGCGAAACGGTAATATCGAGATTTCCGTTTCTTTCACGGAGTCTATCAATCATAGTCTTTTCCTTTTTGGTGTCCTTAAGCGAGATATTATAGGTAAGGCGGAACATACTGCCCATATTAGTGGTTTTAACCTTAATAAGCTCGTAGGATGAGGTGTACTCGGCAAAAATATCGTCGAAGATTTCGGAATAGTCAAGGTCCTCGGGTATGGTTACCGTAAGCACCTTGAATTTTTCCTGACCGCCCTTACCAAAGGTTACGCAATTGTAAAGTATAAAAATTCCCGTAAGAATGATGGAAAATATAATTGCCAATGGAAGCGAGCCCATGCCGGTAAGAAGTCCTGCACCCATAGCGGAGAATATCATAATAATCTCCTTTGCGGTTCCGGGAGCAGAGCGGAAGCGGACGAGGCTAAACGCACCCATAACGGCAATTCCCGCTCCGATATTTCCGTTTACCACCATTATTACCACGCAAACGATTGAGGGGAGCAGGGCGATTGTAAGAACAAAGCTTTTGGTGTATCTGTTCTTAACGGTGTATCCAAATGCCATTATAAGTCCTGCTATAAGTGCAAATAATAGCGAAAGTAAAAAGCTTGAAAGGTCGTTGAGGTTTAGTGTGAGCATGGCTTTTAGCTCGTTAAGTAAGGCTTGCATATTGGTTCTCCTTTGTGTTTAATGCGCTTTTGGTTAAGCTTGGTAAAATAAATCGCTTGTAGCCCGTTCCGTATTTTGAAAACGAGGCTTTATAAATTTTTTCGCTTGATAGCACTCTTACCATCCATAGCGGAATACCGCCCGAGCATTTAAGCTCCATAAGCACGGCTCCGTCCTCAAGCAGAGGCTCGCCGTAGACCTCGGAGGTAAGCAGAAGATCGTTTGTTCTAAAAAGAATATTATCGTCAAAGGTTACTCTAAACGAGCCACCGTTTTTTTCGTAATACGCCTCTCGCTCGTAGGAAAGAAACGCCGCAGGGCGAAGATTGCCGTAATATTTTAAAAAGTATTCTATCTCACGCGCAATCTGCGTATCAATTGGGCGCGGACCGTTTTCGGCTATCCAATTAAAGGCAGAGTCGCAGGGAAGATCGAGCCTGCGCTTGTAAACGATTCCGTCGTATTTTTTCTTTAACTCGACAAATACAGTGCTATCGGCGGTTGCCTGTCCGTAGCTTCGGATTCTAAGCTTTTCCTTGTAGGTGGGCTTGTCTATAGAGCGTCGGATAAGACGGTATGAGTCGGTGTCAAAATATATGTTGCGTATAGAGGATCTGCCGTATTTGTCTATCGACATATGCTCCTGCATAGCAGAGAGTATCTTTTCCTTTTGCTCAAGAGTTAGCAGGTATTTTACCTCGTAACGCTTGAATATAGCTTGAAATGACATTCGCACGCCTCCTTTCACACGTTAATTATACCATACTTTCCTAAAGATTGCCTAAAATTTATAAAATAAAATATATTATTTATTTTATATTATAATATATTACAATATATATACACAGAAGGACGCAATTTTGTTGGAAAAAAATAATGGTAGGTAGGGATTTGATGGATTTTGTGCAAGTGAGGAGGAGTGATTCCTCCTCCAAAAAATAATGAATAATGAAGTTGCTTCGCTAATGAATAATGAATAACGAATAATTTCGGTAAATTTTCGTAAACGAAATTTAATTTTTATTGTATTCGGGAGGAGCAAGCTGTATACTATGTTACTACACTATACACTGCGGTCGCCTGTTTAAATATATATAATCTGATACCGCTTTTTCTTTGGCATGAGAGGAGCAAAGAAAAAGCTTGGCAAAAAGAAACGCCGTTTATGGGGCTACTCGCCCCAAACCCTCGCAAGTTTTTTGAAAAAAACTTGACTAAAAACTTTCAAACTGGGTTTTCTTTTGGTTAACATTCTGCGTGCGATGAAGCGGGTGTTTTGTAGGGACAGGTGCAGTGCGAATATCAGTCGTTCAAATTAGATTAAAGAAAAACTAACAAAAAAGCCTTCTCCTTGAGGGAGAGAAGCGGCGCTACAGCTTTGCCTCTACGCTTTTCGTCCGTGTCATCCTGAGCGGAGGAATGTGGTATAATATATTTAATAAAAAAGCAAATGACAAAATGACAGTCAAAGAAAGGGATATTATGCCAAAAGGAGAACGAAAAGAATATAGCAAAGAATTCAAATTAACAGCAGTTCATTT
>JAZRAJ010000036.1:0-92049 GCA_045634485.1 Eubacteriales bacterium | reverse complement strand
AGGCAAGAAGCGTCGTTCTTGGGGGCGTGAGGCGTATTTACATACGTCGAGCCCCCAAAACGGCGGTAAAAAAAGTCCGATTAAAATGAAATCCGTAAGGATTTCTACCTTATAACTGTTTCATTTATAGCTTTTAACTATGTAAGATTGTTATTTTTATTATTTTACGGACTTTTTGGGTCTTGTCAAATGTGATAGCCCCGCTTAAAATCTTTAGGCTGGCTTTAGCGTTCCGCGGTATAATTTTAAATATAATCTTGATAATTTTACTTTAAAGTGATATACTTTATGCAGTGAATATACAGTTAATTTGAAGGGAGGTAGGCTTATGCGGATTTTGATTGCGGAGGACGACGCTCGTTTGCTTAAAAGCCTCGTGCATATTTTTGAAATTAATAATTATGCGGTTGATGGTGTGGATAACGGAGTTGACGCATTTGATTTTGCCTCAACGGGCGAATACGACGGACTCGTGCTTGATATTATGATGCCACAGATGGATGGCATAACTCTACTAAAAAGGCTTCGTAAAATGGGAATTACCACTCCTGCGCTTTTTTTAACGGCAAGAACCGAGGTCGACCAACGAATAGAGGGGCTTGATGCGGGTGCGGACGATTATCTTCCAAAGCCCTTTTCCACGGGCGAGCTTTTAGCGCGTGTTCGCGCAATGCTTCGCAGAAAGGATAATTTTACTACAGATATGCTCACGTTTGGCAGCCTATCGCTTAACCGCTCGACCTACGAGCTTATTTACGAAAACAAATCTCAGGCGCTTAGCGGTAAGGAATTTCAGGTAATGGAAATGCTTATGCAAAATTCAAGCGCTATAGTTACGGCGGAGCAGTTAATTACCCATATTTGGGGTTGGGATACAAACGTTGATACAAGCGTTATATGGGTGCATATTTCAAATATTCGTAAAAAGCTTGACGCTCTTTGCGCACCCGTGGGAATTAAGTCCGTGCGTAATGCGGGATATTCATTGGAGGCAAGACTATGATATATAAGCTTCAACGCAGATTTATTTTGATTTCCACGGCATCGGTGCTTGCCGTTGTTATACTCGTGTTCGGTGTTATACTTGCGTTAAACGTTACCTCGATGAATAGGAACATTGATATTCTTGCCGACAGAGTATCCGAGGGCGGTGGCAGATTTCCTAAAAGCTTTAACGAGAGCTTCGGCGAGGGCTTTAAGCCTTCAAGGAAGCCACCGAGGGACGAGGGGAATTTTGATTTTATCACGCCCGAAACACCCTTTTCAACCCGACATTTTACGGTATTTTTTGATAGCGAAAATAATATAACGAGTACCTTTACCGAGTCTATTTACTCTATTGACGAGCAGACTGCAATTGAGTATGCTCAAAGGGTTGTTTCGGGCAAAAAAGTACGTGGCTGGATATCGAATTATCGCTATAAAATTTTTGAGGGAGCGTCGGGCACGGGCGTTGTTTTTGTGGACGGAAGCATGAACCGCTCGGCGCTTATGCAGTCAACTACCATTGCGGGGTGCGTTTTGCTTGGATGCGCCGCACTCGTGCTTGTATTGATATTTTTATTTTCTAAGCGTGCGGTAAAGCCTATTGCCGAAAGCTACGAAAAGCAAAAGCAATTTATAACCGATGCAAACCACGAGCTTAAAACTCCGCTTACGCTAATTCTTGCAAACGTGGAGATTGCCGAGTCAGAGCTTGGTAAAAACGAGTGGCTTGACGATATAAAGGCAGAGGGGCATAGAATGACCGAGCTTGTAAATCAGCTTGTGTCGCTCTCCCGAATGGATGAGGAAAATTCAAGCATGAGCGTTACCGACGTTGCCTTGGGCGAGCTTGTTTTTGACACGGTTTCGGAGTTTGAGCCTCTTGCAAGGGATAGAGGTAAAGGGCTTTCTATAAACATTGACCGCTCGGTAATCTATTCTGGCGATGAGGCGCTTTTGCACCGACTTGTTGGAATTTTGCTTGACAATGCAATTAAGTATTGCGACGAGGGTGGGGAGATAACCGTTACTCTTGAAAAACGCAGACGTATTGCTTTAACTGTTGAAAATACCTATTCTGCGGTAGGGGAGATGGAGCTTAATAGGCTCTTTGACAGATTTTACAGAGCCGATAAGGCAAGGCGCTTCACAGGCGGCTACGGCGTTGGACTTTCGATGGCAAAGGCTATTGCCGAAAAGCATAAGGGCGAGATAAGCGCTTATAAAAAGGATAACGACCATATCGAATTTAAAATTGTATTATAATAATGTCGGGGCTCTCATATTTGGCTTCTTGCCTAAATCTGACGAGCCCCTAAAATGGGTTGCTTCAAAATTCTTATTTAAGATAACCCGATAGGGTAGAGATTTATACGAATTTCAATTTTGTTGAATATTTTAATTCACAATTTCGCTAAAGCTTTCAAGAATTTTGAATTTTATTTTGTATTTAGGCTTATCGGATTCGGTAATGATTTGGTATTGCGAGTCGGTGATGCCAACCGAGGTAAATGCGTCCTTATCGGTTGCGGCGGATAGGCAAAGAGGCGGAAAGAGAACGCACCACCAATTTTTGCCCGAGGCTTCGCCAATCAGTATTTGAAGCGAGGTATATTCGCCGCTGGGCAGAGCGCAGGCTTCATAGCTTTTGGTGGGGTAGTCCTCCTTTCCAAGCGTAACAGAAACCGAGTAGGAATATCCGTTTTCACGAACGGCTTCCTCTGCCGCTTGGCGTAAGGACTCAAGGCTATGAGAGATTATTTCCTCGGCACCTTCCTTGCTTTGTGCGTCGGATAAAAGCTCCTGCGCCCTTAAAAGCACCGCATCACGCACCAACAGCTTTAGTGCTTGGTCCTCCTCACTGTCGGAGTTTGCTATAACGTGCAGGCGGAGAACGCTTTCGTAGATATTACTTTCACTGTGTATTGGCAAAACGGCAAGCAAGCCGACGAGAATTGTGAGCGTAAGTAATAGTGTAAGCGCTTGCTTCGTTGATTTTTTGAGTTTTTTAATTTTTTCATTTTTTTTCATAGATAAAGGCTCCTTTTAGTCATTGTAGTAAGCATTGACGAAAAAGGAGCCGTTTATTCAATATTTGTTTTTGGTATTAATTTATTAAATATATTATTGAAGCAACGATGTAGAATATTACGCAAAGAATAGTTGCGGGCTCAAAAATTACCTCAAGGAAAGACATACGTATTTCCTCGGGAGTTTTTGCAACCGGCTTTCGGTAGTTAGAGGAAATACCGTCGTAAAGATGCTTTTTGTAAAGCTTTGCGCCTTGTCTGCAAAAGAGAGCCGCGGAGAGAAGAAAGATAAATGCAACTATGAATATGAAAAATGTTTCGCTACCTGTTATTTTGTAAAGCGTATTCATATATCTCTGACCGAAAAGTCCAAATATATTATAAAGCAGGTGCGTTATGATTGCCGCAAAAAGCGAGCGAGTTGCGTAAAGCACGAGCGCAAGAATTACGCCTGAGAAAAGGTAGGTTAAAATATTTACGGGGTTAAAGTGGAGCATAGCAAAGAACAATGCTGAGAATGCAATTGCACGTGCAACACCGCCCCTTTCGTATTCGTGGCAGAGAATACCTCTAAATATAAATTCCTCGCATATAGCGGGTATTACCGCATAGGCAATAAGCAAATAGAGGTTTGAGGGAATGGTGCCGTTGCTCTTTGAAATAAAGGTATCGTAGAGCGAGAAGTTTTGCGATAGCGATTCAAGTCCGCCAAACAAAACGCTAAGCAGAAGTCCGCCCGATATCATAAGCAGTGTTGCGCTTATCATAATTAAAAACGAGCTTGGGCGCGGTAGGCGCATACGCAGACCTCGCATATATCCGTCGCCACGGTACTTGCACCAAATAGCACCCGGCAGTAAAAATATCATAAGCTGCAGGATAACTACCGTATAATATTCATTTTCTCTGTTTATAAGAGTCAGGTCAACGATTTTTGAAAAAAGTAAAAGCGCATATGTGGAAAAAACAAGGAGTGTTGGCGTAATAATGCTTTTCTTTTCTTTCTTTTCCGCCGTTTTCTCATTTGAAGATGTATTTGGCTTTATATTTGGTATTTTCTTTTTTCGTGAACGTGTATCCTGCTCAGTAGCTTGAAAACGGTGTTTCATTTTATTCGTACACTTTCTTTGTCGGTAATAATAATATCAACGGGAATATCGTTCTTATCGGTTGGCAGAGCGGAGCATAGAAGCTCGTGATAGGTAATGCCAATCGAAATTCCCGTAAAGCTATTTAAAAATCTGTCGTAAAAGCCTTTGCCGTAGCCCAAGCGGTTGCCGTTTTTGTCAAAGGCAAGGGCAGGGACTATGCAAATTGATTTTTTGGTAAAATATGCTTTTTCTGCATCCTTTTTCGGCTCGCGTATAGAGTATGCGCCAATCAAAAGGTCGTCAAGCGAGTCGACAAATCTAAAGTCAAGCTCAAACGTATCGGTTAGCGAGATAGGAAATGCAACGCGCATTCCAAGAATCCTTGCCATATCAAAAAGATAGGTAGCGTCCGCCTCGCTTTTTATCGGAGCGTAGAGAAGCAAGGTATCACATTTGGTAAATTCGGTAAGAGATGAAATCCTTTTGCAAATTTCAATGCTCTTTTCTTTTCTTAAGCCCTCGTCGATAGACGAGCGAAGCGCACTGAAATGCTTTCTTGCCTCGCTTTTTGAATTAAAGCAGATATCCATATCAGTCGGCAATTATTGCCTTGCGAAGCGAGTCTGCCTTGTCCGCACCGCAAAGTATTTTTACAATTTCAAGACCAAGCTCGTGTGATACACCCATACCCATAGCGGTAATGATTTTTCCGTCAACAACAAGTCGAGCGTCCTCGGGGATGCTTGCACCGATTAGATATTTCTCAAACGAGGGATAGCAAACGGCACGCTTGCCGTTGAGCAAGCCTTTTTTGCCGAGTATCATCGGTGCTGCGCAGATAGCCGCAATATACGCATCGTGCGCTACGGCAAGGTCGAGAGATTTGTGAACGGTGTCACTTGCGTCAAGATTTTTCGTTCCGGGCATACCTCCGGGAAGGAAGATAAGCTCGGCATCCTTAAGAGAATTAACATCAAGCTCGCTATCGGTAATGTCCGCAATAACGCAGATTCCGTGCGCTCCCATAATCTCCTTTTTGCCGATGCCAACGGTTGTAACCGAAAGACCCGCTCGGCGCATTATGTCAACGGGGCAAAGAGCCTCGATTTCCTCAAATCCATCTGCAAGAAAAGTGTATATCATAGCCTTACTCCAAATCTTATTTGAATTAATTTGAATTAGTTGAAATTAGTTTGAAATTGATTTTTAATTACTTAAGCGCACTCGCAATATCCGAAAGGGGTGCGGTTATCTCCTCACGGGTTTTGAGGTTTTTAATCTTTGCAACTCCTGCTTCAAGCTCGGAGCCGCCCATAATAAGCACGTGGCTATAGTGTCCCTTTACTGCGTAATCTATCTGCTTACCAAACTTCTTGGAGCCAAGATAAAGGGTTGCGGTAATTCCAGCCTCACGAAGTGATGCAACGGTGGAGATATACTTTTCGTAGGGAACGTCGTCAAATCTTGCAACAAGCACACGGGTGTCCTCGGCGTAAAGGTCGGGAACGAGGTTGTGCGTTACAAGGAAGTTTTCAAGGGTAACGTCACCCATACCGTATCCAACGCCCGAAATTTTTGCATTCTTTGCAAACATACCAACGAGGTTATCGTATCTACCGCCGCCAAACATAGCGCGGTTATTTTCGGGAGATTCGTCGAATACCTCAAACACCGTACCCGTGTAGTAGTCAAGACCGCGGATGATGCCGAAGTCGAATACGCAATATTTTAAGAGGTCGGTCTTTTCAAGCATATCAAAGAGCGAGAGAAGCTCGTTTGCGCCAACCGAGTCGGGGCAAAGAGCGCAAGCCTCCTTTACGCTCATAGTATAGAGCGCATCGATTTTAGCAATCTGCTCTGCGTTGATGCCAAGGTCAAAAAGCTCCTTCTCGTATGCCTCACGGCTGATTTTGTTGCGCTTGTCCACGATTTTGGAAACCTTTTTGGAGTTGTCCGCATCGGTGTGGCAGATAGCCGCAATAACGTCGTTAAAGAAGCGACGGTTGTTTATGTGTACCTTAAACATAGTTTCGTCGGCATTAAACGCCTTAAGCACCAAAATTGCGCTTTCGATTACGTCAAGATCTGCCTCGTAGGTATCGCATCCGAATATATCAACGTTAAGCTGCCAAAACTCACGAAGACGTCCTCGCTGAGGGCGCTCGTAGCGGTACATATTGGGTATAGAAAACCATTTCAGAGGGAAGTTAAGCTCGCCCATTTTAGCGGCAACAAGACGTGCCACCGAGGGGGTCATCTCGGGACGGATAGCAAGCATTCTTCCGCCTCTGTCCACAAAATTATAGGTTTGCTCCTTTGCAATCTCCTCTCCGCTCTTGGCAATATAAATCTCGAGAGATTCAAGCATAGGCGCATTATATTCCTCAAAGGATGCAAGGCGTAATGCATCGCTTATTTTGCCGAAAAACCAGTTGCGAAGCTGCATATTTTCGGGGTAGAAGTCACGTGTTCCCTTATAGGGCTGTGTTGATAAAAGCTGTGCGCACATAGGAAAATTCCTTTCGTTTACAATAGTCGGTAATTTATAATAAAAATTAATATTTCATTATATTATAACACAACGGAGCGCTTTTGTCAATTACAAAATAATTATTATATTATTAAGTAATATTAACCCTTTACGTATTGACTTTGATAAATTTTGTGATATAATTTAACGTGGATAAGGGTTTATAAAGGTGCGCTCTTATCATTTTGGAGGCAATTTTTTTATGAAACCCGAAAACAGTAGCTTTAACGAAGCCGAGGGCGTGGATAGCGTTTCTACGTCCGCAGAGGCTGTTGAAAATATTGAAAATATTAAAAGTAAAAAGAGTAAGAAAAATTATAACAGTGCCGATATGACGGAGGGCCCTTTTCTTAAAAAGATGATTCTTTTTGCTATTCCGCTTATTCTTACGGGCTTTTTGCAAAGCTTTTACAATGCGGCGGATTTAGTCGTTGTAAATCTCTTTTCCGAGTCGGATGCTCCGCTCGTTGGCGCTATAGGATGCACCTCTGCGCTTACCAATCTCGTTTTGGGAATGTTTATGGGGCTTTCGGTCGGTGCGGGAGTATTGGTTGCACATTACGTTGGCGCAAAGCGAGAAAGGGATGTAAACCTAACGCTTCATACCTCGATAATCCTCTCGGTTATATCGGGTATAATTATAGCTATTATCGGATATATATTTGCCGACGAGATGCTAATTGCTATGAATACCTCAAGCGAGCTTTTGCCTTACGCAACGCTTTATTTGCGTATAATATTTTTAGGCACGCCCGCGTCACTCCTTTATAACTACATAGCCTCAATGCTTCGCTCGGCGGGCGACTCCAAGCGTCCTCTTTTATTCCTTGCAATATCGGGACTTGTAAACGTTGCTCTTAACATCTTTTTGGTAACGGTGTTTAAGCTTGACGTGGCGGGCGTTGCAATTGCTACGATAGCGTCGCAATACGTTTCCGCTATAATGGCTCTCGTTTATCTTATAAAAATAAAGGGAATGCTTCATTTCTCGTTTAAAAGATTAAGGATAGACGCAAAAAAACTAAAAAAGCTTCTTTACATAGGTATCCCCTCGGGAATACAGGGCTCGCTCTTCTCGCTTTCAAACACATTAATACAGGCGGCTATGAACTCGATAGATATAAATGCGGGTGCAGGCGGACGAATGATAGACGGCTTTTCCGCCTCCTCAAATCTTGAGGGCTTTATATACATTGCTATGCACGCAATATACTCCGTGGCGCTTACCTTTATAGGTCAAAACGTTGGAGCGAAAAAGTATAAAAACATAAAAAAGCTTACCGCATATTCGGTTGCTATAGTGGTTGTTCTCGGCTTTACAATGGGAACGCTTATGATGATATTCAGAAAGCCTCTTTTGAGTCTTTATATATCAAACAACGACGTAGCGCTTGCGGCGGCGGTAACGAGATTTTCAATAATTATTCCCACGTATTTTATGTGCGGAATTATGGATACGCTTTGCGGAACGCTCCGTGCGCTTGACCGCTCGGTTACCTCAATGGTTATATCCTTGACGTCAACCTGCGGACTTCGCATTGTTTGGATACAAACGGTGTTTGCATATTTTGAAACGGGGGAGAGCCTATTTCTTTCCTATCCCATAAGCTGGGTGCTTTCCTGCATAGTGCATTTGATATTTATAATAATCACCGCAAGGAAGCTCCTTAAGAGCCAAGATGAGGGATTATTGGTTGAGTGATAAAGTGATTTAGTGATTTATGAAAGGAAAAATATAAATTAAAATGAGTCTTTTAAGAACCGAGGAATTAAGAGTAACGGTTGATAACGAAGCCGTTCTTTGCGATATTTCCTTTGAGATAGAGGAAAAGGGAGTCTACGCAATACTTGGAAAATCCGAGCTTGAGCGTACAACGCTTGCAAGAGTGCTTGCGGGTATTATAGACGCCGACGAGGGCCTTATATTTTATAGGGGCGTATTGTTTAATAAAACGAGCGGTAAGTCTATAAAGTCAAAGATAGGATATTTACCAAAGCAAAGCTTTCTTTATCCCGATTTGACGGTTTATGAAACGCTTGATTTTACAGGCAGAATGCGCAAGGTTTTGCCAGATAAAAGAATAAGGCAGATAAAGGAGGCGCTTGAGCTTGTATATCTTTCGGGCAAAAGCGAGGTGCTTGTAAAGGCGCTTAGCGTATCGGAAAAGAAAAGGCTTTTGCTTGCAAACGCACTGATAGGCAATCCAAGCACTATTATTTTAGACGAGCCGACCGCAAATCTACCGCCCGACGACGTAGCGCTCTTTAAGGAAACTATAGAGATGCTCGGCAAGAAAAAGACGGTGCTTATATTTACCGATAAGCTAAATCTTGCAAACGAGCTTGCGGATTACGTGGGCATTATCTCTAAGGGCGAAATATCATTTTGGTCAAGTCTTGACTCGGTAAGAGAAAGGCTTGAGGGCGATTCTAATGCGCTTTTAAAGATATATGCGGCGTTTACCGATGACGGCAAGGGAGGTAAGGCTTGATGATTACCTTAATAAGAAAAGAATTAAAAACGTTATTCTGTACCCCTGCGTATCTTGCAATCGTATCGGCACTGAATTTAATACCCGCTATTGCGCTTGCAGTGCTTTTAAATGCAAGCAACACTCAAATGGCGTATGCGGGCTTTGAAAACGTAATATCGCTTATGGTGCTTGTATTTGCGCTCGTTATCCCTGCGGTTGCGATATTATCGGTTTATAGGGATAAAAAAATAGGAAGCGACGAGTTCGTTTACAGTATGCCTGCTTCAAGGGGGGCATTCGTGCTTTCCAAGCTTTTTTCGCAGATAGCGTTTTTTGCGCTTCCTACTGCGGTAATGGCAATCTACCCAATTATATTAAAGAGCCTTGGCATCGTAAATTTCCTTCACGCATATTCGGCTCTTGCCTTGCTTTTTGTTTTTGAAATATTTATCATTTCGCTTTCGGTAATGGTAATTGAAAAGTCGGGCAGGGTAGTAATGTCGCTTATAATTACCTATTCGGCAATTGTTGTAAGCTTTATTTTGGGACTTTGCTCGGCTCTCGTAAGATTTTTACCCTTTGGAACGGGCTTTGACAAGGTCCTTGGCGGAATACTCTTTGAGCTTTCTATATTTAAAAAGGTAGATACGGCGGTTTATGAGCTTTTGGATTGGACTGCGTTTTTGTTCTTTATCCTTGGCGCCGTTGTATTTATGGCTATAGCGCTCGTTAAGATAAGACGCAAGGCTTTGACTGCTCTTATAAGCACAGTACTCGTTGCCTGCGTTGGAGTTTTGCCAATGCTCCTTCCCTTAAGCGTAAGACAGATAGATATTAACCAAAGCAACCTTTATACTCCAAGCACGTCGATAAGCAATTATCTTTCGGAGGTTGACGAGGAGATAACCGTATATCTTATCGACCCATATAGCAATAAGCAGGAATACTATAACGCTATCATAAGAACGATTGAGGCGTGCGACAATGTAACGCTTAAAACCGTTAACTCCTCAGAGGATAAGGAAATTATAGAGAGATACGGACTTCAAAACGAATCTCAATCAACTCTTGAATACGCCGTTATAGTTCAAGGCGAGAAGCGCTGGAAGCTTATAAGCGCTATGGACTATATCTGCTACTATAACAGCTCTATGGGTTATCTTACCGCAACCGAGCTTGCCTATAGATACGAAACCTGCCGAAGCTATCTTGAGCAGACCTATAATTATTATGATATGCTCACCGACGAGCAGAAGGCGCTTTATCAAAAGTCCGTGCAGGTGGTAAATTCAATTTTAAACGAAACGCTTGAATGCTTGGAGTTTGAGGGCTTATTTGCCGACGCTATTTCCTACGTTACGGCGGATATTATTCCAACGGTTTACTTCCTTAGCGGACACGGCGAGGAGGGAACGAGTGCAAATCCCTATGATTTTAAGGCAAACGGCAGACTTCCCGAAAACGCAGATATGGCAATTATAAACTCTCCGAGCGAGGATTATAGCGAGGATGAGATAAAGGTACTTATCGACTACGTTGAAAACGGAGGTAAGCTTTATATATTTAGCGACCTTGAAAATTACTCTATGCCTAATTTTATGAGCCTTCTTTCCTATTACGGACTTAGCGTTGAGGGCGAGCCTGTAAGCAACGAGGGTAAAACTATTATAAACGCTTCTCTAAACAGTAGCCACGAGGCGTTTGAGGATGTCAGTGTAAACGAGGTAATTCTTAAGGATGCTAACCAAATAAATTGCGCAGAGGGTACTAAATACACCTATTCTCCAATGCTTTCGTATAAGCAAGCAGCAGAGGAGGGCGATGACAATGAGGATACCGAGTGCTCCGTTGCCGTTTCGGTTAACGAGGGCGGTGAAAAGAAAATAACCCTCTTTACCGGTGCTACAACCTTTAATTCGGTTAACGGTGAAATAGGCGAGGATGAGCTTGAGTACGCATCCTCCTGCGTAAGCGCAGTAATGCTTTGGATGTTTGACGAGTTTGAGCCGGATGCTCCCTCTAATGCGCCAAAGGCTTATCAAAAGTCGATATATACCGCCGACGAGGGGCAGATAACCAAAATCGTAGTTGGATTTACCGTGTTCACGCTTGCTTTTGCGCTTGGAATATCGGCGTATATCATTTCCAGAGGAATGCGCAGTAAGCGTGCCTCAAGGGAAGAAAAATAAATATAATATTTTTTAGGAGTGTAATTTAAAATGAACAACAGGGAAAAGTTTATAGAGATATATAAATCAACGATAACTCGTGAGGGCGGAGATAAGTTTCTTGAATATCTTATCGAAAAAACCGATTTCTTTACCGCACCCGCAAGCACACGCTTTCACGGCTCCTACGAGGGAGGCTTGCTTGAGCATAGCCTTAACGTTTACGAGTGCCTTTGCGACTACGTAAAGCATTCTAAGTTCTGCAAAAAGTACGGCTTTCAGTTTAGCGAGGAGAGCCTTGCTATAGTTGCGCTTTTGCACGATATCTGCAAGACTAATTTTTATAAAACCGAAATGCGTAACGTAAAAAAGGACGGCGTTTGGGTTCCCGTGCCTTACTATACCATCGAGGATAATCTCCCCTACGGACACGGCGAAAAGTCGGTTTACGGTATCTCGGGCTTTATGAAGCTTTCTCGTGAGGAGGCGTGTGCCATTCGTTATCATATGGGCTTTTCGGGTCCCGAGGATGCAAACCAGGTTGGCAGAGCGCTTGAGATGTTCCCGCTTGCCTTTGCGCTTTGCATGGCGGATATGGAGGCGTCCTACTATATAGAGGGAAGCCCCGAGAAGAACTGAAAAAATTGATATATGAAAAGCAATACTAAAAAATATTTGATATATCTGCGTTATCTTCTTCCAATATTTGCATACGTCGCTATAATCATAATGTTTTTCGTGCCCTGCTTTAGATTCGTTTTTTCGGGCACGGTAGGGGAGCGTATGAGCCTATCAACGCTAATCTCAAACTCTTGGGAGCAGGCGAGAGGCGTTTTGTTTGGCACGGCGGAGGCAACCGATGCGGCAATCATCTTTTCAAAAACGCTTTTTGCCTTGATAATAGCGCTCGTGATTTTGCTTATATTTTCGATTTGCGTTAGCATATGGACGGCAATCGTTGCGTTTAGATGCTTTTTAAGTGATGACGAGGAGAGCGCCGAGGCGAGCCGTCGCACGCTTATAGCGTTTATTCCAAACAGAATAGTGCTTTGCGTGCTTTCAGCGCTTGGACTTTCGATAACGGCGTTGCCGTATCTAATGAAGCCGATATACGCCTTTACCTATTCACAAATGGTTACGGCGGTGCTTGAAGCGCCCGATTCTTTAATAGTAGGTGGCACGCTTTTGATTGCCTCCTGCGTTCTTTCGGTTATTTGCGCTCCTATGGAAAGAGAGCTTGACGCCGATACCTTTAAAAAGGATGTCGCTATCGAGGTAAGCGAGGTCGAGGACTCCTACGATGAGTCTATTACGGAAGAGGCAGAGGACATCGACTCCGAGGCGAGAGAACGTATAAGACGCCTTTTTAACAACGGCGATAACAGGGATAACAGTGATAATAACGATGATAGTGATAATTAAGGATAAATAATTAATAAGGAAAATAAACAGATGACTGAAAAAAATAGTCTTGGCGAGGAATATCTTCGCATAAAAAGACGCTTGTTTGATAAATATTATTCGTTTTTAAATAACGAGCAGAGGGAGGCGGTTTACACCACCGAGGGCTCGGTTCTTATTCTTGCGGGCGCAGGAAGCGGAAAGACCACCGTTCTCGTTAACCGAATAGTTTTTATAGTTAAGTACGGAAACGCATATTACAGTAATTACGTTCCGTACGATATAGACGCAAGCAGGCTTGCTCAGCTTAAGAGCGCACTTGCGCTTGAGGGCGAGGCGCTTGAGCCATACCTAAACGAGTTTGTGTCAGCTCCTTGCCTACCGTGGCAGATGCTTGCCTTTACCTTTACCAATAAGGCGGCAAAGGAAATAAAGAAAAGGCTTGCCGAGGCTCTTGGTAGTGAGGATGCGGCAAAAAACGTTTGGGCGGGAACCTTCCATTCGATATGCGTTAGAATACTCCGCACCTACGGTGGGCTCTTGGGCTACCGTGATAATTTTACGATATACGATGCGGATGACACCAAAAAAGCTGTTTCGGCGGTAATGAAAACGCTTAATATCGATGAAAAGATGCTTTCGGCAAAGGTGGTTGCATCCGAAATAAGCAAGGCAAAGGATAAGCTTATATCCCCAAGAGATTACGAGCTTGAATTTGCGGTTGACGATATTCGCAAAAAGAAGATAGCAAAAATATACGTTGAATATCAAAAGCAGCTTATGCAGGCAAACGCCCTTGACTTTGACGATATTATTATGCAAACCGTGCTTTTGCTCCGTCAAAACGAGGACGTAAGGGAGTATTATCAAAATAAGTTCCGCTACGTTTCGGTTGACGAGTTTCAGGATACTAACCTTGCACAGTTTGAGCTTATCTCGCTTTTGTCGGGAGGACATAAAAATATAATGGCGGTTGGCGACGATAACCAGAGCATTTATAAATTCAGAGGTGCGGTTATCGAAAATATCCTTGGCTTTGACAAGAGATTTAAGAATACTAAAATTATAAAGCTCGAGCAAAACTACCGCTCCACAAGCGTTATTCTTGATGCGGCTAATGCAATTATCAAAAATAACGTTCATAGGAAGGAAAAAAATCTTTGGACGGCACGCAGGGGAGGCGAGAGCATAACGCTTCGCTGCTGCGACGACCAAAACTACGAGGCGAGATATATAGTTGAAAGGGTACAGTCGCTCGTTGCCGAGGGTAAGTATAAGTATTCCGATATAGCAATACTTTACCGCGCAAACGCACAGTCAAACGTTATAGAGCGAACCTTTGCAAAAAGCGGAGTTCCCTACAGAATGTACGGTGGCTTGCGCTTTAACGACCGCAAGGAAATTCGTGACGTGGTGGCGTATCTTCAGTTTATAGTAAACCCCACCGACGTCGAGCGAATGAAGAGAATAATCAACGAGCCAAGGCGAGGAATAGGCTTAAAGACCGTTGAGGGCGTTTGCGCTATTGCAAACGAAAATTCGATTTCGGTTTTTGAGGTGCTAAAGCACGCCGACGAATACGTTGCTCTTTCAAGAAGTGCACTAAAGCTTAAGGCGTTTGCCGACCTTATTTCCTATTTTAGAAATCTTATGTACGAGGATATCACGGTTGAGAAATTCGTTGATACCGTGGTTGACAAAAGCGGATATAGGCAGATGCTTATTGACGGTGGCGAGGAGGAAAAGGAGCGGCTCGAAAATATTGCCGAGTTTATCTCGGGAATAGGGGAGTACGAGGATAACACCGAAAACCCCACGCTGATAGGCTTTCTTGAGGAAAATGCGCTCGTAGCCGACGTTGACGGATACGATACCGAGGCGGATGCGGTGGTTATGATGACTATGCATTCTGCAAAGGGACTTGAATTTCCCGTGGTATTTCTCCCCGGAATGGAGGAAAGCGTTTTCCCAAGCTCGCAGGTATTATTCGGCTCTGAGAGCAGCGGCGAGATGGAGGAGGAGCGACGCCTTGCCTACGTTGCGGTTACGAGAGCCAAGGATAGGCTTTACATAGTACACACGAAAATGCGTATGCTTTACGGCAAGACAGGCGTAAATGAGCTTTCTCGCTTTGTTAAGGAAATTCCTAAGGAGCTTATTAAGGAGGAGAAGCGACCGGGCGCACAGTACGGCGCATACGGCGTAGGCTACAGAGGTCAAGCGCAAGCACCCTCCTACGGAACTAAGGTCTACTTCTCGGAGCATACTCAGCCAAGGGCAAGCGAGGGTAAGCCCGACCTTCTTAGCGTTGGCGACAGAGTGCGACACGCAACCTTTGGAGAGGGCGAGATTTTTTCGGCAAGACCTATGGGAAACGACGTGCTTTACGAGGTTGTTTTTGAGCGAGTTGGCACGAAAAAGCTTATGGGAAATTTTGCAAGATTAAAAAAGCTTAATTAAAAATAAATACAAAATTGTTAAAATGCTTAAAAAGAGGTTGCGCATTTGGTAAAATTACCCAATTTGCGCAATCTCTTTTGTTGTTAAATGTAGATTTTTTGTTAAATCTATTGACAAAAAAAGCCCATTTGGTGTATAATTGTCATATCTAAATTTATATTCAAAGGAGAATACGTTTTATGAATTGTCCAAAGTGTTCAGTACCCGTTGAAGACGGGATGCTAACCTGTCCTGAGTGCGGCGAGCAGATTGCATCTAACGCACAGAAGGCAAAAATAAGCGCAGCTTATGAGGCTAACAAGGCCATCGTTAAAAAGAGAGTACATACGCCTGTATTTTTGGCTACTACCATCTTCTTAACGATAATGCTCGTTATGCAGATAGCTTCTATGGTTTCTACCGTAGCAGGTATTCTTTTGGGTCTTATTCCTGCAATCTTTATGGGAATAGCAATGGTTTCGGGCTACAAGCTTTATTCGCAGAAGCCTGAGGTTGACGTAGCAAAGTCGCTCAAGAAGTTTTCACTTTACGATGCTTGCACAAAGGTATTTTATCAGATAATTGCTATTACTATGATCGTTGTTGGCTCCGTTGGCGCTATCGCAATGATCGCTACCTCTATTCTTAATTGGTGGAACGATCCTGCCGCAACTATGGAAGATATCTTCTTATACGTTGATGTTGTTTCGGCTATTTTGATAATCGTTGGTTCTGCATTGGTAGTTGTTGTATTCTCGCTCTTTAAGGCAGTTTACGGCGCAAGACGCAGAGCGTTCGTTAATATGTCTAAGGCAGTTACAACCGGTGAGTACGCTCCCGTTAAGAAGAGCATATTCAACCTTTCCTACGTAATCGGTGGCTTTACAATATTCTTTGCAGTATTGTTTATGGTTGCACCTGCATTCGTTGGAACTCTCGTAGCACTTTTGGCTACAACACTTCCTATAATCGCAAAGCTTTCCGGTCTTATTATCACCGCATCTCTTACCACAGGTCTTTCCGGACTCGTAGTTGGTATCTACCTCATCCTTTCTGCTAAGTGGCTCTCCACAACTCAGAAGGAGCTTATTGCTAACAATGAGATAATCGCAGGCGAGCTTGCTGAGCTTGACAGACTTGCTGACGCTGTAAGAGATCAGAAGTTCCAGAAGGAAAAGGAGGCTAAGGAGGCAGAGGTTGCTGCCGCTGCTGCAAAGGCAGAGGAGAGAACCGCTCTCGAGAACTCAAGAAAGGACAACGAGTATGCCGCAAGAGAAGAAATGCGTGCATTCGTTGCAGAGATATTGTCTGAGGAGCACAGAGCAAATATGGAATTCTGGAGTGCGCTTAACGCATTGAAGGAAGAGGCAAAGGCTCTTGCAGACGAGGACCAGAAGGTAAAGGCAGAAATCATTGAGAAGTACGCTATCGTTGAAGAGCAGATGAAGTTCTTACAGCAGGTAGTTATGCAGCAGATGATGGGCGCAAGCGCTAATAATAACAATTCTAACGGAAATCAGAATCCCACTATTATTACCACTACACCCCTTATGAATCCTTACGTTGTTCCTCAGGTTGCTCCCGTAGCACCCGTGGCTCCCGTATACGCTGCACCCGCTCCTGCTCCCGTAGCACAGCCTCAGTATGCACAGCCCCAGTATGCACAGCCTGCTCCTGTAGCTGAGCCTGTATACGCACCCGCACCTGCACCTGCACCCGCTCCTGCACCTGCACCCGCTCCTGCACCTGCTCCTGCTCCTGCACCTGCACCTGCACCTGCACCTGCACCTGCACCTGCACCTGCGCCTGCGCCCGCTCCTGCGCCTGCTCCCGCACCCGTTGTTGTGCCTGTAGTTGAGGCAGCTCCTGTAGTTGAGGAAGCTCCCGTAGTTGAGGAAGCACCCGTAGTTGAGGCAGCTCCCGTAGTTGAGGAAGCACCTGTAGTTGAGGAAGCACCCGTAGTTGAGGAAGCACCTGTAGTTGAGGAAGCACCCGTAGTTGAGGAAGCACCCGCAGTTGAGGAAGCACCCGCAGTTGAGGAAGAGGCACCCGTAGTTGAGGAAGCTCCCGCAGCTGAGGAAGAAGCTCTCGTAGCTGAGGAAGAGGCTCCCGTAGCAGAGGAAGAGGCTCCCGCAGCAGAGGAAGAGGCTCCCGTAGCTGAGGAAGAGGCTCCCGCAGCAGAGGATGAAGCACCTGCTGAAGAGGCAGAGGCTCCTGCTGAAAACGCTTAATTAATAAAAAATATTTTAGATTGCCGCAGTTTTTAACTTGCGGCAATCTTTTTTTGAGTTCGCACTTGACAATATTCGATAACCGTGTTATAATAAATCAGTTAGATATAAACACTGTGAAAAGAAGTAGTAGAGAAGAGTAAGAGCACAGAGAGCGAACGGTTGGTGCGAGTTCGTGTCAAGCTTTATCGAAGTAGTCTTGGAGTGGTATGCGTGAAGGGTAGTAGCGCATAACGTATGCTCTGCGTTAAAGGCATAAGAGATGCCGCATTTTGCGGTAAATCAGGTGGTACCGCGTACTCACGCCCTGATATTAGGGTGTGGGCTTTTTTATTTTGATTTTAATTTTTTGTATTATATAAAACGGAGGATAAGAAATGAATTCTTACAATGAATTGCCAAAGGTATATTCTCCCTCGGAGTTTGAGGAGAGAATATATAAAAACTGGTGTGATAAGGGCTATTTTACCCCCGACGTAAATAATCCCGCACCTGCTTTTTCAATAGTTATTCCGCCCCCAAACGTAACCGGTCAGCTTCATATGGGTCACGCTCTTGACGAAACCTTGCAGGATATTCTCGTTCGTTACAAGAGAATGCAGGGCTTTAACACCCTTTGGGTTCCCGGCACCGACCATGCGGGTATTGCAACGCAGATAAAGGTTGAGGAGCAGCTTCGTGTAAACGAGGGACTTACAAGATACGACCTTGGACGTGAGAAGTTCTTGGAGCGTGTATGGGATTGGAAAAATCAGTACGGCAACCGTATTATAAGTCAGCTTAAAAAGCTTGGCGCATCCTGCGACTGGACAAGAGAGCGCTTTACAATGGACGAGGGATGCTCTAAGGCGGTTAGAGAGGTTTTTGTTAACCTTTACGATAAGGGACTTATATATAGAGGAAACAGAATAATCAACTGGTGTCCTCACTGCATCACCGCGCTTTCCGACGCAGAGGTAGATTACTCCGAGCAGGATGGCTTCTTCTGGCACATCAAGTACCCCATAAAGGGCGAGGACGGCTACGTTGAGATAGCAACCACACGTCCCGAAACTATGTTTGGAGATACCGCCGTTGCGGTTAACCCCAACGATGAGGCAACCAAGCACCTTATCGGTAAAACTCTTATTTTGCCGATAGTTGGCAGAGAAATTCCCGTTGTAGCCGACGATTACGTTGAAATAGGCTTTGGTACGGGATGCGTAAAGATTACTCCTGCGCATGACCCCAACGACTTCCTCGTAGGTCAGCGTCACGGCCTTGAGCAGATTAAGGTTATGAATGACGATGCGTCTATGAACGCATTTGCGGGCAAGTACGAGGGTATGGATAGATATGAGTGCCGTAAGGCTCTTATTGCCGACCTTGATGCAGAGGGCTTGCTTATAAAGACGGTTCCTCACAAGCACAACGTTGGCTCCTGCTACCGTTGCAAGACCACCGTTGAGCCTATAACCTCAAATCAGTGGTTCGTTAAGATGGAGCCTCTTGCAGAGCCTGCTCTTGAGGTTGTTAAGAATGGAACCGTTAAGTTCGTTCCCGAGCGCTTTAGCAAGACCTATACCAACTGGATGGAAAACGTGCACGATTGGTGTATCTCCCGTCAGCTTTGGTGGGGTCACCGTATTCCCGCATTCTATTGCGATAAGTGCGGCGAGATGACGGTTTCTAAGGAGGATATCACCGTATGTCCTAAGTGTGGCGGCTCGGTTCGTCAGGAAAATGACGTTCTTGATACATGGTTCTCCTCGGCTCTTTGGCCCTTCTCAACAATGGGATGGCCCGAGAACACCGCAGAGCTTCAAAAGTATTATCCCACGAGCGCACTCGTTACGGGCTACGATATAATCTTCTTCTGGGTTGCGAGAATGATATTCTCGGGACTTGAGCATATGGGTAAGGAGCCCTTTAACACCGTATTTATTCACGGTCTTGTTCGTGACTCGCAGGGCAGAAAGATGTCTAAGTCGCTCGGTAACGGAATAGATCCGCTTGAAATTATCGA
The DNA here is from genome assembly GCA_045634485.1 of Eubacteriales bacterium. Classification (GTDB taxonomy): domain Bacteria; phylum Bacillota; class Clostridia; order Oscillospirales; family CAG-272; genus HGM12713. The sequence continues at coordinate 72,696 of JAZRAJ010000036.1, read as the reverse complement.
GAAGTACGGCGCAGACGCACTCCGTTACGCTCTTGCAACCGGTAATAGCCCCGGAAATGATATGAGATTCTCGGACGAGAAGATTGAGGCGGCAAGAAACTTTGCAAACAAGCTTTGGAACGCATCTCGCTTCGTTCGTATGAATCTTACCATTGATGAAATCAACCTTCCCGAAGCGGATAAGCTTGCAAGCGAGGATAAGTGGATACTCAACGAGTTTAATAAGCTTGCGGCATCGGTAACCGAGTCGCTTGATAAGTACGAGGTAGGTATTGCGCTTTCCGAGATTTATGACTTTACCTGGGACGTATTCTGTGACTGGTACATTGAGCTTTGCAAGGCTCGCCTTAACGATAAGGAGAGCGAGGGCAATATCGTTGCTCAAAACGTTCTTGCTTACGTTCTTACGGGCATACTTAAGCTTTTGCATCCCTTTATGCCCTTTATTACGGAGGAGATTTATCAGGCGCTTCCTCACGTTGACGAGAGCATAATGATTTCTAAGTATCCCGCATTCGACTCGGCGTTCGTATTCGAGGCAGATGCAGAGAAGATGAACAGAGTTATTACGGCTATCAAGGCAATCCGTGCAAGAAGAAACGAGATGAACGTAGTACCCTCTCGTAAGGCAAAGGTATATATTGCAACGAAGTACGCAGATTCCTTTAATGATAGCACCGCAGTATTCTTCACCCGCCTTGCATCGGCATCCGAGGTTGAGATTGGCGAGAGCTTTGACGATGTTCTTTCGGCAGACGATGCAATTAGAATCGTAACCGACTCGGCAACCTTGTTCCTTCCTATTGCGGATATCGTTGATACCGAAAAGGAAAGAGCACGCCTTGAGGCAGAGCAGAAGAAGCTTATTGGCGAGATTGAGAGAATAGAGAAGAAGCTTTCCAACGAGGGCTTCGTGGCTAAGGCTCCTGCGGCGGTTGTTGACGGAGAGAAGGCAAAGCTTGCAAAATACCGTGAAAATCTTGACGGCGTTGTTGCGGCACTCGCAAAGCTTGGCTAATTAAATAATAAATAAAATTTACCGCTTACTGTCACCAAAAACGGCAGTGAGCGGTATTTTTTTGCTTAATTTTAGTTGTATATCTTGATTTTTTTCCTATTTTGTGGTATTAAATATATATAGCGAATATTAAAAAGGGGTGGTTTGATGATTTACGTTTCTTCCGATTGGCACGGTGCAGAGCCCAAGCAAATTAAGGCTCTTTTGGAAAAAATTGAGTTCTCGGACGAGGATTTTTTGTTTGTTCTTGGGGATATTATCGACCGAGGCGAGCATGGCGTTGAGCTTATAAAGATGATTATGTTTGAGCCGAATATCAAGCTTATACGTGGAAATCACGAGCAGATGCTGCTTTCTTGCTCATTTTTGTTTGATGAGATAACCGATGAAACGATAAATGATTTTAACGCCGATAAGCTTAGAATGCTTAGAAATTGGCAGATGAATGGCGGAGATGCAACCATAAAGGGATTAAGTAAGGAAACGCCCGAGATGCGAAAAATGATTTTGGAGCTTATAGAGGAAACGCCGTATTACGACAGCGTTGTTGTTAACGGCGAGGATTTTTTGCTTGTTCACGCAGGACTTGCGCTTGACGCTTGCGGTAAATTCCGTAGGCTTTCGGAAAGCACTAAGGACGATTTGCTTTGGATTCGCCCACGCATCAACACCGAATATTCCCACGATTTTATGACGGTTATAGGTCACACTCCAACCTACTTTTACGGCGAGGAGCATAGGGGAAGAATACTTAAAACCGATACGTGGATAGATATTGACGTAGGCTCGGGGCACGGCTGCTCTCCCGCCATTTTGCGCCTTGACGATATGCGGGAGTTTTATTTGGACTAATAATAACGATAATGAGGACGGATACAAAAAATCCGTCCTTTTATTTTTTAAATTTTAAGCTGTTTTTACCTTTTTCGATGCGTAAAATCTTGACAAAACTCTATAAATATATTATAATATTCTTTATAATAGGATATAATGCCTAATTATGTTTTTATTGAAAATTTCGCTTAAGGGTAGATTAAATTTAAACGAAATTCAAACTAAAAAATGAAAGGTAAATTTACTTTATGTCAGAGATGTCAAAGGCAATTTCAAGCCTTGATACCGAAAAGCAAAGAGAATATATGCGCCGTGTTTGCTCGATTAACAATCAGTTTAAAATCGAGAGCGGTAAGGCTCGCCGTGCCTTTGTCTTAACGCTTGGATGTCAGCAAAACGAGGCGGATAGCGAGAGAATGATGGGTATGGCTATCGAGATGGGGTACGAAAAGACCGATACGCCCGACGATGCCTCGCTTATTATCGTAAATACCTGCGCCATTCGTGAGCATGCCGAAAAGCGTGCGCTTTCGCTTGTTGGTCAATATAAGCACATAAAAGCAAAAAATCCCGAGCTTATAATCGTTATATGCGGATGTATGGTTGTTCAGGAGCATCGTGTTGACGATATCAAGCGTAGATATCCTTACGTGGATATTTTATTCGGTCCGTCGCTTATTCATAAGATGCCCGAGCATATCTTTAACCGTATGAGCGGAAGCAAGAGAATTTTTGACCCCGATGATAAGATATATAATTATGCCGAGGGCTTGCCCGTCTGCCGTGAAAGCAATTTCAAGGCGTGGGTTTCGATTATGTATGGATGCAATAACTTTTGCTCATACTGTATAGTGCCCTACGTTAGAGGACGTGAGAGAAGCCGTAGACGTGAGGACGTCGTTGCCGAGGTAAAGGCACTCGTTGCCGAGGGCTACAAGGATATAACGCTTCTTGGTCAAAATGTAAACTCTTACGGAGTTGACAGCAGCTTCGATTACGATTTTGCCGACCTGCTTTACGAGCTCGACCAAATTGAGGGTGACTATATAATTCATTTTATGACAAGCCATCCAAAGAATGCCTCCAAAAAGCTTATAGACGTTATGGCGGCATCAAAGCACGTGGCAAGACATTTCCATTTGCCGATGCAATCGGGAAGCAACTCGGTGCTTAAGGCGATGAACAGACATTACGATTTTGAAAAATATATAGGTATTCTTGATTATATCCGTGAAAAAATGCCCGATTGCACAGTAAGCTCGGATATAATCGTTGGCTTTCCAACCGAAACAGATGAGGATTTTGAGGATACGCTTGCGGCGCTTGAGAGAGCACGCTTTGATATGATATTCTCCTTCCAGTATTCGCCAAGAAAGGGAACTCCCGCAGCTGAAATGGAGCAGATACCGCAAGACGTAAAGCAGGAGCGATTTGACAGAATGCTTGTGCTTCAAAACTCAATCTGCCTTGAGCAAAACAAAAGGGCAGAGGGCAAGGTTCTTAGAGTGCTTTGCGAGGGAGCAAGTAAAAATAACTCCGATATCTTTTTTGGACGCACCGAGGGCGGTAAAATAGTTTTCTTTGCTCCGTGCCCCGAAAATATAGGAAAATTCGTGAGCGTTGAAATTGAGCGAGGCGACACCTTTGCTCTTTACGGAAAAATAGTATAAAATATAAATCTAATATAACAGAAAGAGGAATAAAAAATGACAGTTTTTGAACTTGCGGCAGAGCTTGGAAAGGCACTTAAGGAGGATGAAAAGCTTGTTCGTCTTGCAGAGGCTAAAAAAGCTTATGAGGGCGATAACCTTATTAAAAAATATATGATAGAGTACGAGGTTCAGCAAAAGGCTTTGCAGGTCGAGCTTACAAAGCCCGAAAGAGATACTCTTTTTATCGACGTAATTCAAAAGAGAATAGACGAGCTTTATAAGCTTATAATGGAGCATCCGATATTCGTTGAGCTTAACGAGGCTCAGGCAGAGGTTAACGAGCTTATGAACGCCGTTAACAACGCTATAAGCTTTGAGATAACCGGCGAGATTCCCAGCAGCTGTACGCACAATTGCTCCACCTGCGGAGGCGCTTGCGCGCACTGATTTAGTATTTTAGGTCTTTAGATTTTTTGTAAAGTGAGGAATGCGCTATGACTCCAATGATGGAGCAGTATTTTGAAATAAAAAATAAATATAAGGATTATATAGTTTTTTACCGTCTTGGCGACTTTTACGAGATGTTCTTTGACGATGCAATTCTTGCCTCGCGTGAGCTTGAGCTTACCCTTACGGGCAGAGATTGCGGAGAGGCGGAGCGTGCGCCTATGTGCGGAGTTCCGTTCCATAGCTCGGAGGGCTATATCGGCACTCTCGTGAGCAAGGGATATAAGGTTGCTATCTGTGAGCAGACCGAGGACCCTGCGCTTGCAAAGGGACTCGTTAAGCGTGAGGTAATACGTGTTGTAACGCCCGGAACGGTTATAGAGAGTAATTTGCTTTCCGAAACGAAAAACAACTATCTTTGCGCAATTTTTATGGGTGAGAACGATTGCGGACTTGCATTTGCCGACGTTTCCACGGCACGTGTTTTTGCCACCTATTTTTGCGGCGACGAGATGATAAGCAAGCTTCGTAACGAGCTTGGCACGTACGCTCCGTCAGAGGTGGTGCTTAACCTAAGTGCATCAAAGGCTCCCGAGATATCGGATTTCATTCGCTCCAATCTCGGCGCTATGCTTAACGATAATCGCCCAACGCAGTTCCAATTCGATGAGTCAAGGGATAGAGTACGCTCACACTTTGCCGAGTCGGTAAAGGATAACGAGCTTGAAAACAAGGCGCTCGTTTCCGCTCTCGGCGCACTTCTTGCCTATATCGAGGAAACGCAGAAGAAGGATATTTCCTACATAAAGGATTTGACGGTTTATAACGACGGTCAGTACCTTGAAATGGATATAAATACAAGACGAAATCTTGAGCTTGTTCAAACCATGAGAACAAAGGAGAAAAAGGGCTCGCTTTTATACGTGCTTGATAAAACCGTAAGTGCGGCGGGAGCGAGAATGCTTACCCAATGGGTGGAGCATCCCTTGCTTAGAATTTCGGATATAACAAGACGTCAAAACGCCGTAGAGGAGCTTATGGGCAATTTTATTCTCCGTGAGGAGATTAGGGAGCTTCTCTCAAACGTGCTTGACATTGAAAGGCTTGTAACGAGAATAGTTTACGGCACGGCAAACGCCCGCGACCTTCGTGCGGTTGCCAACACGGTTAAGATATTGCCCGAGCTTAAGGAGCTTCTTTACGGATGCCGCTCGGACGAGCTTTCGGCTCTTTACTCCGACCTTGAAACATTAGATGACATATACCAAAGAATAGACATTGCTATCTGCGAAAATCCTCCCGTTTCGATACGAGAGGGCGGAATGATTGCCGAGGGCTTTAACTCCGACGTTGATTATTTGCGCTCGGTTATGACCGACGGTAAGAGCTGGATTAGCAGAGTTGCCGAGGCAGAAAGAGAGCGCACCGGAATAAGAACTCTAAAGATAGGCTACAACAAGGTGTTTGGCTATTATATAGAGGTTTCAAAATCTTTTGTTGACTCTGTTCCCGAGGATTATATACGTAAGCAAACGCTTGCAAACGGCGAGCGCTATATAACGCAGGAGCTTAAGGATATGGAGGCGACTATACTCGGAGCATCCGATAAGCTTCAAACTCTTGAGTACGAGATATTCTGCGAGGTAAGACAGTACGTAGCCGACAACAGCGCAAGACTTCAAAGAGTGGCGGCGTTGCTTGCAAGACTTGATGTATACCAAAGCCTTGCAACGGTTGCATTTAAAAATAAATATATTCGTCCCGAGGTTGATAAGAGCGACGTTATATCAATCAAGGACGGACGACATCCGGTTGTCGAGCAGTTCGTTAAGGATTCCTATTTCGTTCCAAACGATGCCGAGCTTGACACCAAGAAAAATCGCTTGATGCTTATTACAGGCCCTAATATGGCGGGTAAATCGACCTATATGCGACAGGTTGCGATAATAGTTGTAATGGCGCAGATAGGCTCCTTCGTTCCCGCAAATGAGGCGAGAATAGGCGTTATAGATAAGCTCTTCACACGTGTTGGAGCATCCGACGATCTTGCAAGCGGACAGTCAACCTTTATGCTTGAAATGAACGAGGTTGCCTATATTCTTCGCAACGCAACCAAGCAGAGCCTTATTATTTACGATGAGGTAGGACGTGGTACGTCAACCTTTGACGGAATGAGCATTGCAAGAGCGATAATTGAATATACAAACGGCAAAAAGATTGGCGCAAAAACACTTTTTGCAACGCACTATCACGAGCTTACCTCAATGGAGGATGAATTTGAGGGTATAGTTAACTACAATATTGCGGCAAAGAAGCGTGGAGATAATATTACCTTCCTTCGCAAGATAGTAAGAGGCTCAACCGACGATAGCTACGGTATTGAGGTTGCAAAGCTTGCCGGAATACCCAACGAGGTAATTAAGCGTGCAAGGGAGGTATTGGCGTCGGTAGAGCGTACGGCAAAGGCAATAGGCGAAAACAACGCAAAGCCTATGGAGGTTGACGATACGCTTATTAGTATAGACGATTTTGTAAACGAGCAGGTAATAGAGGAGCTTAAGGCGGTTGATATAAACACGCTTTCTCCCTACGAGGCGATGAGCTTTTTGTTTAATTTACAAAAGCGCTTGAAGTAATATTTTTATTTGAATTTTAAATTTTAATTGAATTTTTGGAAAGGAGGATTTTTTATGGGTAAGATAAACGTACTGTCCTTTGCGGTTGCAAATTTGATAGCGGCGGGCGAGGTTGTTGACAGACCCTCGTCGGTAATAAAGGAGCTTTTGGAAAATGCAATAGATTCGGGAGCAAACAGTATAACCGTAGAAATACAAAATGGCGGAGTTACCTATATGCGAGTTACCGATAACGGATGCGGTATCTCAAAGGAGGATCTTCCTATTGCAATTCGCCGACACGCAACGAGTAAGATAAAGGATGCCGAGGATTTAAACGCTATTCTCACTCTTGGATTTAGAGGAGAAGCGCTTGCGGCAATCGCTTCGGTGTCGGATATGAGAATTATATCAAAGCAAAAGGATGCTAAAACGGGCGCCATGCTTGAGGCAAGCGGAGGTAATATATTAGGCGTTACCGATAGACCGTGCGCCGACGGAACCTCGGTTATAGTTGAAAATCTTTTTGCAAACGTTCCCGCAAGAAAGAAGTTTTTAAAAAAGGATGTTACCGAGGCTATGTCGGTAAGTGCGGTTGTGGAAAAAATAGCGCTTTCACGCCCCGATATATTTTTTAAGCTTATAATTGACGGAAACGTTAAAATAGAAACCACGGGTGACGGAAGCCTAAAGAATACAGTTTATGCGGTGTTTGGCAGAGAGTTTGCTTCAAAGCTTATAGAAACCAAGCTTACCTCAGACGGTATTACCGTTCGGGGCTTCGTTGGCAGACCCGATAATATAAGAGCAAACCGAAATTACCAGAATTTCTTTATAAATGGTAGATACGTTAAAAGCCGAACCGCTATGGCGGCGCTCGAGCAAGCCTATACCTCGTATATCGCAAGCGAGAGATTTCCGTGCTGCGTATTGTTTTTGGATATAGACCCTGCGCTTGTTGACGTAAACGTTCACCCCGCAAAGCTTGAGGTAAAGTTTTCAAATGAGAAGCCTATATTTGAAACGGTTTACTATGCGGTTAGAGCCGCACTTGAAAATAATAGCGCAAGACCAAGCGTCGACCTTTCTGCGCCAAAGCGAAAGGTTAGCGATGCCTACGTTCCGATAGAGGACGGCAGGCGAGAGTCGGCAAAGTCGCAGCAGATAGAGGCGGAGCTTTATAGAAGGGCTACGCCACTTTCCGCAAGCACCTCATATACGGCAAGCGTTAGCAAGCCAAGCGTTAGTGCTACGGTTAGCGAGGATAAGCAAGAGTCACAGCCTCAAAATTCGTATTTTTCGCATATTACCGCCGAGGAATACAGAAATAGCTTTGCAAGTCCTAAGACACGCGAGGCACGTGCAACGGTAAATATAGCGCAACCCAGAGCGGAGGACGCAAAGACCTCGTATGCAACGCCGATAAAGGCATCAGAGCCTATTAAGGCAGAGCCGATAAGGGTAAATACTCCAACCGTTGTCGAGCAAAAGACGGATATTTATACGCCTACGGTAACCCAAGCGGTGGAGCAGATGCCAAAGAATGAGGAGCCTATAGCAATACCCACGCCAGAGCCCGAGGCAACGCTTGAATCCTTGCAATACGGAATAGTCGGAGAGGTATTTAACTCCTACGTAATAGTTGAGAGGGGCAGTGAAATGCTTCTTATAGATAAGCACGCCGCGCACGAGAGAATAATCTTTGAGCAGCTGAGGGCAGGACTTAAGGATGTTAAAATCAATTCTCAAATGCTTATGCTTCCCATTGAGATTATGATGACGAGCGACGAGATTCAAGCCATCTGCGATTATCGCTCCGAGGTTGAGGCGGTTGGCTTTGAGTTTGACGTGGGCAAGTATTCGCTTTCGGTAATTGCAATTCCCGAGGGCGTTGACTCCGACGGTATCGTGGATATGCTGCTCGTTATGGCGGAGCGCATTAAGAGCGGAACGGGAAGCGCAGGGCTTACGAAGGATATTATATTCGAAAAGGCTCTTTACCAAGCCTCCTGCAAGGCGGCTATTAAGGCGGGCAGGGAATACTCCAAGGAGCAAATAAAGCGAATAGTTGATAAGCTTATGGAAATTCCCGATATAACGGTTTGTCCTCACGGTCGCCCGGTTGCGATGATTCTTGATAAGAAAAATCTTGACAGACAGTTTGAAAGAACTTGATTTGTTTTAAAGTTTTAGTATTTTACACGGAAGGAAATTATATAATGTTTGAAATTTTAGCAACGGACGGCAGAGCGCGCAGAGGCGTTTTACATACCGTCCACGGAGATATACAAACTCCGGTATTTATGAACGTTGGAACCTGCGCGGCAATTAAGGGCGGTGTTTCAAGCCGAGAGCTTATTGACCTTGATTGTCAGGTAGAGCTTTCCAACACCTATCACTTGCATTTGCGTCCGGGCGATAAGCTTATTCACGATATGGGCGGTCTTCACAAGTTTATGAACTGGCAGCGTCCTATCCTTACCGATAGCGGTGGATTTCAGGTATTTTCTCTCTCTCAGCTGCGTAAAATAAGCGAGGAGGGCGTTCGCTTTGCTTCGCATATCGACGGTAAGAGAATATTTATGGGACCCGAGGAGAGCATGCAGATTCAGTCAAACCTTGCCTCAACAATAGCAATGGCGTTTGACGAGTGCATCGAGAATCCTGCACCCTATAAGTACGTAAAGGACTCCTGCGATAGAACGGTTCGTTGGCTCGTTCGTTGCAAGACCGAGATGGACAGACTTAACTCCTTGCCCGAAACGATAAACAAAAATCAGCTTTTGTTTGGTATAAATCAGGGCGGAACGTATGAGGACCTTCGTATAGAGCATATGCACAAGATAGCAGAGCTTGACCTTGCGGGATACGCAATAGGAGGTCTTGCGGTTGGAGAGGCTACCGAGGATATGTATAGAATTATCGACGTAGTCGAGCCTCATATGCCAAAGAATAAGCCAAGATATCTTATGGGTGTTGGAACTCCCTGCAATATTTTGGAGGCGGTTCATATGGGCGTGGACTTCTTTGATTGCGTAATGCCAAGCCGTAACGCACGTCACGGAAATCTCTTTACATGGCACGGTAAAATGAATTTGCTTAACGAAAAGTATGCAAAGGACCCCCGTCCGTTTGACGAGAATTGCGGATGCTACGCTTGTCGTAACTATAGCCGTTCCTACATCCGCCAGCGGATTAAGGCAAAGGAATCGCTTGGTATGCGCCTTGCGGTTGCGCACAATTTGTATTTCTATAATAATCTTACAAGAGAGATAAGAAACGCTCTTGACGGTGGATATTTTGAAAGCTTCTATCAGAAGTATAGAAATATTTTGGGCGAGAGAAGCCAAGATTAATTTTTTTAAACGAGGTTTTATATGATAAAACAAGAATTGCTCTCCGAGGTGCTTTATACGGCACTTTCAAGAGGGGGAGATTTTGCAGAGGTGTTTTGCGAGCATACACGTTCTAACGTGCTTTCCTTCGTTGACGGAAAGATAGATAAAATAAACGATAACGTGCTTTCTGGCGTTGGAATTAGAGTTTTCCTCGGCGAAAGAACGGTTTATGCGTCTACCTCGGATATTTCGCGTGAGGGCTTGCTCTCCTGCGCAAAATCCGTTGCCGATGCACTTTCTGAGGGTAAGGCACCTATTTCGATTTGTCTTAACAGAAAAAATATAATAGATATACACCCTGTAAAAATAAGCCCTGTAAGCGCGGATATCGGCTTAAAGAGTGATATTTTAAAGTCGGCATGCTTTGCCGCAAAGGAATATAATTCGCTTATCTCTCAGGTAACGGGTAGTCTTGCCGCCGTTAAGCACGATATTTTGGTGGCTAACTCCGAGGGGCTTCTTTGCGAGGATTCTCACACGAGAACGAGAATTGCCGTTAGCGCGGTTGCAAGCGAGAATGGCGAAAATCAATCGGGCTCGGCTTCTCCGGGACGAGGAATGGGACTTGAAATGTTTGATTTCATTTCTCCCACAGAAACCGGTAGACGTGCCGCAGAGCAGGCTATGGTAAACCTCCGTGCTTCGTATTGCGAGGCAGGGCAGATGACCGTTGCAATTGAAAACGGCTTTGGCGGAGTAATCTTCCACGAGGCGTGCGGACACACGCTTGAGGCAACTCAGGTAGGCGTTGGTATGTCGGAAATGTGCGGAAAGCTCGGACAAAAAATTGCAAATGAGAAGATAACCGCAATAGATGACGGAACGATAGCGGGCGCTTGGGGCTCAACCAACATCGATGATGAGGGAAATCCCACGCAAAGAAATGTGCTTATAGAAAACGGCGTTCTTAAGGGATATATGGTGGATAGACTCGGCTCACGCAGAATGGGTATGCCTATGACGGGTAATAGCCGTAGGCAAAGCTATATTTACGAGCCTACCTCACGTATGACCAATACCTTTATCGATAACGGTCCCGATAAAAACGAGGATATTATTGCTTCTATCGAATACGGACTCTACGCAAAGCAGATGGGCGGTGGATCTGTAAATCCGCTTACAGGCGCATTTAACTTTGCCGTAACCGAGGGCTATATGGTGCGTAACGGTAAGATTTGCGAGCCTGTGAGAGGTGCATCGCTTATTGGCACAGGCTCTAAGATATTGCAGGATATCGATATGGTAGGTCAAAATCTTGCAACAGGTCAGGGAATGTGTGGCTCAAGCAGCGGAAGCGTTCCCACCGACGTGGGTCAACCGCTTATTAGAGTAAAAAAGATAACCGTTGGCGGCAGATAAGGAGGATAGGATATGGATTTTAATTCAGTAAAGGAATATCTTTTTGATGCCGCAAAAAATGCGGGGCTTGACGAATACGAGGTCTATTTTATGGAGTCCGACGGAATTTCGGCGGAAACCCTAAAGGATGAGATTTCCTCATTTTCCTCAACGGTTAGCGGCGGAATCTGCTTTAGATGCATAGTTAACGGTAAAATCGGCAACGCCTCGACCGAGCTTCTTGCTAAGGAAGAGATGGCAGAGCTTGTCGAGCGTGCAAAAAATAACGCAAAATATATCGAGAATGACGATAAGGCGATAATTTTTAAGGGCTCTGCCGAGTATGCAAAAATCGCTCCCAAGAATATGGCAACGAGCGATGCCGCAGAGATAAAGTCGGTAGCGCTTGACCTTATAAAAAGGACCTACGAGCAGAGCGAATATATAACCGATGGCACGCAGACCTACGCTTTTCAGGAAAGAACAAAGATGATTCTTGCAAATTCGCACGGACTCTATCTTGAAAACGAGGTTGGCGTTTGCGGAGCGCTCGTTCAGGCAGTGGTTGCTAAGGACGGCGAATCACAGTACGGCGGAGATGTAGAAACATCCTTTGATGCCGAAAAGCTTGAAAAAATGCCTAAGGAGGCAATTGACGAGGCGCTCTCAAAAATAGGCGCTAAGGAGATTCCCTCGGGTAAGTACGATATAATTTTTGACGGCAAGCAGATGAGGGCGTTGCTCTCGGCGTTTAGCTCTGTTTTCTCGGGCAGAAACGCATATCTCGGACTTTCTCTGCTTAAGGGCAAGGAGGGAGAAAAAATAGCCTCCGATTGTCTTACGCTTATTGATGACCCTATGTATAGCACAAGCCCAATGCAAACGGCATTTGACGGCGAGGGCGTTGCGGCCTATAAAAAGAGCGTAATAGAAAACGGCGTGCTAAAAACGCTTCTTTACGATCTTGCAAGCGCAGATAAGGTTGGCAAGGAAAGTACGGGTAACGGAGTGCGCTCAAGCTACGCCTCAGCCGTTTCGATAGCGCCCTATCACTTTTATATAGAGGGCGGAGAGATGACCGACGAGGAGCTGCTTTTGAGCCTTGGCAACGGCATTTATATTACCGAGCTTAAGGGACTTCACGCAGGCGCTAATGCGGTTACGGGAGATTTTTCAATCGAGAGCGCAGGCTTTGAGGTAAAGGACGGCAAGATTGGCTCGGCTATAAAATCCTTTACCGTTGCGGGCAACTTTTTTGAGCTTATAAAAAGCATAGAGGCACTCTCAAGCAACGTAAAATTCGGCTTCCCCGCAGGATTTACCGTGTTTGGTGCGCCAAATACCTTAATAAGAGGCTGCTCGGTTGCAGGAACTTAAATTTATCTATTGACAAAATTCGGGGTATGTGGTACAATTACCTTTGATAATTATTAAATCATTTATACGCAGCCGGCGTATAGATAAGGAGTAAATATGAAAAACACAGAAAAAACAATGGACAAAATCGTCGCTCTTTGCAAAACAAGAGGCTTTATATTTCCCGGCTCGGAAATATACGGAGGACTCGCTAATACTTGGGATTACGGCCCTCTCGGCGTAGAGCTTAAGAACAACGTAAAAAAGGCGTGGTGGAAAAAGTTCGTTCAGGAGAATAAGTATAACGTAGGTCTTGACGCCGCTATACTTATGAACCCCCAGACTTGGGTTGCATCGGGTCACCTTGCAGGCTTTGCAGATCCTCTTATGGACTGCCGTGAGTGCCACGAGAGATTCAGAGCGGACAAGATTATTGAGGATTGGTGCGCAGAAAAGGGCTACGTTCTTGAAAAGCCTATCGACGCATTCTCTCAGGCAGAGATGAAGGCGTTTGTTGAGGAGCATGAAATTCCTTGCCCCACCTGCGGTAAGCACAACTTCACCGATATCCGTCAGTTTAACCTTATGTTTAAGACCTTCCAGGGCGTAACCGAGGATGCAAAGAACACCGTATATCTCCGTCCCGAAACGGCTCAGGGTATCTTTACAAACTTCGTAAGCGTACAGAGAACCACGAGAAAGAAGGTTCCCTTTGGTATTGCTCAGATAGGTAAGTCCTTCCGTAACGAAATCACTCCCGGTAACTTTATATTCCGTGTTCGTGAGTTTGAGCAGATGGAGCTTGAGTTCTTCTGCAAGCCCGGAACCGACCTTGAGTGGTTCAGCTATTGGAGAGAGTTCTGCCGTAACTGGTTGCTCTCTATCGGTCTTAAGGAGGAGAATATCCGCCTTCGTGACCACGATCCCGAGGAGCTTTGCTTCTATTCTAAGGCAACCACCGACTTTGAGTTCTTGTTCCCGTTTGGTTGGGGCGAGCTTTGGGGCGTTGCAGACCGTACAGATTACGACTTGACTCAGCATCAGAACACATCGGGTAAGGATCTTAGCTACTTTGATCCCGAAACCAACGAGCGCTACGTTCCTTACGTAGTAGAGCCCAGCCTTGGCGTTGAGCGTACCGTATTGTCCGTTCTTTGCGATGCTTACGACGAGGAGGTTGTTGACGCAGAGAAGAACGATACTCGTGTTGTTATGCACTTGCATCCCGCTCTTGCACCCTTTAAGGCTGCAGTTCTTCCTCTTTCTAAGAAGCTTTCGGGTAAGGCAGAGGAGATTTACTCCGACCTTGCTAAGTACTTCAGCGTAGATTACGATGAGGCAGGCTCGATAGGTAAGAGATATCGCCGTCAGGATGAGGTTGGTACACCTCTTTGCATTACTTACGACTTCGACTCCGAGGTTGATAACTGTGTAACCGTTCGTGACAGAGATACTATGGAGCAGGTAAGAATTCCGATATCTGAGCTTCGTGCTTATATCGAGAAGGCAATAGAATTTTAATTAAAAGGAGAGGCTTATGTCGATTAAAAGCGGAAGTATAACAAGAGTTTTTACAAGTATTGCATTTATCGCACTTGGACTCGGCTTTGCAATAGATGCAGCCGCAAGTCTTTTTGACGGTGATTTCAAGGGAATACTCGCGCTTAACTCTATACTTGGACTTTTGATGTTCGTTCTTGGAATAATGGGCATCTCGAAGTCAACTGCAAAGGCTTGCAGAGTTATTGCGGTAATAGTATTTTTCCTTGCGATGACAAGCTTTATCCTTTCTGTTATGACGTTTGAGTTTGATGCTATTATCAACGGCATTACCACAACGTTTGTCTGGGCTATTCTTGCTTGGGTATTCTTTGATATATCTTAAAATGCATTTAACATACGAATTAATATAATAAAATATACGGGATATCACGATTTTTACGTCAGTGATATCCCGTATTTATTTTTATAGATATTAGAAATTAAAGTATCTGACAAATTTCCTTGAGAGTTTTTGCAAGCTCAAATGCAAGAACACGGATTTCGTCAAGAGGCGGATTTTCCATCGCTCTGTAGCGATTTATCTTTGCCGTGGGAGGATATGCCATAGGTATCATATCGCAGCATTCAAGGAGGTTAGCCGCTTTTTCGCAAGCATTGAGCAAATCGTCAACGTTTGAACGGCGGTAGTCAAAGCAATCCTCGGTGTACTCGGAAAGAGCCTTTTTAATTGCGTTAACGCAATTGTTAGCCGCGCCCTCACGGTTGGGGAGGGGAACGATTATCGAATCGCCTCTGTTACGGTAGCAACCAAACATAGCCGCAATAGTAGCAGGGTCGCGAACTGTTCCGTCGGGGTAGAAAATTCCGTGCTCGGTGTCGCAGCGGTCGTGAATCATAAGCTCAAAGAGCATCCAACCCATATTGAAGTGGTTGCAAACCTCAAGGCACATATCGTATGGATTGCAACGCGCAAGGCAACCTGTTTCTGTTTGAATTACAGGCTTTCCGTACTTTTTTGCAAGAGCATCTGCGGTTGCGTAATTCTTCATACACTTAGCCTTGGTTGCACTGTAATCGTGGAACGAGAAAACGTCAACGTCGTCTGCGGTGTATTCAATTTCATAGCCTCTTGTGTGTCCAACAGTTGTTGCTGTCTTGGGGTCGAGCTCTTTAACAAGCTTACAGTAGTGGCGAACAAAATCCCAAATTCTTTCGGTGCGGTATTTAAACTCATCCTCGGAAATACCCTTTTCGAGAAGCCAAGGATTGTATGAGGGCTCGTTCATAATATCCCACATCAAAAGTCCTTCCTCGTCCTTTATCTCGTTTACAACGTAGGATACGTATTCGTCAAGAAATTTCATATTTGCTTCCTCAACGTATTCGGTTTTAAAGCGATTTCCGTTGAGCAAAATAGGCATTACGGTGTATCCGCAATCGTAGCAGATGCGAATATAATTGCGAAGCTCATCGCAAAACGCCTTCGGGTTTTCTGCCCATTCCTCGGCAACAAGCCAAATTCTTATTGAGTTAAGATTTACACGCTTTCGGTAGCTTAATTGCTGACGTGTGGTTGCTTCGTCACAGATGTAGTGATTTACACCGCGAAGCCAAGAATAGTTCTTTAATGCTTCCATTTTTTGTTTCTCCTTGCTTATAGATTAATTTTTGTTTTCGGTTTTTAAGAATTTCAAAACGTCGTAAATCGTTTTTACGGAGTATATTTTTATACCGTCTATTTTAGGGCAGTTAGATGCGTTGCTTGCAGGGATAAGAGCCGTGGTAAAGCCAAGGCGAGCCGCCTCCTTAACACGCTGCTCGATGCTTGATATTCCTCGGCATTCGCCTGCAAGACCTATTTCTCCAATGGCAATTAAGTCATCGGGGATTTTTTTGTCGGTAAGCGATGAGATAAGAGCCATAGCAATACCAAGGTCGGATGCAGGCTCGTCGATTTCAAGTCCGCCAATTACGTTAAGGTAAACGTCGTTTGACGAGAACTTAAGTCCGAGTCGCTTTTCAAGCACGGCAAGAATTAAGCAGGTGCGGTTATAATCGATTCCGTTTGAGGTTCGGCGCGGAGCGGGGAAGGCACTCGGCGTAACGAGAGCCTGAATTTCCGCAACGATTGGTCGAGTTCCCTCTATGGTACAAACGGCACAGTTTCCTGAAATATCGGTTGGACGGTCGGAGAGCAAAAGCTCGGAGGGGTTAGGCACCTGACGAAGCCCCTTGTCGGTCATCTCAAAAACGCCTATCTCGTTAGTAGAGCCAAAGCGGTTCTTCTGCGCACGGATGATGCGGTAGCTTTGGCGTTTGTCGCCCTCAAAGTTAAGCACGGCGTCAACCATATGCTCAAGCACCTTGGGGCCCGCAATACCGCCCTCCTTGTTAACGTGACCTACTAAAATTACCGAAACTCCCTCGTTTTTTGCCTTGCTGATAAAGGAGAGCGCAACCTCCTTTACGTTGGAAACGCTACCGGGGGAGGAGGCAATTGCATCCGAATACATTGTTTGCACAGAGTCGACTATGATAACGTCGGGGCTTATTTTTTTAGCCTCCGAGAGGATTTTTTCAATGTTTGTTTCGGTAAGGATATAAAGATTTTTACCGCTAACGCAAAGGCGCTCGGCGCGAAGCTTTATCTGCCCCGTGGATTCCTCGCCCGAAACGTAGAGAACTCTTTTTTGCGCACCGAGAGTGTCGCATATTTGTAAAAGCAGAGTTGACTTACCAATACCCGGCTCGCCCGAAATAAGCACCGCAGAGCCGAGAACGAGTCCACCGCCTAAAACTCGGTCAAGCTCGGAAAGACCTGTGTTGGAGCGAATGTATTCCGACGTGGTAAGCTCGTCAAAGCTCTTTGCGTGACTGTCGCCCGAGAAGAGAACCGAGGGGCGAGCCTTAACCGATGCGGTGGGGGTAGCCTGCTCGACGTCCTCAACAAAGGTGTTCCATGAGTTACACTTTGGGCATTTTCCAAGCCATTTGGGGCTTACGTACTCACAGCTTGAGCATATATAAACAGTTTTTAAGCCTTTCATAAATACCTCGTAAATGTAGTATAAGAATATTATACAACAGATAAGTGTAAAAATCAAGATTTTATTGGCGAATATGTAATATATTTAAGGAAATTGGTACAATTTTTTTGAAAAAAATTAAGAAATTAAATGACACATTGAGGAAGAGCTGCCAATGGCCCACAGTACCCGAGGGTACTGTCCGGGCGCTCGGTGTTGTAATAATATCTGTAAAAAGCCATTACAAGCATATATTGCTCGGCTGTATATTTCTCTACGTTTCCAAGCTCGGTTTTCATACTCTTCCAAAATGTTTCTATAAAACAATTATCAGACGGTGTATGTGGACGTGACATACTGTGTCTTATTCCATATCGCTCTAACAGGTCATGAAATGACTTACTTACGAAGGGGCTTCCTCTATCGGTCATTATCATATACGGAACTCCAAATTCTTTAATTGCTAATTCCACTGTTTCGCATGCTGCCTGACTATTATTACGGCATCCGCACAATTCCGCTTCTAACACTTTTGTATTGACGTTAATAGCACCGCAAGTATATATTTTCTTACCATTTACCTTTTGTTCTGTAAAATCCATACTTAATATATGCTTTTTACGTTCTGCATCAGTAAGAATAGGAAATATATTTTCCAATATATATTTTTCGCTCACTTGTTCAGCCGTATGTACGTTTTTACCCTTTTTACGCCCATATTTTGAGCGTAAGCCATGAGTTTTGAGTATTGCTCCTATTTTATGTTCAGATATTTTTATACCATCTTTTAGGAGCTGTTTATGTATAACTCGTCGTCCGAAATTGCCGAAGTGCTTTTTAAACATTCTTATGACATTTTCGGATTCATTAGAAAATTTAGGCTTTATGGGATGCTTTTTTCTATAATAATAAGCAGAGAGCTTGATTCCTAAAATGTTGCATACCTTGCGCGCAGGATATTCCCGCAGCTCTCTCGTTGCAAATTCTACTTTTTCACGTTCAGTTTTGCAAAGTATGCCGTAGCTTTTTTTAGTATTTCATTTTCCAATCGCAATTCTTCATTTTCTTTTTGAATTCTTGTCAATTCACTTCCGGGGAGAACAGCTTTACTGTCAAAGGCAGCTTCACCGTCCTTTTCATATTCTTTTACCCAACGATAGACAGTTTGACGATCTACTCCGCCTAACATTTTAAATATTTCTTGGGGTTTAAATAAACCACTTTTCATTAAATGAACTGCTGTTAATTTGAATTCTTTGCTATATTCTTTTCGTTCTCCTTTTGGCATAATATCCCTTTCTTTGACTGTCATTTTGTCATTTGCTTTTTTATTAAATATATTATACCACATTCAAGGGCTCAGGATGACACGAGGGGGCGAGCGCATTAATTACGGCAAAAAATATCCCCATTTCAAAAATTCTTTGAAAAGGGGTACGGGGAAAAGCTTTCTTTTAAGAAAGCTTTTCCCCGCAATAAATATTTATAATATCAAATCGCTCTAATAGATTCAACAGGCTTCTTTCGTGCCGCAAGCCATACGGGAACGAAGGTTGCGAGTATAGCCGTAACGAGAGCGGTTGCAACTACTATCAATATCGAGAAGGGACCGAATACGAATATCGATGCACCAAGCTCGGATGCGATAGACGAGTTAAGCGCCGCACATACTATGTTCGTGAGGATAATAGATATCAGCGAGCAAATGAATGCGATAACGAAGGATTCCGAGAAGAATATCTTAAATACGTCAACGCCTCTTGCACCAACCGCACGCAAAATTCCTATCTCGTGTCGCTTTTGAGATATAGAGGTTGATATGAAATTGGAGAAGAGAAGTATTGCAAAGAGCGCAAATACAAGTCCAACGTAGAGAAATACCTGAGATAGTGACTGTACTAATTCGTCTATCATATCAAGCTCGGAAATGTATGCACCGCTAACCGAAACTCTTGTTGAATTTTCGTTAAATTCCTTGTTAGAGTGTATATCCCAAAGAAGATTTTTTTGCGTATTGGTGTTAGTAAAGGGAGCATAAACCAAGGAATAGCTTGTGCCACCGTCGGATGTATAGTTGGTCTCCATAACGTTGCAATATTCAAGGGCTTTAAATTGATTGCTCCAATGCTTGTCGTATTCTGCTTCGGTAATATATGCCGTGCCGTAGTCATCGTCGTTTACAATTCCAACAACGGTGTATGTGGTAGGCTCTCCAATTCTAATGTTATCCGAATCCGAGGGGGTAAGCTCAAAGGATATATTAATATCGCTTAATTCCTTCAAAAGTCGTGCAAGAATATCATCCTTTTCCTTGTTGGTAAGTGGGAGCTGATTTACAATTTCACCGTTTTCGGAAATTTCATATTTCTCACCGCGCATAATGAAGTCGATTTCGGTTCGTAGGTCGTTGATATGTTTATACTCTTCCTCGGTGAACTCTGCATTTTGTGGGTATTTGGTATCAAGTATAGCGTAAAGATTTGACATCCAAAGATTTTGATTTAAAAGAAGCTCGTTATCGTTAAGCGTGGTCTTTTGTGGGTCAAAATACTTAATATCGTATTTAGAAACCTTTGAGGCGTCCTTGTAGCGATATTCGGGATATTCCGATACTCCGTGCTCAACGTTGGGGATAATAAGCGTACCAAAGCTTCGTGTTTCGTTTTCAAAGGCAGATGCAAATTTTGATAGCTTGTTTGAGAGATTTTCAAACGTTTCCTTGGAGAACAATGTTAAAAGATACATTCCGTCATTAAGCTCAAATTCAAATTCGTTAAGCAAGGAATAGTTCTTTTCGGTGTTTGTTTTTAATTCCTCAAATTTAGGGTCAAGAGTGCCGCAGTCGAATATGCCGACAACCTTAAATTCCTCACCAGAAATCAGTATATATTTTCCAATAAGCTCCTCGGGTGTGCTTGCATCAAGTGCTTTTCCGTTGCGGTCGGTTGCTTGCGATGCAATAAGCATTTCCGCAGAATATCGGGATATGCAAATTTCATCGTCTTTTTCGGGGTAGCTACCGTTTATTCTGTTTCTAAATGTGTTATCCTCGGGTATGTAGGCAATTGCCGAAATTGAGTTGTACCAATAGTCAGATGTACGGGCGCGCACGTTGTATTCCATACCAAAGGAGGAAGTTGCGCCGAATACGTCATTACCAAAGATAGTCGCAAGCTCCTTAATATCGTTTTCGTTAAAGACGGCGGGGTAGGAGTCATCATATTCGTACATAAGCTCGCCGTTTTCGTAGAATTTAATGGTTGCAAGATAATTATTTTCAAGCACTACAAATTCTCGATTTGTGTCGGCAAGCGTTTGCTTAAACATAGCCTCACTGTTGTAGAAGGTAAGCGTGGAAAGCAAGCCAAAAAGAACAAAGGAAACGGTGCAGAGAATTATAGTAAGTATAAGTCTAAAGGGCTTGTTCTTAAGGCTCGAAATGCCTATCTTTGATGCGTGACGAAGCGGAAGCTTTGAGCGAATAAATTTACTGTCTGCGGGGGTGTATTGCTTTATGTCAAGCTTATCCTCGTCGGTGTCGGCAAAATATTCTCTTGAGCCGTCGTCGGTAATATGAGCCGCCTTTTTAAATGCGGATACGTCACGCTCGTCCTTGGCGATAATAACGTCGCCGCTTGATTTTGCAAGAAAGCTTTTTATTTCGGCAAAGTCCTTTTCGCTAAGTGAAGCGCCCTGCTTAATGCAAAGCACGCCGTCAATCTCACTTATAGAGTCGGTAAGCGCCTTTTGCTCCTGCTCGGTTTTTGAAATATCCGAAAGTATTTTACCGTCCTTTAATTCAATAATACGGTCGCCGTAAAGCTCGGCAAAATCTCTGTCGTGAGAAACGACGATAACGAGCTTGTCTGCCGAAAGCTTTTTAAGCGTGTCAAACACTTGCTTACCCGTAGCCGAGTCGAGCGCTCCCGTAGGCTCGTCCGCCATAATTATTTCGGGAGATTTAACGAGTGCGCGCGCTATAGCAATTCTTTGCTTTTGACCGCCCGAGAGGGTGTTCGGCTTGCGCTTTGCAAAGCCCGAAAGGTCAACCTGCTCAAGGAGTGCGGCGATAGCCTTTTTGTCCTTAGGCTTGCCCTGAAGCTCAAGCGCAAGCGCAATATTGTCCTCAACCGTAAATTCGTTTAATATGTTGTATTCCTGAAATATAAAGCCTACGAAGGTGTTGCGGTAGCTGTCAAAGTCACTTTGCGAAAAGCTTTTTGAGCTTTTGCCCTTAACGATTATTTCTCCGCTCGTGGGAGCGTCAAGTCCACCGCAGACGTTAAGTAGGGTTGATTTACCGCTTCCGCTTTTACCCAAAAGAAAAACCATTCCCTTGTCGGGGAACTTTAGCGAAACGTTGTCAAGCGCCTTGGTGTCAACTCCGCCCTTGACCGTGGATTTGTAGATTTTTGATAGATTTTTTACCTCTAACACAGATCCTTCTCCTTTCAGATATTTAATAAATAATATTTTAAATAGATTATATCATATCCAAAAAATCGTGTCAATAATTTGAAAACAAAAAATATTATATAAATTTTCGTATTCTCTTGCAACTCGTCCTTGCGTATGGTATAATTAAATCAATTAAATGCATTTAAGGAGGTAAAAAATGGAATTTAGTATAAAGGGCGGAAGTCCCAATGCAAAAATATCTGTTGACAACCAAATAGAAAAGGACGGTATACTTACGTTTGATGTAAACGTAAGCTTCGATACTCCCGAAATCCCCGAGCAATTCTCGGTTATATTTAACGTTCCGAGTGTAGATATATATTCGGTTTGGAGTCCGAGCGTAAGATACGATAGATATATCGGCGTTACGTGGCAAAAAAAGGTAAGCCCCTCGCGTCTTGCCGCTTGGATGCCGCTTCACGCACTCGTGTCGGCAGACGGCAGAAACCGACTCACAATTGCAATATCCGATGCAAAAACTCCCACGGCAATAGCAAGCGGAGTTCACGAGCATAACGCTTGCATTGAATGTCACGTTAGATTTTTCACTATAAAGGTTGCGCCTCTTAAGGAATATAAGGCAACCGTTCGCCTTGACCTTCGTGATATGCCGTACTACGATTCGGTTTACGCTGTTACCGAGTGGTGGGAGAACGAGTGCGGATATAAGCCCGCTTACGTTCCCGACGATGCAAGACTCCCTGTAAACTCTCTTTGGTACAGCTACCATCAGGAGCTTTTTGCCGACGAGCTTTTAAAGGAGTGTGCGGCTTCAAAGCCTCTTGGAATGGACGTGGTTATCGTTGACGACGGATGGCAGACTCCCGATCAGGGCAGGGGCTACGTTACCTGCGGAGATTGGCAGATGGCTCCCAATAAGTTTCCCGATATGAGAAAATTTGTGGATGACGTTCACGCACTTGGAATGAAGGTTATGCTTTGGTTCTCGGTTCCGTTTATAGGCACGGCGGCAAAGCAATACGAGCATTTTAAGGATATGGTGCTTGCAGAATCACCGGTTACCAAGGGCGTATTTACCTTTGACCCCCGATATAAGGAGGTTCGTGACTATCTTGTTGATATTTACGCAAATGCGGCAAGAGAATGGAATCTTGACGGCTTAAAGCTTGACTTCATTGATAACTTCGTGCTTGAGGGTAAGGCTCTTGAGGATGATGACAGACGTGACTATCAGTCGCTTGAGGACGCAATCGACGTTCTTATGACAGATATTACCGATAAGCTTCGTGAGATAAACCCCGAGATACTTATTGAGTTTAGACAGACCTACGTAGGACCTGCAATAAGAAAGTACGGAAATATGCTTCGTGTTGGCGATTGCCCCAACGATTGCTTTAGAAACAGACATAATATCATAAATCTTCGTCTTACCTCGGGTAAAACTGCGGTTCACTCGGATATGGTAATGTGGCATTATGACGATACCGTTGAGAGTGCGGCGCTTCAACTTGTAAGCATTATGTATAGCGTGCCTCAAATCTCGGTAAGAGCTGCAAAGCTTTCCGATGAGCATAAGAAGATGCTTGATTTTTATTTGCATTTTTGGAAAGAAAATAGAGAAACTCTAATAGATGGCAAGCTTTGGGCGGCAAACCCCGAAAGCGGATACAGTATTGCTTGCTCCGAAAAGGGAGGTAATGCAATATTTACGGCATACACTGATACGGTAATCGATTGTAGCGCATATAAGGGCATTATTGCAATGAATTCATCAAGAAGCAAAACGCTTATTATAAAGGGCGCAGAGGGTAAGAGATATACCGTTCTTAACTGTATGGGCGAAAGAATTTCCGCAGGTGTTGTTGATGGCGATATTTGCGAGATTGCTGTTCCGCTTGCCGGTATGATTTATGTAAAATAATACCAAATAATATTTTGAAAAAATATTGCAATAGCGAAATAGTTGTGATATAATTAAGGTGTAAAAAATAAAAAGAAAGGAGAGGCTGGTATGAAGAAGGTTATTTGCAAGGTTGAGTATGATACTGACAACGCAGCTCTTATCGAAAAGCGCACTTTTGGATATTTTGGAGATCCTGCCGGATATGAGGAAAGTCTTTATCAGACTCCTAACGGTAAGTATTTTCTTTATGTAAACGGTGGCGAGGATTCCCCTTACACTAAGGAGGACATAAAGAGAATGTCGGCGGCAAAGGCTGCTGAATGGCAGAACGCGTAAGTCTTAAATAAAATGAAGCTCGGAGCAAACACGCTTCGAGCTTTGTTTTTTTAGATAATAATCCACAATACCGCTTTTTCTTTGGCACGAGAGGCGCAAAGAAAAAGCTTGGCAAAAAGAAACGCTGTATTATGGGGCTACTCGCCCCAAACCCTCGCCACCTTTTTCAAAAGGTGGACGAAAACTTTCCTGTATTGGTGCGGTGCAAACACACCATATAGCAATATTCACGTAATCGATTTTCCTTCCAAAAAGTCGTTATATATTTTTTCGTCGTCAAAGTAGAGCATAGCGCCCTCGATGTGGAGCGCACGGAGCGTGGCGTAATTATATTGCGAAAGAGGCTTATCGAGGGCATCGTTGGATTGAGCCGAAACGAGGATATCGTTGTCGGTAAAGCCTGTTATAATAAGCGAGTGATAAAACGTGCCGTCCTCACGCGCAAGCTGAATAACGTCGCCAAGGTCTACTCGGGACGCAATCTGTGCATCGGTGGCGTATGGTCCGTAGCCGCCGTTATTGGCGATAAAATCGGGAGCGCCCGTTAGAAAATTATACAGCTCGTCAACTCCGCTCCAGGCGGGCGCACGGTCGTTTTGGTCAACGTAGTACCATCCAAAGGTTTTAGTGTAATTCATAATGGGAGCGCCCGCAAAAATGCATTGAGAAACAAAGCTTGTGCAGTTGCCACCGAAATTGGTAAAATCAAAAAATAATGGATTGCGCGATAGCGCCCACCTTTTTGCATAATCAACGGCACGTATTCGATTATAGGGGATAGGAAGAAGCATATAACCTCCAAAAATAATAAAAAATAACATATTAATTTATATGCTTTTTTATTAAATTTGTTGACATTTTTTGAGGCTCATGTTATAATAAATTGATATAATACGTTGCGGTGTCGGCGGTATGCTTGCTTGTGCTTACCCCAAACGCAAATTCGACACCCCGATAGCATCGGCGGTGTTTTCTTTTTTATAAAAATCAAACAAAACGGAGAAGATAATGAGAATTTTACACACGGGAGATCTGCATCTTGACAGTGCCTTCTCGTCCTTTGGAAAAAAGGATGCGGAGCAATACAGAGAGCTTGGCAGAGAGCTGCTTAAAAACATTTTTGATTGCGCAAAGCACGAAAAATGTCAAATGATACTTGTGGCGGGCGACCTTTTTGACAGTAAGTTCGTTTCCAACGATACGAGATCGCTTTTTATTTCGCTTGTGAAGGGCATTGATATCCCCGTGGTTATCGCTCCGGGAAATCACGATCCGTACAGTGAGAACTCCTTTTACGCTCTTATCGAAAAGGAGGATATAGACAATCTTTATATTTTCAGCACCTCCGAGCTTCAAATATTTGATTTTGACGAGCTTCGTGTTCGTGTGTTCGGATATGCGTTTACTTCTCCGATAATGAACGAGAGTCCGCTTCTTACGGCAGAGATGCCCGAGGACAACGGATATTTAAAGATATTCTGTGCGCACACCGACCTTGATTCTCCGCTTTCAAGATACGCCCCTATAAGCCTTTCGGAAATATCGAGATTTGGCTTTGCTTATTCGGCTCTCGGTCATATACACAACCGTGACGAGAAGGAGGACGTTGAGGGCAGAATTCGTTATTGCGGATTTGCAGAGGGCAGAAGCTTTGACGAGATAGGCGAGGGCGGAATTTTTATAGTTGACGTTGATGAGCGCTCCTGCGATGCAAGAAAAATCGATATTTCAAGCAGAGCGTTTTACATTGATGAGTTTAACGTATCCTCGGATCATCCCTATATGGTTGAGGAGCTTTGCACCTATTTAAGTGAAAAGAATTATCCAAACGGAACCTATTTACGCTTGATTCTTACCGGAATGGCGGATAGGCAAACGGTTAAGGACATAAAGGGCTCGGTTGAGGAGATAAGGGAGAGCGCACAGCTTGAATATCTTGAAATCGAGGATTCAACTCTGCCTATTCTTGACGGTAAATATCTTGAAAAGGACGTTACGGTTCGAGGCGAGGTATACAGAACGCTTCTTCCGTCGCTTACATCTGCAAACGCAGAGGAGAGAAGAAGAGCGATACTTGCCCTTAAAATCGCATTGGCGGCAATAGATTCAAATAATATTTTTGATGCTATAAATTAAGAGTAGCGGAGGAAAGAGTCTTGAGGATAAGAGAATTGTATATTGCCGAATTCGGCGGTATAAAAAATAAAAAAATAGAGCTTGATGCAGGTCAAAAGCTTAATATAATTTACGGAGAGAACGAGTCGGGAAAAAGCACGATATTTCTCTTTATAAAGTTTATGCTTTACGGATTGCAGAGAAAGTCGGCGTCTAACACCGAAAGGGAGCGCTCCTTAAGCTGGTCGGGAAGTGCCGCGGCGGGGAGCATGACGCTTGAGCATAACGGCAAGGATTACCGTATCGAGCGTAGCTTTGTGGATAGGGCAAAGGGCGAGAAGCTCGTTATCCTTTCACTTGAAAGCGGAGCGCCTATTTCAACAGATAAATCCCCCGGAGAGTATTTTCTGGGTGTTCCGCGCGAGGTTTTTGAAAGCAGTGCGTGCGTAGGTCAAATGCGCTCGGATGATATCAACGGCGAAAAGACTGCACAAAGCCTTTCAAATCTTTTATCGTCTGCCGATGAGGGCGTTGACGTATCAACGGTGCTTAGAGAGTTGAATTTGATTAGAGCCTCTTATTTGCACAAAAACCAAGGCGGTGGAATGATTTTTGAGGACGAGGCGAAAATCAACTCCCTCAGAATGAAGCTTGAGGAGGCAAAGAACGCAAGCATTGCAATCGAGGGCAAAACCGAGGGCTTTGACAGAATTAAAAAGGAATACGAGGCTATGAAGCTTGAGCTTGAGGAAAATGACGCTCTGGTTTCACAGTTTAATAAAATTGCTATAATAAAGCGCTTTGAGGCGCTAAGAGCCAAGGAAGCCGAGCTTGGAAGCTTTGTGGGAAAAAAGGAGCAATGTGCCGAGGCGGCGCTTGCCACCGATTATTTTCCCGATCGCACTCATATAGCCGAGCTTCGCGCCGCATCGAGGGATCTTGCCGATAAGGAAAAGAGCCTTGAGGCAAAGGAGCAAAGGATTATCGAGCATAAGATAACATATGACCCCGAGCTTGCCGAGTTTGGAGAGCGAGTTGAGCAGAGCGGAGGCAAGATAGCGGTTGTTACGTCGCTTACAGAGCCGATGCGCAAGGCGGCGTCAAGGCTAAAAATTGGTGCAACGTTCGGAGTTTCTACGGCAATTGCGGCAGGCCTTAGTGCGGTTGGATTTGTACTTTCATTGATTGCCGTTGCTATTATAGCGCTTGTTGCAACGCTTGGACTTGGCACGGCGGCGGTAATTATTACGGCAAATGCGGTAAGAGAGCGCAACGATGCAATCGAAGCAAGCGAAAAGACGGCGTACAGCTACCACACCACTCCCGAGGGCTTGTCCGAACGCTTGGATGAGGCGCTTGAGGAGCTTGCGCTTATGCGTGAGCATATCGCCGAGAGAGCAAGACTTGAGGCAGAGCTTGACCTTGCCGAGGAGAGCCTTGAGGCATCCAAGCAACACGCTTACAAATTGTTAACCCTTACTATGGGCGCAAGTGCAGAGCCCGAGTGTGAGATGCTTGAGGCAGAGGCTTTACGTCTTGACGAGTTTTTAAATCGCTACGATGAGCTTGCAAGGGAGGAGGATACCTTCCTTCGTGTGCTTGAAAACGAGAGGAACTCGCTTGCAAGATACGATGAGGATAAGCTTCGCAGTGAGATAACCGTTAACATCGAGGATGCAACTCCCGAGGCGGTTGAGGAGGCAGAGCGCTCAAAAAGCTTTTTGCTTGCTAAAAAGACGGCGTGCGAGAGCAGAATAACCCTGCTTCAAAACGAACTTGTCGCCTTGCGTATAAAGGCGGAGGACCCGTTGCCGATAGCCGATAGGCTTGCTTTGCTTGAGGCAAAGAATAAAAAGGATAGAGAGTTTTACGAGGCGTTGGTTCTTGCAATGAGCGTTATCGAGGAGTCGAGCGCCGCTATGCGCGGAAGCGTTACTCCGATAATCAGTAAGACCGCAAGCGAATACTTAGCAAGAATGAGCCGTGATAAGTATAACACCTTAAGAACTAACTCAAAGCTTGGACTTATGCTTGATAAGGACGGATTTTCGATAGGCTCGGAGCTTTTGAGCGCGGGAACAAAGGATACGGCGTATATTGCGCTTCGCTTGGCGCTTATTATGCAGATATATAAAAATGCAAATACGCCTATAATTTTTGACGAAAGCTTTTGTCAGCTTGACGATAAGCGCCTTGCAAGCACCGTTGAGCTTCTCGGCTCGCTTGCAGGCGAGGGAATACAGATAATAATGTTTACCTCGCATCTGCGTGAGGCGGAGGCTTGCCGTAGGGCAGAGCTTGAGCATAACGAGATATTGCTTTAAGCGTCAAGATGTTCAAATAAAAAGATTAATTTTTGTTGAAAATTGCCTTTGAAATTTTTTCTAAAGCGTGGTAAAATAGTAGTAGCAAAAATCACATTCGGGGTAAACAGATGTATAAGGTTGGAACGTATGTAAGCTATCGCTCGGAGGGCGTTTGCCTTATATCCGAGATAAGAAGCCAAAAATTCGGAACACTTAACGAGCATAAGGATTTTTATATTCTGTCGCCGTTAAGAGATGCAAGCTCAACGCTTTTTGTGCCTGCGGATAACGAGGCGCTTCTTGCCAAAATGCGTCCGCTTTGCTCTGCGAGTGAGGTAAACGCTATCGCAAGCAAGCTTATTGATAAAAGGCTTGAGTGGGATGCTCAGCCAAGACGTAGGAGCAACTATTTTAAGGATATAATCTCCGACGGAAAAAGGGAAATGCTTATAGCCCTTATACATACTGTTAACGCCAAGGAGAATGAGCTTTCAAGCCTTGGCAAGCACGTAACGCAGGGCGATATGACGGCACTTGAGCTGGCAAAAAGGATGCTTGTAAGTGAGCTTTCCTTTACCACGGATATCAGCGACGAGGAAACGCTTATGGCGGTTTTAGATTGCAAAATTAAGTGCAACGATAAATGATTTGAATAACACAAAAAGGATATGCCGAGGCATATCCTTTTTGCTATTTATTTTTCTTTGAGCTTAACTCACCTTATTTACCGCCACGATAAGCTTGCCTATACTGCTATTAGAGCTTGGCGTGCCATTTGCGGTAATTGTTGATTTTTTGGAGGGTGCGCCGCTAACCGTTGTGTTCTCGGCGCTTTCAAGCGTATAGCTGCTGCTTGAAACCGATAGGTAAGCATCGCCGTTTGGAGTTGACGATTTTTCAAAGGTTATCTTAATAGATATTTTAGCGTTTGAGTGGTTCGTTACGGTAATCGAGCCACTTGAGTCAACCCACCCTGCGTTACTGATAACGTCGGAGGAATAATCGTGAGCCTCGGGATCCCATTGTGCCTCGCCCGCACTGTAATTAAACGTTAGGTCGGTCCACGTGATATCCACGCTGTAAACCGCTTCGCTTGAAAAGCTATCGTCGTAGGATATGGTAACGTCCTTGGATGCCGAGCCGTTAGTTTCGGTTATAGCATCCGAGCCTGTGCCTCCGCTTGCTGATTGTAGAAGAGCCTCTGCCTCTGCCTTTAGTGTTGTAACGTTGATTGCGTTAAGGGCATCCATAGTGGTTGCGTTATTTATCGAGGCGAGAATTTCATCGTACCTTGCCGAATACGCCGAGTAAGAGCCTGCGGTGTAGTCTGTGCTTGACTTCTTCGAGCCGAGCGCCGATATTAGCGCCGCCTTCTTTTCGTCAAGCGATAGACCAAGCTTTGCTTCTGCTTTCGCTTTTAAGTCTGCAACGTTGATTGCGTTAGCCTCATCCACGGTGGTAGCGTTGTTTATCGTGGTAACGATTGCATCGTAAGCCTCGGAATATGCGGAGTAGGACTCTGTGGTGTACTTTCCGTTTGTATTGCTTATTTTTGAGCCAAGAGAGCTAATAAGCTCACTCTTAAGAGTGGTTAGCTCATTGGATTCCTTTGTAAGAACAACGTCGCCTGCGGGAGCGTCAAAGATAAGAAGACCGTAGCTTGCATTTACAGTTCCGTAGGATTTGCCGTTAACTGTGATTTGCCAGTTGCCTGCCGCCATTCCGTCAACGTAATATTGCATGGTTCCGCTACCCTCGGTGGTAAAGTAGTGCTGACCCTTATTCATATAAGAAACTGTACCGTTTCTTCCACCCGTAACATCCTTCTTTGCAAATACAGCGGCAACCTTTCCGTTGAACACTGCACCCTCAAAATCTCCTAAGGAGCTTTGATAGGATGAAACGTTTGTTATGGATTTCATAGCATATGCCGTATCGTTCGTAGCATCGGTAACGTACATAGCGTTGAGCATCTTTGAGCTTTTACTGTTGTTTGTTGCAACAACCTCAACTCGTCCCCAAGAGCCTGTGTCGGTGCCGTTGGTTGTAGCGTTCTGATTTCCGTTGATAAGGAAGTTTTTAGATGCACCGCCTTGAGAGGAAAGCTTGGTATCTTGTGAGATAGCCGTAAGAACAAGCTTGCCGTCGCCGTTAACCGTAGTAACTGTTTTATTGGTAGTATTAATAGTAGGAGCGCTTGAGGATGCTATGTGGAACAAGAATTTCTTTTCGAAATTGGCAGATGTCGCTCCAATCGTATCGTAAACGAAGAAGAGCATTGGAACGTCCTCATCTCCCGTGTAAACCACAAGCATTCTTCTGCCCAAGCTATCAACCGTTTCGGAGGGGTAGGCGTACGCCAAATTACCGTTGAGGTATGCGTATTTAGGCTGGGTTTTAGCCGAATCGTAATAGCCGTGGCGGTTGCCTATAACGTCACCCGTTTTGTAGGTGTCGCCCTTAAGCTCTGAAAGCGTGCTCGCCTCGTTTGGCCATCTTTGACCGCCCGAATACCATTTGGTTGCAAGATCTGTTGAGTCATAATCCCATTTAGAGGAATCGTAAACGAGTATACTGTTGTGGCCAACCGTTGCCTGATGGTAATATCGTGTGTGAGCGCCACTGTAGCCGTTGTAAACACCGCCGTCTGCCGTAAGCATTCCCTTATAATAAATCATAAAGTTACCCGCATCGGCATGCTCGTGGTTTGCGGTGGTACGCTCCTTAATCTTCATAAATACGCTTGCCGAATCCTTTACGCCAAACGCCTCGTGCGTTACGTACTGACCAACCGGCGAGCCGTTATACTGAATAAGTGGCATACCCTCGTATTTATCCTCGGCGGGAGTTATATCGCACATACCCGTGAGAGCAACGTATAGCGCCGAGTGAAGC
Source organism: Eubacteriales bacterium (assembly GCA_045634485.1). Classification (GTDB taxonomy): domain Bacteria; phylum Bacillota; class Clostridia; order Oscillospirales; family CAG-272; genus HGM12713. Next base: position 41,535 of record JAZRAJ010000036.1, on the reverse strand, counting down.
TCGATGGTAAGGTCTATTCTCTTATCCGAACCAAACGCAACCGTAGGCCTCATAGACCTTGCCTGGGCAAGCATAGCCTCATCCTCAAAGATGTAAGCCGTCATATATGCTAATGCTCTGAATTCATAATTGTTTTGCTGCAAGCCTGTTCCGTCGCCGTCGGTGTATATCTTTCCGGGGGTGGTTTCGTAGCCTAAGAAGTTTCTAACGGTTTTATCAATTCCCTCGTAGGGTTGACTTCCCGTGGAGGTCTTAAGCATCCAAGCCGAGAACATATCGGCTATGTGACGTCCTGAAACATATGTACCAACACCCTGCTGGGAAATACCCGAGCGGAAGTAATAGTTTCTTACGGGAACGTAATGCTCGTAAACGAGAGTTCCTATATAGTTATACCAAGAATTATTGTCACCGTAAAATGCAATTGATGCCGCAAGCATATCACGAAGCACCTGACGCTCCGAGCCGTGGCCCGAAACCGCACCAACCTTTGTAGGCGGGAACTTAACCGAGAAGCTTGTGCCGTAACCGTTGGTAACGTTGGCTACCTTATGCTCGACGCCTGCGATAAGCTGATTTTTGTCCTCGGCGTCAAGAAGGGCGTAGCACCAGTCGTAAACGAGTGCGGCGGTAAACATTACGTTACCGAACTCACGCTCCTGGTTACTGTTTATTTTTTGAATATCAAGCGTGCGCAAAACCTGCTTCATGCAGTGAATAGCCTGCTTGCCGTAAAGCTCGTGTCCGTCAATGAGATAACCGAGAGCCTTTACCTGAATAACCTCGAGGTAGTAGCCATCGTAGTTATGTACGCCGGGTCTGCCAAAGAAGCCATCCTTAGCAGTGCCAAGCTTACCGCTGTTGATACCGCCGTTAGCCTTACCGTCTACAACGGTGTCCACGGGCTCGCCACTATCATCGTATACTCTCTTCTCGGCTACGTTCATATCAAGAAGGGCAAAGAAGCGCTCGTTGGTGGGATTGCTTTCCTCAAGAGCCTTTCTTATCGTAGGAATACTGTCGCTTGTTACGAGAAGCCTTGGGTGTGCCGAGCTTACCGTGGGAAGGGTAACGCTTGACGTGTGCCAAGAGGCATCGCTAACGCTTCCAATCGATGAGCTTGGAGTTCCAAAGCTATAGCCGTTGGTGTTGTTTTTAATTTCATTCTTAAAGATATCGTAAATAGCCTCAAAGCTTTTAGAGCCGTTATATTTTGCGGGGTCGGTAAGCATTGAGTTTGCCTCTGCAAGCTTAGTGTCACTGTTAAAGGTGTACTCTCTCGTATATTCTGTGCTTGACGCCGAATTGAGAGCCGAGTCCTTTACTCCAAGTGATATTGCGCTAACGCAGGGCGCGATTGACGTAAATAGCATTATAAGCAATAAGCATATTGATAATGCCTGTAAGCGTGATTTCATTTTTCTCTCCTTGGTATCTATTTTTAACTAAACCTTGATGATTATATTACTATACTATTATATTATAATATACGTTGAGGCTTTGGTCAAGTGGCAGATTACCTAAAAAGAATTACGGCTTTTATGAGAAAATAAACAAAAAGAATTTTTTTCTTGAATTTAAGGCTTGCAAACGAGAAAAAAATGTGTCGAAATATACAAAAAATAAGGGGGCTTTTGTGCAAAACGAATATCTTTAAAAAAATAAAAAAAAGACTTTATTTTTTAAAATAAATATGTTATAATTAATGTGTGTTACTATGATTTTAGTTTTAGTTTTCGAAAGGATATTAATTTCGTTATGGATGATAAAAAAAGAAGGCTTTTAATAGCAGGTCTTATCGTTTTGCTTACCTTTATTATCGTGGGTATAATAATACTTTGCGTTGCGTTAAATGCGGATAAGGATAATAATAAGGATACCGACAAGATAGTTCCCGATTATCCCCCTCAGGCAACCGACCCAAATCAGTCGCCTATGGTTAACGATCCGGGTGGAACGCTTGAAACCGAGCTTGGCGGAGCGGGTGTAAACCTTACCTATACCGCAACCGCAACTGTTGATCTTTCCGAGGGAAAGGTTACGCTTTATTACGCTAACCCCTCAAAGTCAACTCAGGATATGGTGGTTTCTCTCGTTTTGGATAACGGCGACGTTGTGCTTTGCCGTTCGCAAAGAATAACCGCGGGTAACCAGATAAGGGAGCTTACTCTGGAGGATAGCGCAAGGGAAGCGCTTGAGATAGGCGGATATAACGCAAGATACGTCGTTGGCTGCTATGACCCCAATACCAATGAAAAGGCTGTTGTAGAGCTTGTTGGCGGCGGTGTAGTGGTTACTGTTGTTGAGTAATAAGAAAATCACGAAAAGCCGCTTTACAAAACAGTAAGGCGGCTTTTTTACAAAATAGTAACAGTATTTGTAATTTATAAATTAAGGAGAGCTATGAAAAGAATTGCTCGCTCCGTGCTATGGGCGATTTTTATAATATACTGTCTCATTCTTATATACTTAGTATTTTTAAGCCGTGGATTTAGAACGCAATATTCCTATGCGCACTATTTTAAGTATTTCACCAATTTCGTTCCGTTTAAAACGATATCGAATTATATTTATCTGTACGGCAAGGGCTTTCAGGCACTGTCAATCTATAATCTTCTTGGCAATTTCGTTTTGTTTTTACCTATGGGAGCGTTGTTGCCCTGCGTTTTTAAGGGACTTAACCGATTTCGACGGGCTACGCTTTGCATCCTTATTATGGTTGTATTGGTGGAGGTGGCGCAATTCGTGCTTCGAGTTGGAATTATAGACGTTGACGATATTATATTTAATCTTAGCGGAGCGATGATAGGCTACGGAATAATTAAAATTCCGATTATTAACAGACTGCTTCAAAAAATTGATTTTATCGACGGAAGAGAGGAAGGGACTAATACGAAATGAAGCTTTTATTTAAGCAAAGATTTTTCTCGTGGTTTGATAGCTATGATATATACGACGAGATGGGCAACACCGTATTTACTGTAAGGGGAGAGCTTGCGTGGGGACACCTTTTGCGTGTTTACGATGCTCTCGGCACGGAGGTTGGCTACATAAAGGAAAGGGTGCTTACGTGGTTTCCAAAGTTTGAGATGTATCTTGGAAATAATTACGTAGGTAGCATCAACAAGGAATTTTCGTTTTTTAGACCTAAGTTTAACGTTGAGTACAACGGCTGGCGAGTTGAGGGAAATTGGACCGAGTGGGATTATGATATTTTAAATTCTGCGGGATGGCGTGTTGCAACGGTTACCAAGGAGCTTTGGAATTGGACCGATACCTATGTTATCGACGTTTATAACCCCAACGATGCCGTTTGCGCATTGATGCTCGTTCTTGCAATCGATGCCGAAAAATGCTCACGCAATTGATTTTTTAAATATTAATTTTGAGGACAAAAAAGGAGGATTACTCAATGCGTATTATAGCAAATTTTATTTGGATACTGTTTGGCGGTATATGGCTTGCGCTTTTATGGCTTTTAGCGGGAATAATTTTGTGCGTTACCATAGTTGGAATTCCGTTTGGAGTTCAGTGCTTTAAATTAGCTTGGCTTTCTTTAGCGCCGTACGGAAAAAAGATTGATTTGAATTTTACCGAGCATCCTGTTGCCAACACGATTTGGGCAGTGTTTGGCGGATGGGCGGTTGCGCTCGTATACTTATTCGTTGGCTTGCTTAACTGCATAACCATTATAGGTATTCCGCGTGGAATTCAGTGCTTTAAGATTATGAAGCTTGCGCTATTCCCATTCGGAGCAAAAATAAAATAAATTTTTAAAAAGCATTGACAAATGTTTACAAAAGTGATACAATAAAGCCGTAAGGTTTTAACAAGAAATTTTTATATTACATATTACGAGGAGAAAACTTATGAACGACAAGAAGCTTGTTATTTCCAGCAAAAAGTTTCGTGGAGAAACGTCTGTGGTATCGATTAGAATTCCTAACGATATGATTGAAAAGCTTGATGATATTGCCGAGGAAACAGGACGCACGAGAAATGAAATAATTACTAAGTGTCTTGCATTTTCTATTGAAAACCTTATTATCGACAAAAAATAAAGGGGATTTTCATGTCAGTTTTTAAGTGTAAGATGTGCGGCGGCGCTCTTGACATCAACAAGGAGCAGTCGGTGGCGGTATGCGAGTATTGTGGTACAAGACAGACCTTGCCCAAGTTTGACAGTGAGCGCCGTGCAAATCTTTACGATAGAGCAAATCATTTTCGCCGTAATAACGATTTTGATAAGGCAATGGGAATATACGAGAATATTCTTAACGAGGACAACACCGATGCCGAGGCGTATTGGTCGATAGTTCTTTGCCGTTACGGTGTGGAATACGTTGAGGACCCTCAAACGCATAGGCGTATACCAACGGTAAACCGCGCTCAGTTTACGTCTATTTTTGACGATGAGGATTACAAATCGGCTATCAAAAACGCCGACGAGGCTCAGCGTGAGATATATCAGTCCGAGGCGACTGCAATAAATGAAATTCAAAAGGGCATTCTTGCGATATCGCAAAAGGAAGAGCCCTTTGATATATTTATATGCTATAAGGAAACCGATGCAAATGGCAGAAGAACGCAGGATAGCGTGCTTGCAACCGAGCTTTACCGTGAGCTTACCCGAGAGGGCTATAAGGTATTCTTTTCAAGAATCACTCTTGAGGATAAGCTTGGCATAGCCTACGAGCCGTATATTTTTGCGGCGCTACATTCGGCAAGAATAATGGTGGTGCTTGGCACAAGGCAGGAGCATTTTAATGCGGTATGGGTTAAAAACGAGTGGGGAAGATATCTTTCGCTTATCAAAAACGGCGCTAAGAAAACGCTTATTCCCGCATATCGGGATATGGACCCATACGACCTTCCCGACGAGTTCTCGCATCTTCAGGCGCAGGATATGTCAAGGCTTGGATTTATGCAGGACCTTATTCGAGGAATAAGAAAAATTCTTGATTTTGAGCCGAGAACGGCGCCAACCGTAGTAAAGGAAGCAATTATAGCAACCGAAGCCGTAGGCGTTGAGCCTCTTTTAAGGAGAGCTTCAATGGCTCTTGCGGATAGGGAGCTTGAGCGCGCCGATGCCTTTTACGAGCAGGTGCTAAATCACGATCCCGAAAATGCCGAGGCGTACCTTGGCAAGCTTATGATAGAGCTTCGCATCAGAAGCAAGAGCGAGCTTTACGGCGTGGGAATTATTTTTGATAAAAGCAACAACTATAAAAAGGCTATTCAGTTTGCGGACGATAAGCTTAAGAGTGAGCTTTTGGATGCCTTAGATACGGTTAGAAATCGTATTAACGAGAAGAAGATGGAGGGCATTTATCGAAGCGCAAGTAATATGCTTGAAAACGCAAGGGATATCCCTACGTGCAAGCGTGCTATGGGCTTCTTTCTCTCTATTGCTGATTACCGTGATGCGAATGAATGCGCAGAGCGCTGCAAGGAAAAGATTGATGCACTTACCGTTGAGTGGGAGAATTATCGCATAGAGCAGAGCAAAAGGGCTAAAAAGCAAAGAAAGGCTAATATAATCGGTTATATAGCCTCGTTTGTTTCTGTTATAGTGGTTATCTTTACAGTACTTGCCTGCCTTTTTGTTTTAAAGATTCAAATTCCCAATTCAAAATACGAGCAGGCGATGGCTTTGCTCGAGGAAGAAAAATACGACGATGCTATTGCGCTTTTAAAGGAGGCGCACTATGATGCCTTGCTTGATAAGGACGTTGAAAAATACGAAAACGCAATTTACGCCGTTCAGGACGCAAGGCGTGCAAGAGGCATTGTTGATAAGGCGAAGGCGACGCTTGATTCAAGTAAGGATAGCGAGTCGGCAAGCGTTGATTACCTAAGCGTTATAGGTAGCGTTGTGTCAAACGGCGTTCCCGCAAAAATCGAATATCTTTGTGACGATGGGCGTATTACGGCAAGCACAAGCGCAAGGCTTGAGGGTAACGTTATCACTTATGATATAGATTCAAGCTTTAACGGCTTTCCATCCGCTACGCGAAACGGATATAATTTTAAGGGATGGAGCTACGAGCAATCCGAGTATTCCGCTACTGACGGAGTGCTTTATATTACCTTTAAGGCAAATTGGTCGCTAAAGGTGTATACTGTAAAATATAAGGTCGGCGGAGAAGAATCGAGTAAGTCTATTAAATACAACATAGAAAAGGAAGACTTTACCTTGCCTATTCCTCAAAAGGTGGGCTACGTCTTTATAGGCTGGACGGGAACCGATGTCCTTGCCCCCGTTGTGGATTTGGTTATTCCAAAGGGTAGCTACGGCGACAAGGACTACGAGGCAAATTGGTCACCGATTGATGTTAAGGTAACCTTTGATTATGCGGACGGTACTCCTGTAGATAGCGTTTTCTATAAATACGGTCAATACGTTGACCTTTTGCCACAACCGACAAGAGCATATTATATCTTTGAGGGATGGTATAACGGCGAGGAAAAATTCGAATTTAGCCGAGGAACGTGGAATATATTAAACGATATTACCTTGGTGGCAAGGTGGACACCGGAGGAATATACAATTACTTATTATTCTGACTTTTTCCCGGATGATTGGACAAATACTCTCAATCCGGTGCGATATAATGTTGAATCGGATACAATAGTTTTAAAGGATATGACATTTGAGAGTGCTATATTTTTGGGTTGGTACACTGACATTAATTATACCCAAAAAATTACTGAGATTCCAAAGGGCTCAGGTGGACATCTTAACCTTTTTGCACGTTGGAGTGTAGGATAATGCTTACATAAAGCGCAATTTTAAACTTTCTCAATCTATAAAATTTATTATTGAAGGGGTAAATTATGCCAAAAATCACAGATATAATTAAATACGAGGGCGATAACGGCACGATTATATGGAAGCATCCCTGCGAGGATTTTAATTCCTTAACGCAGCTTATCGTTCACGAAAATCAAGAGGCTATCTTCTTTATGAACGGTCAAGCGCTTGATTCCTTTGAGGCGGGGCGCTATACTCTTGAAACGCAAAACATTCCGCTTATCGGAAAGGCGCTAAGCCTTGCAACGGGCGGAAAATCCCCATTTCACTGTGAGGTTTATTTTATCAATAAAGCCGAGCAAGTGGCTATTAAGTGGGGTACGGACTCAAGGGTTCAATACGTAGAGCCTACGTACGGCTTTCCTATTTCAATAGGCGCCTCGGGCGAGATGTCCTTGCGCGCAGATAATGCGAGAAAGCTTTTGCTTAAATTGGTTGGCACCGAGAGCCTTCTTAGCCAAGAAAAGCTCGTAACGCTTTTCCGAGCATTTCTTATGACAAGAGTTAAGACCTATATTGCTCAGGTAATGAAGTCGAATGCCATTAATATTTTTGAAATCGACGAAAATCTTACAGCTTTCTCGGATGCAATTAAAAGGCTTCTTACAAATGATTTTGCCGAGTACGGCGTGGCGCTTGAGAGATTTTTCGTTACGAATATCGCAAAGCCCGACGGAGATAGGCAGTATGAAAAATTCAAGGAGCTTCACTTCCGTCAGTACGCAGATATTGCAGAGGCAAGGCTTCGTCAAGAGGTAAGCGTTATCGATGCCGAAACCGAGGCTAAAAGGGTGGTTATCGATTCTCAGGCTCAGGCAACCAAGCGTGCGCAGGAGGGATATACCTATGCCCAGGAGCGTGGCTTTGACGTTGCCGAGGCGGCGGCTTCAAACGAGGGAGCAGGGCAAATGACAAATCTCGGAATGGGACTTGGAATGATGACGGGCGTCGGAGGTGTTGTTGGCAACGTTGTCAAGGATGCGGTTGGCGGTGCGGTAAATAGCGTAAACGCAGGCACGGCGATGCTTTATTGCGATAATTGCGGAGCCAAGCTTTTGGCGGGCGCATCCTTCTGTGACGGTTGTGGCGCACCCGTTGCTAAACCAAGCGATGCTTGCGCAGGCTGCGGATATAAATTTGAGCGTGCGGGCAACTTTTGCCCCAAGTGTGGCGCTAAAAGATAATGGGGAGCGAGGTAGAGTAATATGAAAAAAAGAATTGCTACGTACAGTATTATTTGGGCTATCTGCCTTGCCATATTTAACGTTATAGCATTTGTTACACCTAACGAAATTAACGGTGTAAGCAAGTTTACGGGCTCGTTTTGGGTAGGATACGTATTTATTACCGTTGCATTTATCGGTCAGCTTACTTGCTCGCTTGTGGCACTAAAGCAAAAAACACTTAGAAAGCTTTTTTATAAGATTTCCTTGATTTTGTTAAGCTATAGCGGACTTATTGCTATGCTCGTTACGGGCGGACTCGTTATGCTTATCAGAGATATTCCCGTGTGGGGAGGCATTATAGTATGCTTTATTATTCTTGCGTTTAACGCAATAGCAGTTATCAAGGCAAGCACCGCCTCGGACATTGTTGCCGATATCGATGCAAGGGTAAAAAATCAAACCTCTTTTATGAAAAATCTTACGGCAGAGGCGCAGATAATTATGAATTCTGCACCCTCGGATAAGCTTAAGGCGGATGCAAAAAGAGTTTACGAGGCTATTCGCTACGCAAATCCCACGTCAAGCGTGGCTCTTGCGGAAATAAATTTGCAGATTGAAAGAGAGCTTTCGGCGTTTTCGGATGCCGTAAGCGACGGCGACGCTACTCTTGCAAGGGCAATTGCTAATACTCTCGTTTCCCTAATAGAAAAGCGAAACGCCGAGTGCAAGCTTACAAAAAATGCTTAAAGCCGAGCAAAGGAGGGCTTGATTATGAAATCAACCGTGCATCACGTTGGCTACGGTCAAATCGAATATTGCGAAAGCTTTTGGACGGGTAAGCGGAGCATTATAATAGACGGTCAGGCATTGACAAAAAAGACGAGAAACGTGTTTATACTTGAAAGTGAAAACGGACCGTTAGAGTGTAAGGTAAAGGGAAGCGCATTGTTTGGTTGCTCATTGTGTATAGATAATGACGTAATAACGGTAACTGAGCCTTGCAGATGGTATGAAGCAATTTGCTCTCTGTTGATTTGTATATTTGTTTTGATATGGGGCAACGTTCCCGCGCTTTGCGAGATATTTCCTATAATCGGAGGTGCTATCGGAGGTGCGATATGCGGTTTTGCTGCCTGTGCCAATCTCTTTTTGATGAAGCAAACCAAAAATGTAGCGCTAAAGCTTGCAATTTGGCTTGTGGTATTTTTCCTAACCATAGTTGCTTGCTTCATTCCCGGAGTGATTGCAAGAGCAATTTTATCTGTTTAACAGTTAATGTAGTGTGTAATAATAAATGGCGGAAGATGTGCAATTCTCCCGCCATTTTATTTTTTGTTGATTTTGTTTTATTGTTGTGATATGGCTATGTAAAAAACATCTGAAAGGACTACGCAGTCCTTTTAATTGTTTAGCATTTTACTGCTTCCCATGCAAAAGGCAATAGGTCGCGCGCCTTAACCTTAATTAATTTTCCGTTTTCGTCATTCACAATGACTTTTATATCGGTGCAATATTCATATAGCATTTGACGGCAGTTACCGCAAGGCGAAAAAACACAATTCGGTGCTTTTTCGTGTACTGCTACTATTGTGTCAAATTCGCGTTCACCCGCTGAAATTGCAATCCCCATAGTAATGTATTCTGCGCACGAGCCGTGTATTCCGTCACAGTTTACACCCTTGTAAATATTACCGTTTTTGCAGAGAATGGCACAACCGACAGTGTGGTTGTAAACTCCGTCGTCAAAATTTTTCTCCAATACTTCAAGTGCGATTTTTATAAGTTTTTTATCAGTATCATTTAATTCGTATCTTTCCATTTAGCCCTCACAAATATTTATTTGTTAGGATAATTATATCATAAGAAATAACGGATTTCAATATTATGAATCGTTTTTGCTTTACTTAACTGCTTTTTTGTGATATAATTAAGTAAAAATAGATATAATAATAGCCTACATATGGTTGAATCTTCCCACTCAACCGTTGGTATGTGGACTTTTTGAGTAATTTTTGCTACAATTTAAGTGAAAGGAGTGATACGATGGATCAAATTAAAATCGGTAAATTTATCGCTGAGCGAAGAAAGTTAAAATCTCTCACACAAGCTCAATTGGCGGAAAAGCTTAATATAACTGACAGAGCGGTATCAAAATGGGAGAATGGACGTTCGTTGCCTGATTCCGCAATAATGCTTGAATTGTGTGAGATATTGGATATTACAGTAAATGATTTACTTTGTGGGGAGGTTGTAGAAATGGAAAAATACGATAAAGAAATGGAAAAGAATTTGCTTGAAATGGCAAGAGAAAAGGAAAAATCAGACAAACAATTGCTTATGGTCGAGATCGTAATGGGCTTTGTAAGCATAGGTATAATGCTCGGTCTTTGCCTATTTGCAGCTTATGCTCCAATGGAGGAATGGTTAAGAATAGTGCTTATAATTATAGGTTTTATTCCTGTTTTAGTGCTTACTCCGTTTATGTTGAGAATAGAGCAGACCGCGGGATATTATGAGTGTAAAAAATGCGGTAATCGCTATGTCCCAAAGTATGGTCAGGTTTTTATGTCTATGCACAGAGGCAGAACGAGATATATGAAGTGTCCTAAGTGTAATGAAAAATCTTGGCAGAAAAAGGTTATTTCTAAGGATAAATAAAAAATAAATAAAAAACGGTTGAGCGTAAATGTTCAACCGTTTTTGTTCTTTTAAATATCCAATGTAAATATTTTCATTTCTCTGTTACGCACCCGACGTATAAAGTCGGCTTCGTCGACGAGAGGAGTATCGCTCTCCATACCCGCAAGGTGGGTAAGACATGCGCAGATATGATTATCCGAGCCTGCTGTTTTTACAAATCCGTAAGCATCGGCAAAGGCATCCGCCATCTTGTTTTCAAGCTCCGTGCGACATGCGTTAATCGTTTCTACGCCCTCAATACAATGCGGAAAAAGGCGTATGTGGTCGATGTGCCTATCCTGTCTGTAGGGATGAGCCTGAACCACCAAAGCACCGTGCGAGGCTAAAAACGGTAGCTCGTCGCTCTTTTTCATATCCATTATCTCGGGATGCTCTAAAAACCATTGCTCGTCAAGACCATAGATGAGAAAATCTGTTCCTCGGTAGGAAATTTCAACGCCGAGAAATATTTTAATTCCTATCTCCTTGCCAAGCGCAAGAGCCTCGTAATAGTCGGAAAAGTAGAATTTTACTTTTTCCTCGTAGGGCAGAGTCTTGTCTATGTTTATATTTCCGTCAAGAAAATGATTGGTTATAAATATTCCGTCGTAGCCGAGAGATTTGTAAAATTCAAGATTTTCGCGAACGCTATATCTTGCGCAACGGCTAACGGGGAGGGTGTGCATATGTGTTTCGTAGCGGTACATTTTAATTTTACTTCACAGAATTTTTTGCAGATGTGAGTGTGTTTTGCATAAGCATGGTAATGGTCATAGGTCCTACGCCACCGGGAACGGGGGTTATATAGCTTGCCTTAGGCTCTACGCTTGCAAAATCAACGTCGCCCGTAAGCTTGCCGTCTGCGCGTCTGTTCATTCCAACGTCAATAACTACTGCGCCGTCCTTAACCATATCGCCTGTAATAAAGTCTGCCTTGCCGATTGCAACCACTAAGATATCTGCGGCTCTGCATTCCTCTGCAAGGTCCTTTGTACGGCTGTGGCATACGGTAACGGTTCCGTTTGCGTGGAGAAGGAGCATAGCCTGAGGCTTTCCAACAATATTGGAGCGTCCTACAACAACGCACTTTTTACCGCTTACCTCAATTCCGCTACGCTCAAGAAGAGCCATAACGCCTGCGGGAGTGCAGGGGAGGAAGGAGTAGTCGCCAATCATAATCTTTCCAACGTTTTGAGGGTGGAAGGCATCAACGTCCTTATTGGGGTCGATTCTCATTATAACCTCGTTCTCGTCAAGATGCTTGGGGAGAGGAAGCTGACAAAGAATACCGTGTATCTTATCGTTTTTATTAAGCCTGTCAACGAGTGCGTTAAGCTCCTCCTGCGTGGTTTCTGCGGGAAGCTCGTAGGATTCCGAATAGAAGCCTACCTCGTCGCAAGCACGTTTTTTGTTTCTAACGTAAACCTGCGAGGCGGGGTCCTCGCCAACGATTATAACCGCAAGACCGGGGCGCACACCGGTTTCCTTTACGAATTCCTCGGTTTCTGCCTTAATCTCGCTTCTGATGTTTAAGGATATCTCTTTTCCGTTAATCAATTTTGCCATCGTTTTCTTCCTCTTTACTTTCGTTATTTTCTGTATTTTCTAAAGAATTTTGATTTTCCTCTGAGTTTTCTTCTAAAGCCTCGTCGGTGCTATCTTCCATAGCCTCATCTGCCTCTTCTGTGCTTTTCTCTGCATTTGCGGTAGCGGTTACCTTAGCGGCGGCGGGTAAAATTTCACTGCCGTAGGTTCTGTTACCCTTGCTCTTTATAAAGAGATAGAGCAACAGTGAGCCTGCAACTATAAAGGAGAGAAGACCAACGAGCGAGGAAATTCTTATGCCTGCGCCGTTAGTAAGGCTATCGGTGCGCAAAAGCTCAATAAACATTCTGCCAAAGCCGTACCAGGAGATATACATAAGCATTATCTGTCCGTCAAATCGTTTTTTCTTGTAAAAGATGTTTATAAGAATAAAGCCGATAAGGTTCCAAAGCGATTCGTAAAGAAATGTCGGATGCACGCCTAACGTACCGTCAAGCATTTGGTAAGCCGTGTCACGGTTGATAAGCCCGATGTTGTAAAGACGGTTTGCAAACTTCTCGGAGCACATTCTCCAAGGAAGTGAGGTAACCGAGCCGTATGCCTCACCGTTAAAGAAGTTACCCCATCTGCCAAGCGATTGAGCAATCATAACTCCGGGAGAAACCGCATCGAGTATTTTAAGCAAGCGTTTGCCGGGGATTCTTTTTACCTTGGCAACAACCAAAATCGTAAGTCCGCCAAAAATTATACCGCCGTATATTGCAAGACCGCCGTTCCATATAGCGATAACGTCGATAAAGCTATCGTAGGGGTTTGGCTGATGGTTAACCATGGCGTCAAGCCAATCAAAGAATACGTAGTAAAGTCTTGTTCCAATTATTCCAATGGGAATGGTGAATATAGCAAAATCAACGATAGTATCGAAAATTATGCCCTCGCCCTTTGCACGGTAGGCGGTGTAAAGCACGGCAAGAATCATACCTGTAACTATGCAAAGCGCATACCAACGGATTCCGCCGTCGCCTATCGGAATGGCGATAGAATTTAGTGTGAACTCGTCTATTCCAAGTCCGGGAAAAGAAATAGTCGTCATATATCCTCCTTGTTACTTAGCGGTAAGATTACCGAAAGAGTTATTTTGTCCTTGTCAAATGCATCCTCAAAGAGGTTTTGCACGTCCTCAAAGGTTATCGATTCAATTATATCCGCATAGGATAATATCTCTGCGCCGTCAAAGCTGAACGCCATAAGGTTGTTGGCGATATTGTCGGTTGAGTCAAAGGATTTTACAAACTCGGCGTACATAACACGCTTTCCGCGTAAAAAGTCCTCGTAGCTTAGCCCCGTTTCCTTTAACTTATCAACGTACTTAAGAATTTCCGTAAGCACCGCCTTAGGGTCATCCGCCTCGCCCGCAATCGAGTTATATGCGCTCGTGGGCGACATCGTGTAGCCGTAGGAAAGGCTTGGAGATATCATATCTCGCTCAAAAAGTGAGGAGTAAAGCTCGCCTGCCTGTGAGAAGATTATCTCATCAAGAATTGAGTAGGCGGCGTCACGCCTTTGACGCTCGGTTGCGCTTGACGAAATGCTCGTGTCCTTTATTCCTATGTTGAATATAGGCTTTGCTATTTGCATTCTTGACTCAACGTAAGGCTTGTAAACGCAGGTCTTTTCCTTTTCGTTTTCATTTTGATATAAAACGTTAAAGGGAATAGATGTGCTTGGCAAAAGCTCGTTTGCAATTTGTAAAATCTTGTCCTCCTCAACGTCACCGCAAATAAAGGGAGCCATATTGCTAAGATTGTAAAATGAATTATAGCAGCTGTAGATAAGCTCGGGAGTTATCTGCTTAATGGTTTCTGCCGTTCCGCAGATGTTGCGACGGATGCTGTGATGCTCGTACATTCCCTCAAGCATACCGTAAAAGCAACGGTCGGAGGGGGAATCATCGTACATCTTTATCTCCTCGGCTATAATTCCGATTTCCGACTCTATATTCTCCTTGGTAAAATAAGGATGCGTAACAAAGGTTATAAGCTCACGGAGTGACTCGTAAAAGTTCTCTGTTGCAGAGAATAGGTACGCCGTTTTGTTAAAGGCGGTGTAGGCGTTAGCATCTGCTCCAAGGCTTGAAAAATGCTCAAAGGAGTCACTTCCGTCCTCGTTTGCAAAGAGCTTATGCTCCAAAAAGTGAGCAATTCCGTCGGGAACGGTAATAAGATTTTCGGGTGCGTCCTTTAAGGCAAAGCTACTGTGAATAGAGCCGTATTTTACGCCGAAAATTGCGTAAAAAGTGGTAAGCCTTTTGGGAAAAATATAAATCTCAAGCCCCGAGGGATGGGTGTATTTCGTGTATTGCTCGTCAAGCAGGGCACTGCTAAATATTTGCTTATTCATCATCTTCCTCCTCGACGTCGTTTAGCGTACCCTCAACAAAGTAAGAGGCAATAAGCCTTATGTTACCCGCAAGAGATATGATATCCTCCTTAGTTACCGATAAAAGCTTTGATATAACGTCATCAATGCTCTCGTTTATATCCAAAAGCGCACGGTTGCCAAAAAAGGATTGAAGCTCAAAGGGACTGTCAAATATCTGTCGGTAGCTGCTGGTAAGCGAGCGTTGAGCCGCATAAAGCTCGGCGTCGCTAATTTTACCGTTTTTGATATCCTCAATCTGCTCAAGAATAGCCTTGCGAGCTAAATCGTAATTTTTAACCTCAAAGCCCGATGAAATAAGCATTATTCCCGAATATCCGCTAAAGGAGGACGAGCAATAATAGCAAAGGCTAAGCCTCTCTCTAACGTTTAAAAAGAGCTTTGAGGAGGCAGAGCCACCAAGTATTTCGTTAAGCATTGTAATAACGTAAAAGGAATCGTCGTTCTTTTTAACGGTTATATCGGTGCTAAAGCCCATAGTAAGCTTGCCCTGCGAAACGGGCATTTTTGTGGAAAGCTCAAGCGTATCCTCTCGTGTTATCGGGCGAGGTAGGATAAGCGGTAACGGATTTTTGCATGGGTAGGGCGCAAACGCCGACGAGATTTTTTCCTTTATAAATTCATCGCTTTGCGAGCCAACGTAAAATATGTTAATGGGGGCGTTGTTTATAAGATACTCACGGTATTTTGCCAAGGAGCTAAGCGTAGCGCCCGAAACAAGTGCTTTAAGCTCTTGGCTTGTGGGAATGTCGATGCCCTCGTTAATAATCTCTGCGCATCGCTTTGCGGCGTAGAGTCGAGTATTGTTTATCTCTGCGTCAACCGCCTCGCAGATAAGCTTTTTTTCCTGCTCGAAAAATCCTACGTTAAAGTCATTTCCTAAAAATGCAGGGGAGAGTATAAGCTCGGCGGCAATATTAATAATCTCGCCAAGTATATCCGTTCCGTCGGTAACGAATTTATTGTCGAGTATTTCGGCGTTTAGCGAAAGAGAGATGTTTTCGCCTATTCGGTGGCTTTTAACCTCAAGATATGAGCCGTAAAGCTCGTCAAGCCTTTTGTTAAGCAAAGCCGTTGAGGGATATGAGCTTGTTCCTCTGCGCAGAACGTGCGAGAGGAGAAGATTGTGCGTGTAATGCTCCTTTGTTAACGGTATGGTTATCGAAAAGGATATTACCGACGATTTGAATTTATCTGTTTGAAGCGCCGAAAGCCTTACGCAATCGGTTATGTTTTCTGTATGTAAATGCATTTATTTCCTCATTATAATATTAAAACCTATAATTAATTTATTGTATCATAAAAATGTTACAAATTTGTTAACAATATAATGAATATAAAAACAGACCGTGGAAAATCCACGGTCTGCGTTGCGATTATAATTATTATAATTTTGTTCTTGCGTTAAAGTAGCTGGAATCTCCAAAGTCCGAAACTCCAAATGCCTGAGCCGCAAAGTGGGGAATTAAAACGTTTTCAACTCTGTAGCCGTTGAAATACTCGGTCTGCGGACCTAATGCGTATACGGGTACGTCGTTGCTGGTGTGCTGACGGTAGGGACCGCCCGAGGCGTTTGTTCCGTCCTTATTGGTGTATTTATAGCCGTATTTTGCGCTTGAATCCTTTTCCATCTTACCGGTTTCGTGGTCTGCGGTAACGATAAGAGCAGTATCGGGATGGCAGAATACGAAGGTTGACATATAAGCGATAACCTCGTTATATTGCTTAACCGACGCTATACATCCTTCGATGTCGTCTTGGTGTGAGCGCTTGTCGATGTACGCACCCTCAACCATCATAAAGAACTGTGAGCCACCTGCCGCAATAATATCAAGAGCCTCTCTCGTGCCTGTGAGAATATCGGGGTTGGGAGCATCATAAGAGTCGGAGGAGCGTCCCATGGTGTATTCAACCTTTTTCTGCTCTACAAGAACGTTTATCTGATTAATAATATCGGGGTTTGTAACACCGTCTACCTTTCGCTGAGAGTTGTGAGCAAGGAATCCACCGGGGGTTGCGCCACCGATTACGTCGGTTGTAATAACTGCCGTCTTTGCACCCTTTTCGTCTGCAAGCTCACGAATATTCTTTAACGTGTTACCGCTTGAGTCAACGCCTACGCGGCTGTTAAGAGTCTTATATCCGGTTGCAAGAGCGGTAGCTGCTGCGGCACTGTCGGTGTAACCGCCTGAATTTTCGTTACCCTTGTTAATAACCGTTTGCGATCTTGTTCTCGCCTGACCCTTGTTGGGGAATTGCTCTGCGTAGAATACTCCCATATCGGAGTTCTTTGCCGCCTCAACATGGTTAAAGCCCATTCCGTCGCCAATCATAATAACGGCGTTCTTAAAGGTGGAGGGGAACTTGTAGGTTTGCGCCGATGCGCTTGTGGGGAGATTGTTTATTTCAATCTGCTTCTTGTTACCGTTGCTGGGGAGGTTCTTGCTTACGAATGCGCCAACTGCCGCACCAACGTAAATGCCGTTACCCTGCATAACTATCTTGTCGTCCTTCTTCATAAGAACGTACTGACCGTCCTTCATAGAGGTCGAAATCTTTGAAGCCGAGCGCTTGGTTGCGCCGATAAGTATTTCGTATTGCTTTTCTGCCTTACTGTCGGGGCTCATGGTCATCTTAACGCCCATGTTGGTTTTAATGTAGTCAACAAGGTTTTGAGCTGCATATTTAGTTACGATGTCTGCATCCTTGGGGTAAACGATTGAATATTCCTGAATCGGAACACCGTCTATCAAAACCGACTGAATGGGGAAGTTAAGGAACTTTTCCTTGTGGAAGGTGCTTGGAATAGCAAGGTATCTCTTGTTTGCGTCAATTCCCTCGTTAAAGAAGGTGTTCATTGCCGTGCTGATTGCCGCCGCACCGCCACCTGCAATAACTACAGAGCCTGTGGACTTGTTGTAGTCAATGGTGTATTCGCCCGAGCGAAGCTTTGCGCTTGCTAACTTTGATTCCTCACGGTTGGTTTCGCCAATGAGGATTTCGGGCTTGCCGTCGGGAGCGGGAAGAGCCTCGTCGTCAATTGCCTCCATAATAATACCGGTCTTGTTCTTAAGAGTTTCAAGATTGGTATTAAGCTTCTGCACAACTGCAGAGGTTAAGCCCTTTTCGTAAACTATTCTATAGTTTGCTACCTCGTATTCTCCCAATACAACGTAGTTAGCGGGAGCCTGCGATGGACCGGTGGCAATATTTGCACCGGAGTCCGAATCGGAATAATCCTCTACGCCGCCACTACATGCTACCGTAGTAAATAACATCAGTAAGCACATAATAAATGCTAATAATCTTTTTGATATAGACATATTTTTTCCTCCTATACGTCTTAAACTGTATAATTTTGCGTAATAAAATCTAAAATCGACAAAACTACTTTACCTTATAATATTATAACACATATTAATAAACCCGTCAATTATAAAAGAATTTTTAGTTGTCATTATAATGTAGAATTTAGATATTTGATTTTGTGCAGATTGACTATTTACTTATATGATAAAACAGTAAATATTAACGCCAAAATAAAAATAAATAAAAATTTTAAAAATTTCAAAAAAGTGCTTGACAAATAAAGAGGCTTGTGATATAATATCAAATGTTGTGAATAACGCACCTTTAGCTCAGTTGGTAGAGCAACTGACTCTTAATCAGTGGGTCCCGGGTTCGAATCCCTGAAGGTGCACCAGAAAAACTCCATCTTGCTTGCAAGATGGAGTTTTTCTGTTATATTCGCCGTTGGCGAGTTATATGCACAAGTGCGTGATATTGCCTTCGGCAGTGATATGCGCTTCGCGCGTTGGAAGAAACACAAGGCGAATATAATATCACTGGGAGCAAAGCGAACAATATCACTTTTGCAAAGCAAAAATATCACACCAACGAAGTCGGTATATCACTTAAACTCTTTGTGACTCACATTTTTTATGATGTATATCGTATCAGGTTAGTGATATTTTCATCCCCCAAGCAAAAAACAACGGACGTAAAAATCCGTTGTTTTTTATTTTAATTAGTGATTAATTCTTTTTCTTAAGTATCGTAACCTCATCGCGCTTATAGCTCTTTGGCGGTACCTCGGGGGTTGCCACGAGGCGAACCTTTATCGTGTGCTGAAGCGGAGAGATGTCGATTACCGTTCCAATGCCGTCAACTGTGCGTACAAGCGTATCCACGGGAGGTGTGCGCTTGATTTCGTACTCGTAGCATTCATGCTCGTAGCGCAAGCAACACATAAGTCTACCGCAAATTCCCGATATCTTGGGTGCGTTGAGCGAGAGCCCTTGCTCCTTTGCCATTTTTATGGATACCTGACCGAAGTCGGTAAGAAACTTTGAGCAGCAGAGCGGACGACCGCACATTCCAAGGCCTCCAACCATTTTAGCCTCGTCACGTATTCCTATCTGTCTAAGCTCTATTCTCGTGCGGAATACCGATGCAAGGTCCTTTACAAGCTCACGGAAGTCAACACGTCCCGCCGAGGTAAAATAAAAGAGAAGCTTTGAGTTATCAAAGGTGTATTGCGCATCGATAAGCTTCATATCAAGCTTGTGGGCAATTATCTTCTCGTTACAAATACGGAAGGCGTTTTCCTCAAGCTTCTTTATCTCCTCGTTGTGGAGAACGTCGGCTTGGGTTGCCGCACGAACCACCGAGCGGAGCGGGGGAACGGTTTCGCTTTCGGGGATAAAGCTGTTGCTCATAACCACCTCGCCGTATTCAAGTCCTCGAGCGGTTTCAACTATTGCGTGTATACCCACGCGCAGATTAATTCCGTTGGGTAAGAAGTAATACGTTTTTCCCGACGCCTTAAAGCGTATACCAACGACCTCGATAAGCTCCTCGGGCTTTTCCTCGATAACCTCTGCCGCAGTATCGCCGTTTCCTTCGGATTTTGCGGTGTCGCTTGATGCATCGGTTGCCTTTGCTTCCTCCGCCTCATCGTCGAGCGAGCCGTAAAGCTGATCGTAGGTAAACTCCTCGTAATCCTTGTACTTTTGATATTCGGGGGAGGAGGCAAAGCTTTCAAGCTTTTTCGGAGCAACCTTTTCAAGCTTGTCAAATTTGGAAAATCCGAAGTCGGTGTCACTTAAGGTGTCCTGCGGATTTACCTCGTTGCGCTTGCTTTGAGGCTCTGCGGTGCTGTCAAATTGCTTTTTATGTCTGTTTCTGTTCTTTTTATTTTTGCCCTCGCCCTGAGGTCTTGCACTCTGCTCGGGAGCAACGTTAGCCGCAACGCTTGCTTGTGGCGCTACCGATTCCTGCTTTTGAGGATTCTGATTTTTGGGCTTGTTCTTGTGCTTATGCGTTCTTTGAGATTGCTCGCCGCCTGCATTTGCGCTTGCGCTCTCTGCTTGAGATGTGACATCTCTTGGCGCCTCGCTTTGAGCGTTGGGCGAAATAAAATAAGATCTATGCTTACGCTTGCCGTGAGGCTTGTTCTTGTTTTCGTTTTCCATATAATTTATATTTTTCCTTTCGGTATTTTCTTAAATAATGCTTGAGTTTACCGCTAATTTCATTATCATAATGCGAACGTTTGCATTTCGCTTATTTTCCTCAATGGCGATATCAATATTTTTGTAAAGCGTATAAAGGAATGAAAGCGAAACCTTGTCGGAAAGCTCTATTGCCTCGTTAGGCTCGCAGTAAAATTCAAGCGACGAGGAGTCGGATTTTTTTAATACTATCAAATCACGCACCGCAAGAGCGAGCAACAAAAGCTCGTCGGCAAGAATATCTCTTTTTGAGGAGAATTTTGATAGCATTGGAATTATGCTTTCGGCGCGACGGCGGGATATAGCCTCAAATATAAACGAGCGTATAAAATCTCGTTGAGCCTTTATCTCCTTAAACGCCTTAGGCTCAAGATATTCAAGAGCCTTACCAATGCCTCCGCGAGATGCCTTGATAAGCTCCTTAAACTCGTTTGGCGAGGTAAAGCGCATTTGAGCCGCACGGGTATCGTGAGCGCAAACGTAGTCCTCTATTTCCTTGTCGCTAAGCCTTTGAGTTCTAAGAGTTATAGCACGGCTTCGTATCGTTTCAAGAAGTGCGTCGTCGTTGTTGCATATCAAAAAGAAATGCGCAAAGGACGGTGGCTCCTCAAGCGTGAGAAGAAGCGCATTTTGCGCTTGAGTAGTCATTTTGTCGGCGTTTTCAATTATATAAAATTTATCCTCGATATCGTTTGGAACGATGCGAACATCCTCCTTTAAAAAGCGTGCGATATCAACGCCCACGGTGGATTTGCTTTCGTCCCTTACAAATATAACGTCGGTTGACTTTTTGCCGAGTATCTTTTTGCAGGAGCTACAGCACAGGCAGGGGAGAGGCTGAGTGCTATCAAAGCGATTTTCGCACGCGGTTGCCGCGGCAACGTTGAGCGCAATGGTTTTTCTTCCGCTACCGGTTGCTCCCTCAAGGATGTATGCGTGCGAGAGTGCGCCCGATGCAATATCCGATGCAAGTCGCTTGCAAAGCTCACGGTTACCCGCAATTTCGGTCATAGCCCTCTTCATAACGTTACTCCCCTCAAAAAGCATTAATTTTGTAAAAATGAATACTGAATATACAAAACCAATATATATTATACCAAAAATGCTCGGTTGTGTCAAGCAAAAAATCATTTTTTAATTATTATAATGGTGCTAATATATTTGTAAGGATTGACAAAAAACAGATAAAATGGTATAATAAAATGAGTCTATATGACAAAAAGAGCTTAAAGGGTGGTTAAACCTATGAAATATACTTTAAATTTAAGGCTTACGGCGCTAATTATGGCGCTTTGCTGTGCCTTAGGATCCTTATTATCCTGTGGCAAAAAGCCAACCTATGATGATTTGGAAAGCAATTATAGTGATAGTGAGAGCAATGCTCCAACCGAGCAAAGCAAGGAGAGCGAGGACGATGCTCCGATACTTACGATTGACGAGATAGCGAAAAAGCTTAAGCCCTCGATAGTTAAGGTTATTTGCTATGACTTTGACCGTGAAACCGTGGTGTCGATGGGCTCAGGATTTTTTATTGACAAAAATGGTACGTTTATTACCAACGCACACGTTCTTGACGGCTGCTACTATATACAGGTTCAAACCTATTTCGGAACTGTTTACGACGTTGATTTAATGTATACCTACAACGATATCGAGTCGGATTATGCTATTTGCGGCTTGACAACCGAATATTCCTCTCAGCCCGTTGAGTTTGCGCTTTCCGCCAACGCGGGAGATAAGGTCTACGCTCTCGGCTATACGAACGATAGCAGTGAGATGAGCGTTAGGTCGGGTAAGATAATTCGCTCGGATGCCGTTTCGGAGGGAAGTAATTATTATACCAATACGGCAACCATAGATCACGGAAGCAGTGGCGGTGCCTTGGTTGATAACCGTGGCAGAGTGCTTGGAATTACCACGGGCGTTGCAAGCGACGGCGAGTACGTTGCGCTAAAATACGAGGACTTTAAGGCAGATGCCGACAAAAAGTACAGAAAGGGCAAGGAGCCCGCAAGATATTTCCACAACGTTAGAGAGTATAAATTTGCGCAGGGTACTATGATGCTTTATTTCGATTCCTTTGCAAACGTTGTTATCGATAGCGATATTAGCGTTGATTTTGAGGTTGGCGCAAAGCTTAAGGATGAGTTTCTTGAGGAGAAGATAGTGCTTGACTCCACGGATGTTACTACGATAACCGTTACGGTTAAAACCACCTTCGATTATTACGAAATCGTTGGAGAGAGCGCCGTGCATCAGGTTAAGGAGATAGATGAAACGGTGTATCTGAACTTTGAGTCCCTTGAGGAGCTTAAAAAGGGAAAGGCGTTGCCCGTAACGGCGTCTATTGCCGATTCTGTGCCCGAAAAGTACTACGATATGCAGATATCCTTTGATACAAGCTTTTGGACGCTACAGACCGGCTCTATAGCGATATACAGTTAAAATTCGGCGCAAAATATCGCTTAAATAATTAAGAAAAAATTTTAGGTAAAAATGAACAAAAATATATAAAAAAACGCAAAATTATTGACAAGGAAAGATTGTTGTTATATAATAATTGTTGCATGTTTAAATTTCAAACGAATTTTGGAGGTTTTTATGACGATTTATGACGAGCTCGTTGCCAGAGGTCTTATCGCACAGGTTACCGATGAGGCAGAAATAAAGGAAATGGTTAATAATGGCAAGGCTGTGTTTTATATAGGATTTGACCCCACGGCAGACTCCTTGCACGTAGGTCACTTTATGGCGCTTTGCCTTATGAAGCGCTTGCAGATGGCAGGCAATAAGCCTATAGCTCTTATCGGTGGCGGAACCGCTATGATTGGTGACCCCTCGGGTAGAACCGATATGCGTCAGATGATGACGACCGAAACTATTGCGCATAACTGCGAATGCTTTAAGAAGCAGATGAGCAGATTTATAGACTTCTCCGAGGGTAAGGCGATGATGATAAATAACGCCGATTGGCTCTTGGGACTTAACTACATCGAGGTGCTTCGTGACGTTGGAGCCTGCTTCTCGGTTAACAGAATGCTTTCGGCAGAGTGCTATAAGCAGAGAATGGAGAAGGGACTTTCCTTCCTCGAGTTTAACTATATGATAATGCAGTCCTACGACTTCTACTACCTCTATCAGAACTACGGCTGCAATATGCAGTTCGGCGGCGACGATCAGTGGTCGAATATGCTTGGCGGTACCGAGCTTATCCGCAGAAAGCTTGGTAAGGATGCTTACGCTATGACTATAAATCTTCTCCTCAACTCCGAGGGTAAGAAGATGGGTAAAACTCAGTCGGGTGCAGTATGGCTTGACCCCAATAAGACAAGCCCCTACGATTTCTATCAGTATTGGAGAAACGTTGCGGACGCAGATGTTCTTAAGTGCATAAGAATGTTAACATTCTTGCCTCTTGAGGAAATCGACGCTATGGATTCCTGGGAGGGCTCTCAGCTTAACCGCGCAAAGGAAATTCTTGCTTACGAGCTTACAAAGCTTGTTCACGGCGAGGATGAGGCTAAAAAGGCAGAGGCAAGCGCAAAGGCTCTCTTTGGCAACGGCGCAAATGCAGACGTTCCCAAGACAGAGCTTTCCGAGAGCGATTTTGTTAACGGTGAGCTTGACATTTGCTCGCTTCTCGTTCTTTCGGGACTCGTTGCAAGCAAGTCGGATGCACGCCGTGCGGTAGAGCAGGGCGGTGTTGCTGTTGACGATGTAAAGATAACAAATACTAAGGAAATGTTTAAGTACGAGGATCTTAAGGAGGGCAAGCTTTTCCGCAGAGGTAAAAAGGCGTTCCGTAAGATAATAGCGAAGTAATTTAAACGCCTTAGATAGCTTGCTTTTTAAATAATTTTAAGATAACTGAGTGAAATTCGAATAAAGACCCGAGGAGGTGCTTTTATTATGAAGGATATTAGCAGAAATCTCACGATGCTTTGCGATTATTACGAGCTTACCATGAGCAACGGATATTTCGTTAACGGAATGAGAGATAAGATAGTTTATTTTGACGTTTTCTACCGTGATAATCCCGATAACGGAGGCTATGCCATAGTTGCGGGACTTGAGCAGATAATAGAGTACGTAAAGGAGCTTCGCTTTGATAGCGAGGACATTGAGTATCTTCGCAAGCGAGGATGCTTCTCCGAGGAGTTTTTGAATTATCTTTCAAGCTTTAAGTTCTCGGGAGATATTTGGGCGGTTCCCGAGGGAACGGTTGTTTTTCCGGGCGAGCCTCTTATGACGGTTAGAGCGCCTATAATAGAGGCACAGTTTATTGAAACCTACGTGCTTATGATGATAAATCATCAATCGCTTATAGCAACCAAGGCTTCAAGAATTTCAAGAGCCGCAAGAGGCAGAGCGGTAAGCGAGTTCGGCTCACGCAGAGCGCAGGGCGCAGACGCAGCAATCCTTGGCGCAAGAGCCGCATACATTGGAGGATGCTCCTCTACCGCATGTACTATTGCCGACGAGGCGTTCGGCGTTCCCGCAGGCGGAACCATGGCGCACTCTTGGGTTCAGCTTTTTGACAGTGAGTACGAGGCATTTAAAACCTATTGCGAGATATATCCGATAGCGCCGACCTTGCTTATCGATACCTACAATGCTCTTGAAAGCGGACTTGTAAACGCAATCAAGGTTTTCAAGGAGCTTGGTATAACTAAGTGTGCGGTAAGACTCGATTCGGGCGACGTTACCTATCTTTCAAAGAAGATTCGTAAAAGACTGGACGATGAGGGACTCGTTGACTGTAAAATAGTAATTTCGAATTCGCTTGACGAATATATTATCCGTGAGCTTATCCGTCAGGGCGCGTGCATAGATGCCTTTGGCGTGGGCGAGCGTCTTATTACGGCAAAGAGCGACCCCGTGTTTGGCGGTGTATATAAGGTTTGTGCCGTTGAGGACGAGGCGGGTAACGTTATACCCAAAATAAAAATAAGCGAAAACGTTGGTAAGATAACCACGCCTCATTTTAAAAAGGTTTACCGTATCCGTGATAAGGAGAGCGGTAAGGCAGAGGCAGACCTTATCTGCGTTTACGATGAGGTAATCGACGAATCGAAGCCTCTTGAAATATTTGACCCTATAGCGACCTGGAAGAGAAAGACGTTTGATAATTACACCGTGTCCGAGCTTTTAGTGCCGATATTCAAAAACGGAGATTTGGTTTATAATATGCCAACTCTTGCAGAAATCAGGGCGCACTGTCAAAGCGAGATAGAGGGAATGTGGGACGAGGTTAAGAGATTTAACAACCCCCACAATTATTACGTTGACCTCTCCGAAAAGCTTTGGAGCTTAAAGCACGATATGCTTGCAAAGCATGGGAGGCATTAAGTATTAATATGGAAATAATTGTTTGTCTTGACGATTACGGCGGAATGCTTTTTAATCATCGCCGTCAAAGCCGTGACAGATTTCTTGTTGAGGACGTTATCTCAAGCCTTGGCGATAAAAAGCTTTATATCTTGGAGTATTCTAAGATACTTTTTGAGGCGCACGAGGGAAAATATGAGATAATCGACGATTTCTTTAGTCTTAGCGATGACGAAAATTGCATCTGCTTTGTAGAAAACGTCGATGTAAAGCCTTATATAGAAAGAATAAGCGCTGTAACGGTTTATAATTGGAATAGGGTGTATCCGCGAGATTTCGTGTTTGATATAAATTTAGAAAATGAGGGCTTTTCGTTAATGTCAAGCTACGAGTTCAAGGGATACGCTCACGATAATATAAGGAAGGAGGTTTACGAAAGATGAAGCTAAGAAAAAGCTTGGTGTTGATTCTTGCGTTGATTCTCGCTCTTTGCGCTATCCTTACGGGCTGTCAAGCAGCTCCCGAGGCTACCGCTACCGAAATCGATGAGAACGGTAACGAGGTCGTTGTAGAGGAAGAATATGCGTATAGCTTCTGGGATTATCTTTTTGGCTGGGCATCGTCCTCAAAGTCAACTCAGAAGGCTACAACCGCTACTCAAAAGGCTACAACGTCAACTCAAAAGGCTACCACCTCTACACAGAAGGCTACGGCCTCTACTCAGAAGTCGACAACCCAAAAGGCAACATCATCTACTAACAAAACAGGCGCTTCGCTTGCTTCTGTAATGAAGTACAATGGCAAGGCGTACGCTACGGTTTATAACAATAAGCCCGATTTTGCGTCAAGTGAAATCACAACAAAGTCGTACGAGTTCTATAGCCCTCTTGATTCCTTGGGAAGATGCGGATACGCTATGGCGTGCGTTGGTAAGGATCTTATGCCCACAGGCTCACGCGGAAGCATTTCCTCGGTTAAGCCTACGGGATGGGTACAAAATACCTATGATACAAATCTTGTTAACGGTGGAAGCCTTTATAACAGATCCCACCTTATCGGTTGGCAGCTTACGGGTGAAAACGCTAACAAGAAGAATCTCATAACGGGTACTCGTTATATGAACGAGAACATGATTCCCTTTGAGGATATGGTAGCCGACTACGTTAAGGATACCGGAAATCACGTTATGTATAGAGTTACTCCGATTTTCGAGGGTAACAACCTTGTAGCAAGCGGTGTTCATATGGAGGCTTATTCTGTTGAGGATAACGGTGAGGGCGTATGCTTTAACGTTTATCTTTACAACGTTCAGCCGGGTATAACCATCGATTACGCAACCGGAAAGAATCAATTGGCATCTTCCTCGAGCAGCTCCTCAAGCAGTAGCTCAAGCAGCTCATCGAGCAGCTCAAGCAGCTCCTCGAATAGCTCCTCAAGCAGCTCAAGCAAGACAACCTACGTTCTCAACACTAAGAACAAAAAGATTCATTTATCGACCTGTACTGCGGTTTCCTCTATGAGCGCAAGCAATAAGAAAACCTATACAGGCTCGCCCGACGATCTCCTTACGCAGGGATATAAAGCCTGCGGAACCTGTAAGCCGTTGGGTTGATAGGGTAGAGGTATTTACTTTTACGCTTATCAATCGGCAAAAGCCAAAACGGTAAAGCATCTAACGTTTGCAATATATCCTTAGAGCAAGGTGACCTATAAAGCCTTGACGTAAGCCCTTAACGTCAAGGCCGAGGCATCTTAAAAGAAAATTTACAATTTGTAATAAATGATAAAAAATAATTAAAAGCATCCTAACGGAACGGTCCGTCGAGGGTGCTTTTTTATGTAATATATACAAAATGATTATTTGGATAAAAAATGTATAAAAAAACTTGAAAAAAATGCAAATATATGATATAATATAGTTAACTTTGAGTAGTTATATATTTTGACTTGGAGGTTTTGTAAATATGAAGCTACGAAACGGGTTAATATGGGTACTCGCTCTTCTCGTTGCGTTTTGCATGGTGCTTACGGGTTGTGTCTCGAGCGGTGGCGGAAAGGCTACCGACGGCACGAAGCAAACGGTGGATAGTACCTTTGACGTTACCGAGGAAAGTGAGGAGGAAACACAGCCTACAGAAAAGCCAACCGAGGAGGTTAACGTTAATAAGCCTCTGACGCTTGCAGATATAAAGCCCTTTTCGGGTACTCCTTACGTAGTTATAAACGGCAACCAGCCCGATTTTGCTAAAAGCGAGATAACAACTCAGTGCTATGAGTTCTACAGTCCCTTGGATTCGCTTGGCAGATGCGGATACGCAATGGCTTGCCTTGGCAAGGATACAATGCCCGGTCTTGATGAGGAGCGTGCTAATATCAGTAGCATAAAGCCCACGGGATGGATTAACAACAAGTACGATACCGACATTATTCCCGGCGGATATCTTTACAACAGATGCCACCTTATCGGATGGCAGCTTAGCGCCGAGAATGCAAACAAGCAAAATCTTATAACCGGAACACGTTATATGAACAACGAGGGAATGCTTCCCTTCGAGAATATGGTGGCCGACTATATCAAGGATACGGGCAACCACGTAATGTATAGGGCAACTCCTATGTTCGACGGTAACAACCTCGTAGCAAGCGGAGTTCATCTTGAGGCGTACTCAGTGGAGGATGAAGGAGAGGGCATTTGCATCAACGTATTCTTTTATAACGTTCAAGATGGCATTACTATAGATTACGCTACCGGCGAAAATAAGCTTACTACCCCTCCCGCAGAGGATAACGAGGACGTAGGCGGAGATGTCGGCGGTAACACGGGAGATTCGGGCAACGATAACGGCGGAGATAACTCAGGCGGAAGCCAGGGTCAAACGACGTATATTCTTAATACGAACTCCAAGAAAATACATTATCCCGATTGTCAATCGGTAGCAAAGATGAGCGAGAAAAACAAAGCAGAGTATAACGGCTCGGTAAGCGACAAGCTTGCAGAGGGATATACGACCTGCGGAATTTGCAATCCTCAGTAATTTATGAAAAATAATTAAAGGAGATATATTTATGAAGAAGATTTTAACAATTCTTTTGGTAGTAGTAATGGTTTTGGGAACCTTTGTTTCCTGTGTCCAAGAGCCTGCAAATCCGACTCCCTCGGTAACCGAGAAGCCCACTGAGAATGCAGGACAAACCGAACAGCCTGGACAGAGCACCGAAACCGAAAATCAAACTCCCGGTGGCGATGTAAACCCCGACGATAACGACGGTGAGGATGCCGGCGATAGCAACGAGGGCGGCGTTAGCGGCTCTGAGCCTGAGCCCGAGTGCGATCACGAGGGTGGTGAGGACGCAACCTGTATTTCCGAGTCTATTTGTGACCTTTGCCTTGAGCCCTACGGTGGCTTAGACTCAGGTAACCACGAGGGTAGCAAGGTATGGAAGACTACCGATACCACTCACATTTTGGTATACAGCTGCTGCGGTAAGGAATCCGGCGCAGAAACAAAGCACAACTTTGTTGACGGTATTTGCACCTCCTGCGATTTTAAGTGCGCTCACAAGAGCAACGACGGTCACAGCTGCACCGCTTGCGGAGCATTTGTTGCCCACAACCTTAAAGATGGCAAGTGCATCGAGTGCGGACTTACCCGCAGCGGAAAGAAGATAACCTTTGGCTCGTATCCTCAGTCTAAGGTAACAAACAGCACCACTATTTCCACGCTTAACAAGAAGGTGGGCATTCCCGACACCAATGCATCTGCTTGGACCAACTACGGCTACAGTGAGAACCAGAGCATGTGGTACACAGACGTTGAGGAGGGTGGCGTAAAGTACCGTGGCGTATACTTCACGGCTTACAGACCTAACACCGTAACTCAGGAGGCAGGTACAGGCACTAACAACCTTCAGCTCATTAATGGCTACAAGACCTCTAACGTATATTGGTTTAAGTATGAGCCTATCTCCTGGACCATTATAACCGAGGACACCTCTGCTAAGAAGGCTCTCGTATTCTGCGATATGATTATCGATGCTCAGGCATACGACGTTGACGGAAACGCAGACTACTACGATAGCTCGGTTAGAAAGTGGCTCAACGAGGTATTCGTTAACACCGCATTTGACGAGATGCAGAGAGGCGTTATTCTCACAACCTTGGTTGATAACACCGATACTAATATAGCAGACTATCCCAGCGGAACAAACGCTACCGTTAACAATGGTACTAACTCTGAGGATAAGCTCTTCTTGCTCTCTAAGGCAGAGCTTAAGAACGGTACTGATGAAAAGTATAATTATCTTGGCGATGATTACACCTTCTCCAATGCGCTTCGTATGAAGACTCCCACCGCTTATGCAGAGTCGCAGGGCGCATACTCCGATGAGGTGTATAATGCAAGCAACGATACAAACTCCACGGCAGAGGGCTGGTGGTGGACACGTACTCCTTCCTCCGAAGGAAACTCCTCCAAGGACGGCTACTATGCACACAGAATTAAGCCCGACGGAACCTTCCATAACCTTAAGGTTTGTCAGACCGCTGCAGGCGTAGTTCCCGCAATGTGGATTAACCTCTGATTTAATTTAATATTTATACCCGATGGACGCAGAGTCCGTCGGGTATATTTTTTTATAAAATCATTTAAAAATATTAAAATAATTGTTGAATTTATTTATGGTGTATGATATAATTATATATGTATAGTTTTTTTAAAGCATTGATTTTATGTGGAGGTGGATTTTTTGGAATTTTTAGAAATTTTAAAAAACGTGCTTGATGTTTTGTCGCTGGCGGCAATACTGTTCTTTATATATAGATTTGCGGTAAAGAGAAGGGCTGTAAAGCTCGCTATGGGCGTGGTGCTTTTCTTGCTTGTAATGCTCGTCGTTGATGCGGCGGAGCTTACCGCACTCGGATTTGTTTTTGGCGATTTCCGTCAGCTTGGAGTTATAGCCATACTTATAATTTTTCAGCCCGAGCTTCGCTCTGCGCTTGAGAAAATCGGCGGTACTACCTTTGAGGGAATACAAAACATAAATCACGCAGGAGAAAAGAAGCCTGTTGCCGCAAGCTCACATAAGGTTGTGGACGCTATTGCGTCGGCTGCGCAGGACCTTTCAAAAATAAATTACGGTGCGCTTATAGTTATCGAGCGTGAAAATTCGTTGGATGCTTATAAGGCATCGGGCGCTTATCTTGATTCTGCGGTAACCGCAGACGCTCTTAAATCGATATTTTACAAGGGCGCAACGCTTCACGACGGTGCGGTTATAATTCGCAACGGAAGAATAGATTATGCAAGATGCGTGCTTCCTATGACCGATAGAGTTGATATTTCCATCGACCTCGGCACACGCCACCGTGCGGCAATAGGAACTACCGAAAAGACAGATGCGATAGTGGTTATCGTTTCCGAGGAGAGTGGAATTATCTCGCTTTCAATAGACGGCGAGCTTGAGAGAGGCTTTACATACGCCACACTCTGCGCTCGTCTTGAGGGCTTGCTTAATCCTAACGAAAAGGGCGGTAAAAAGCATAAGAAAAAGCAGAACCGCAAGCCAAATTCGCAAAAATCTGCGGATAAAGCAAACGGCGTGAAAAATATTAAGTCTTAACGGAGGTAATTATGTCGCAGGAAAAGCTTGATATTGAAAATCTTGAAGAAGTAAAAAACGATAAAAATAATAAAAGCGATGCAGAGCAAGGCAAAAACGAAAAGCAGGGCGCCGCTACCGACGAGATAAGACTTGAGGTAAAGAAAAAGCGATTTAAAAAATCCGATATGCTTGTGTTTGGCGTTTGCGTTGTAACGTCGGTGCTTATTTGGCTTTATGCGTCTAATTCGCAAAAGCTTGCCGCCGAAAAGGAAAAGGAAATAAGCAAGGAAGCAATCGCAGAGGCGGTTGAAAGCGGAATTAATAAAACCACCGAGGCGTCAACCGAGGTATCAGAGTAAAATTTTAGGAGGGATAGATTATGGAAAAAAGGCTTTTAAGTGGTTTAGTTATAAGCGGAATATCTCTATCCCCCGATACAGATGAGAACGAGGCGTGCATTATAGCCGCCAATGAGCTGAAGCGTGCAGGGATAAGCCCTGCACGAATTCATTTTAGTATTTACAAGCAATCGGTTGATGCAAGAAAGAAAAATGATATAAGGCTTGTTTATTCGGTTGCGGCTCGCTTTGATACGCCGATTGAAATGGCAATTCCAAGCGGGGAAAAATATAGAATTTCGGCAATCTCAAGCGAGGAGCTTGAAATAAAATTCGGCAGTGAGGTGTCAAATCACAAGCCGCTTATCGTGGGTATGGGACCCGCAGGTCTTTTTTGCGCTCTTTTGTTGGCGGAAAACGGCTACTCGCCCATAATTATAGACCGTGGCGATGCGGTTGCGGAAAGACTTAAAAAATACGAAGCCTTTTGCACCCTTGGTGTGCTTGACACTGAGTCGAATATTCAGTTCGGTGCGGGAGGTGCGGGAACCTCTTCCGACGGAACGCTTCTCACTCGTATTAATGACCCAAAAATAAATTACGTATTAAAGAGATTTTGTGATTTTGGTGCGCCCGAGGATATTCTTACGGCGGCAAAGCCACATATCGGAACCGACCTTTTGCTTGGTACGGTTGATAATATGCTTAAGGAAATCGAGCGACTCGGCGGAACAGTTATGTACCGCACAAGGCTTGATGGAATAAGCGAAAGCGCCGACGGAAGCGTAACGGCGCATACCAATAAGGGAGATATACCTTGCTCGTCAGTGGTTTTGGCAACAGGACACAGCTCACGAGATACTTATAAAATGCTGCTTGATAGCGGATATATGATAGAGGCAAAGTCCTTCTCGGTTGGTGTTCGTATAGAGCATCTTCGCGAGGATATAGATAAAGCTCTTTATGGAGATATGGCGGGACATCCCCGCCTTGGAAAGGGAGAATATCATCTTTCCGACACCACGGGGGATAGAGGCGTTTATACCTTTTGTATGTGCCCCGGTGGCGAGATAGTTGCGGCGGCGTCCGAGGAGGGCGGCGTTGTGGTTAACGGTATGAGTCGCAGAGCGCGTGACGGAAAAAATTCCAATTCCGCAGTAGCCGTTAGCGTAAGAAAAACAGATTTTGACGGTACGCCTATGGGTGCTATCGAATTTCAAAGAAGAATAGAGAGAAATGCCTTTAGAACGGGTGGAGGGGATTACTATGCCCCCATACAAACCGTGGGAGATTTTCTCTCGGAAAAGGTAGGAAGTGAGCCGACGAGAGTGCTTCCCACCTATCGCGACGGTCGTGTCAGAGCCGCAGATATGAACGGTATTTTACCCGAATTTATTTGCAGAGAGCTTAGATTGGGTATTCGTTCCTTTGACAGAAAAATTAAGGGATTTGCGTCGGAAAGCGCCATACTTACGGGCGCAGAAACAAGAACCTCCGCGCCTGTTCGCATTATGCGAAACGAGGAGCTTTTGGCGATAGGCAAAAAAAGCGTCTATCCCTGCGGAGAGGGTGCAGGCTATGCGGGTGGCATTACGAGCGCCGCTATTGACGGAATACGCATAGCGCTAAAATTGATTGAGAGATTTGCGCCCGAGCTTTAAGTTGTTTTAAAAAAATAAATATAGAGGTATTAATGAAAACGAATTTTAAGGAAAGGGTGTGGAAGGAACAGTACGTCTTTGGCGATCCCGAAAGGGATGCAATAATCGATAAAATGGCAGCCGAGCTTGGTAAAAGCCGATTTTTTGCCGTTTTGCTTTATAATCGCGGTTACAGGACCGCCGAGGACGCTATGCGATTTTTGCACTTTGAGGAGGAGAATTTACACGATCCGTATCTTCTTTGCGATATGGATAAGGCAACGGACAGAATTTTTAGAGCAATAGAGAGCAAGGAAAAAATATGCGTTTACGGCGACTACGACGTTGACGGCGTTACTGCGGTAAGCACTCTTTATCTTTATCTTACGTCGCTTGGAGCAGACGTATTTATAAAGATACCCAAAAGAGAGGGCGAGGGCTACGGCGTTTCCAAGGCGTCAATTGCAAAGCTTGCCGACAAGGGCGCTCAGCTTATTATAACGGTTGACACGGGTATTACCGCCTGCGACGAGGTAGTTTACGCCAAGAAGGAATACGGCATTGAGTTTGTAATTACAGACCACCACGAATGTCGAGAGGAGCTTCCAAGCGCTTGCGCAGTGGTAAATCCGCACAGACGAGATTGCCCGTATCCGTTTAAGGAGCTTGCGGGCGTTGGCGTTGTTTTTAAGCTTGTTTGCGCACTTGAAATAAAGCGATGCCGAGCAGAGGGACGTGCTATCGACGCAGGGCTTCGTGAGGTGTGTATGAGGTATATCGACCTCGTAACGCTTGGAACGATTGCCGACGTTATGCCGATAGTTGACGAGAACCGACTTATAGTTAGTATGGGACTTAAGCTTATGGAGAACTCGGCTCGTCCCGGACTTAAGGCGTTAATTGACGCCGCATCGTCTAAAAAATCGGGCGATGATTCAAAAAAGAGAAAGATAAATTCAAGCTTTATCGGCTTTGGAATTGCTCCGCGAATTAATGCGGCGGGCAGAATTTCTGATGCCTCTATAGCGGTAAGGGCGCTCCTTGCGGACGAGCACGAGGCACCTGCGCTTGCGGAGGAGCTTTGCGAAATAAACCGTCAGCGCCAGGTTGAGGAGAACCGAATTGCCGAGGAGGCTTACGAGATGATTCGTGACCTTGCGGATCTTGACGAGAACCCTGTTATCGTGCTTGACAGTAACGAGTGGCAGCAGGGAATAATAGGTATCGTAGCTTCTAAAATCACCGAAAAGTACGGCTTGCCGTCGATACTCGTATCCTTTGATTACACTCGACATCCCGCTCCGTTTGACGAGGGACGAGGCTCGGGAAGAAGCATTAAGGGACTTAATCTCGTTGAGGCACTTAATTATTGTGAGGACCTTCTTATTAAGCACGGAGGTCACGAGCTTGCGGCAGGACTTACAATTAAGCGCTCGGCTCTTGACGATTTTCGTGACAGAATAAACGAGTACGCAAGAGAGCATCTTACCGATGATGCGTTTAAGATAACTATGGATGCCGATTGCGAGCTTGATACCAAGGATATAAATCTATCCCTTGCAAAGGAGCTTCAGCTTTTGGAGCCCTACGGCACGGGAAACAATACTCCGCTTTTCGTGCTTAAGGATGCGGTTGCCAAAAAGATAACTGCAACCAAGGGCGGAGATCACACAAGAATGACGGTTGAAAAGAACGGAAAATATATTAACGCTATGTATTTTGGTATAGCGCCGCTCGACCTCGGATTTTTCGTTGGAGATAAGATAGATATTTTATTTAATCTTGATATAAACGATTATCGAAACACCCTTAGCGAGCAGCTAACCGTTCGTGACGCTCGCATAGCAAAATCCTCCACCGATGCAATATCGCACGCGCACAAGCGCTACGAGGAGGTAAGAGCGGGTGGGGCTCACAGAGCCGAGGAGGATTTTGTTCCCACTCGAGAGGATTGCGCTATAGTTTATACCTATCTTCGCCGAGAGTATAGAAACGGACAGTGCAGATGCGACCTTGATTTTACCTTAAAACTTATAAATCAAGAGTGCGGCGGAAAAATGAACTATGTTAAGCTTAAATATATTTTTGAAATTTTAAACGAGCTGAAGATATGCGACGTGCGTGAGGTCAGAAAGGACGAATACGTTTACGAGGTAAATTTTCAGGCAAATAAAACGAGCATCGATAAATCCTCGATACTCAAAAGGCTAAGGTCACAGTGCATCGATAGATGACGCTTAGCGATTAACTACAAGGATTATTGCTTTATTAAGATAAAAGATTTTTTAGAAAGGAAGCTCTATGGTAAAAAATAGCTGCAGTACCGTTGCCCAGCTTATAGATAAGCTTGCAAAAACCGGTAAAAAATACGACGTTGAAAAAATAAAAAGCGCAGGTGCTTATGCCGAAAGCCTTCACGAGGGACAGTTTCGTGTAAGCGGCGAGCCTTATATCTCGCACCCGGTTGCCGTAGCGGAAATAGTTATAGACCTCGGTCTTGATACTAATTCAATTTGCGCCGCTCTCCTGCACGATACCGTAGAGGATTGCTCTGATAAAACCGACCTTTCGGAAATAGAAAAGAGGTTTGGCAAGGAGGTTGCTATTTTGGTGGACGGACTTACCAAAATGCCACTTCTAAACGTTGAGGATAAAGAGGAAGCGCAGATAGAAAATATCAGAAAAATGCTTTTGGCGATGTCAAAGGATATAAGAGTTATTTTCATTAAGCTCTGCGATAGATTGCATAACATCCGCACGCTTGATGCAAAGTCTGAGGAGAAGAGAAGAACCACTGCGCTTGAAACGATGCACGTTTATGCGCCTCTTGCTCACCGACTTGGTATGCGTAAGCTTAAGCACGAGCTTGAGGATAGATGCATTGCTTATCTTGACCCTATCGGATGTAAGCAGATAGTTGATTACACCGAAAGATCATACGGTGCGCACGGAACTGCGCTTTTGAGCGCTCAGGAAAAAATAAAAAAACGTCTTGATGCGGAAAATATAAAATGCGAGATAACCGGTAGAATAAAAACCGTTTACAGTATTTACCGCAAAATGAACGATCAGGATAAAAATCTTGACGAAATATACGATTATTACGCTATGAGAATAATCGTTGACAGTGAAAGCGAGTGCTATACCGCATTTGGTATAGTTCACGAAATGTTTAAGTTCCTTCCGGGAAGATTTAAGGATTATATCGCTATCCCGAAGGCTAATATGTACCGCTCGATACATACAACGGTTATCGGCGAGGGCGGAGTTCCATTTGAAATTCAAATAAGAACCTGGGAGATGCATCAGGTTGCCGAGTACGGTGTTTGTGCGCATTGGAAATATAAGTCGGGCGAGCGCTCAAGCGACGATATCGATAAAAAGCTTGAATGGATATCAAAGCTTATCGAAACCGAGAAGGATATTAAGGACCCCGACGAGTTCTATAATGCAATTAAAACCGACGTTTTCGTCGACGATACCTTTATTTATACTCCCAAGGGAGATATAATTGCGCTTCCGCAGGGCTCAACGGCTATCGACTTTGCTTACGCTATACACACCGGCGTTGGAAACTCTATGGTTGGCGCAAAAATCAACGGAAGAATAGTTCCGATTGACACCGTGCCAAACACGGGAGATATTCTTGAAATAATCACGTCCTCCTCCTCAAAGGGACCAAGCCGTGATTGGATAAAGATAGTTAAAACAAGCTCGGCTCGCTCAAAGATAAAAAGCTTTTTGAAAAACGAGAAGCGTGCGGAGAATATTGTTGCGGGCAAAAATATGGTTGAAAATGATTTTAAGCGCTTTGCGCCGTTGTCAACCGAGCAAAGACGTGCCGAAACCGTTGAAAGGGTTTGCCAACGAATGGGCTATATGTCCGCCGACGATATGTATAACGATCTCGGCTACGGTGGATTGACCTATTCTAAGGTTGAAACCAAGCTGCGCGACGAGTACGAGCGTAGCTTTGGAAAGAGCGACGACGCATTGCAGAGCGACGATATCTCGGTGGAGCAGATTAAGCTTGCAACACCGAAGAACGTTAAGTCTAACAGTGGAGTAATTGTTGACGGCTTGGATGGATGTCTTATTAAATTTGCAAAATGCTGTACGCCTCTACCGGGCGATAGTATAATAGGCTACATCACGAGAGGACACGGTGTGTCGGTTCATCACGCAGAGTGCCAAAATATAGTAGCAAGCCGCCTAAATCCCGAAAATGCGGGAAGATGGGTTAAGGTTCGCTGGGCAGAGAGCAAGGAGAGCCATAAGGCTCTTTACGAGGCGCAGATAGGAATTATGGTTTATGATAGAAGTGGAATACTTTCCGAGATAGTTGCGGCTCTCTCGGATATGAAGGTTCAGCTTTTGCAGATAAATACTAATAACGTAAACGAGAATGAAATACTTATAAGCTTAAAGATAAGCTGTAAGAACGTTGAGCATTATCATTCAATCGTGTCGCGACTCCGCTCCATTGAAGGTGTTAGCGATATAAGACGAGGAATGGCACAGTAAAGAAAATTTTATTTAGGAGGGCTATGGCATGATTGCCGTATTGCAAAGAGTAAAACGTGCGTCTGTTGACGTTGAGGGACAGACCGTTGGTAAATGCGCTCACGGACTTTGCGTTCTTTTGGGCGTGGCAAGAGAGGATACAGAGGAGGATGCCGTAGCCCTCGTTAAAAAGCTTGTTGAGCTTAGAATATTTTGCGACGAAAACGATAAAATGAATTTGTCGCTAAAGGATATTGGCGGAGAGCTTTTGGTTATTTCAAACTTTACGCTTCTTGCCGCATACAGAAAGGGAAGGCGCCCTGACTTTTTCGGTGCGGCGGCTCCCGACGAGGCTAACAGACTTT
Organism: Eubacteriales bacterium; assembly: GCA_045634485.1. Classification (GTDB taxonomy): domain Bacteria; phylum Bacillota; class Clostridia; order Oscillospirales; family CAG-272; genus HGM12713. The sequence continues at coordinate 3,604 of JAZRAJ010000036.1, read as the reverse complement.
ATGAATATTTTTGCTCGCTTTGCGAGTCTGAAATAGCGCACGTTGGCAGAGGCATTTTTGGTGCAGATATGGAGCTTACGATAGTTAACGACGGCCCTGTTACCATAGTAATGGATAGCAATGTGCTACTAAAAAAGAACGCACAAGAATAAATATAACTACGGAATGGTTTGGAAATGAAGATCATCTTAGATTCACCTATAAATAAATATTACGTTCAAACCCTTGGAATGATATTTTTCCCCGGAGCGCACTTTTCGGAAAGCGAGGAGCTTGCCGAGGGCGAGCCCGTGCTTTCGGTTAAAACCGTAGAGGAGGACGAGGGGATTCGAGCCTTCGTTACGGCATCGGTTGATGAAAAAAGCGAGAGCGCAGAGTATTTTGCGGCGTTTAACCCCGATAGAACCAAGGAGCGAGTTATGAAGCTTGCAATAGGCGGTGCAGTGTTAGCAGCCTTTAACGAGCTTTTAGGCTACCGTCCTGCTTGGGGTATGATGATGGGCGTAAGACCTGCAAAGATAGCAAGTGAGATGCTTGACCTTGGCTACAGTAAAACTAAGGTAAAGAGAATTTTAAACAGTGATTATCTCGTTATTCCTAAAAAAGCCGCTCTTGCAACAAGCATAGCGCTCACCGAGAGAAGCATTATAGCAAAGCCATCTCCCAAGGATTGCAGCGTGTATATTGCAATACCCTTTTGCCCGTCAAGATGCGCATATTGCTCCTTTGTTTCATATACCTCAAAAAGGCTTTTGTCACTTATTCCTGAGTATCTTGAAAAGCTTAAGGAGGATATCCGCTTTAATTTTGAAACTATAAATATGCTCGGCTTAAATGTTAAAACCGTTTATATCGGCGGTGGAACGCCTACGATTTTAACCGAGAGTCAGCTTGAGGATTTGCTTAGCTTTATCTCATCTCAAACCGATGTTAATGCGCTTGAGGAGTATACGCTTGAGGCGGGTCGCCCCGATACGATAACTTATGAGAAATTTTCTATAGCAAAGAAATACGGCGTAACGAGAGTCAGCGTTAATCCGCAAAGCCTTTCGGATAAGCTTCTTGAAAGCGTTGGAAGAAGTCATTCAAGCGAGGAGTTCTTTAAGGCGTTTGATACGGCGAGAAGAGCGGGAATTAAAACCGTTAACGTCGACCTTATTGCAGGACTTCCGGGCGATGAGTTTAAAACCTTTGCGTATACCTATGACGAGGTGCTAAAGCTTCGTCCCGAAAATCTTACCGTGCATACCTTCTGCGTAAAGAAATCCTCGGAGCTTTTGAAGCGTGATTCAAGCGTTTATTCGCTTCGCGGCGGCTCGGTTGGTAAATGCGTTGATTATTCGCAGATAAAGGCGGATCAGGCGGGATACATTCCGTATTATATGTACCGCCAAAAGAACACCGTTGGCAACTACGAGAACGTAGGCTTTGCTCTTAAGGGACACGAGGGATATTATAATATCTATATGATGGAGGAGATACACTCTATATTTGCCGCAGGTGCGGGAGCCGTTGGAAAGCTCGTTGATAACACCGTGGAAAACTGCAATAAGCGTGATATAGAAAGACTTTTCCACCAAAAATATCCTTACGAATATCTCGTTGAGGATAAAAATCAAGCCTTTAGAGAGGCGACGCTCAGATTTTACCGTGAGCATGGAATGCTTGACTGAGCGTTGATAAATTTATTTTAAATATTTAAACCGCGGTATATCGTTTTATAGTTTGGAATAAACTATAAAAAACGGTTAGGCGGTGTTAATTTGAAAAACAACAGTAAGGCAGAGAGCGTTGGAGGGGGCTTCATATCGGGAGTTTTCATTCTTTCGCTCTCAACTTTAATAGTAAAGATAATAGGACTTGCCTTTAAAATTCCAATGCTTTCCTTGCTTGGAATGGAGGGAATGGGGTATTTTAATTCGGCTTACGAGATATATGCACTTCTTTGCGTGACTTCAACGGCAGGCTTACCCGTTGCGCTCTCGATACTTATATCCTCATCTCGAGCCGTTGATGATTCGCTTGGCATAGTAAGGGCTTACAGGACGGCAATAAAGGTATTTTTCGTGCTTGGACTTGTCGGCTCTGCGACAATGCTTTTGCTTGCAAAGCCATTATCAATCGCAATAGGCAACGACGATGCTATATATTGCATTATGGCAATAGCGCCCGCATTGCTTTTTATCTGCCTTGCAAGCGCTATAAGGGGATATTGTCAGGGATTTGAGGATATGAAGCCAACGGCTATCTCTCAGCTTATAGAGGCGGTAGCAAAGCTTGCGTTGGGAATATTTTTTGCTACGCTTGGCATAAAAAGAGGCTTCTCCGTGCCAATGGTTGCGGCACTTTCGATACTCGGAATAACCGTGGGAACGCTACTTTCCTTAATTTATCTTTTTGTGGCGCAAGGAAGGCACGCCGTGCGATTGCCTGTAAATAGCGGCGAAGGGGCGCAGGGCTACTACAAGGAGCTTTTGCGCATAGCGCTTCCGATAACGCTTGGCTCGGCGGTAATAAGCCTTACGAGAATAATAGATATGGCGCTTATAATGCGAAGATTGCAGAATGTCGGTGTATCGCAATTTAGAGCAAATGAGATATACGGTGCGTATACAACGCTTGCCATGCCTGTGTTTAGCCTTATTCCGTCACTGATAACGCCAATCTCAATGGCGCTAATTCCCGAGCTTACCGTATTTATTAAAAGAAAGAGCATAGCAGGGCAAGCGCAGGCTGTGGAAAAGGCGTTAAGGCTTACCTCGCTTTTGTCAATGCCCGCATCCCTTGCAGTAACGGTATTCTCTCGGCAGATTCTTTCGCTTTTGTTTAAAGGGCAAGCCGAGGCTATCGATATAGCCGCTCCATTGCTTTCCTTGCTTGGAGGCTCGGTGCTTTTTTCCTGCTTAATAACCACCACAAACGCTATTTTGCAGGCGTACGGATGCGTGAGAATGCCGATATTTTCAATGACGGTTGGAGTTATCGTTAAGGCGTTTTCATCGTATTTTTTGCTTGGAGCTGCTTCGGTTGGGGCGTACGGAGCGCCGCTTGGTAGCCTTGCGTGCAATCTAACCGTTGTGCTTTTAAATTTTGCACTTATGCTAAGATATACACAGGGCACCGAAAATGCCATTAGCATATCAAGATGCTTTGCAAAGCCGTTTCTTGCATCGGTCTTGGCAATAGGCGGAGCGTATGCGTCTTACGCTTGGCTTAGGTCTACGGTTCTTACGGATATAACGGCGTTTTTGTCGGCAATACCCGTTGCTCTATTGATTTATTGTATATTGATATTTTTACTCGGTGTATTGGACCGAGATGATATAAAAATGATTCCTTTTTTAAAAAATATTGTTAAGGAAAAATAAGGGGGATAACAAAAAAATGACTGTTGCGGAAAAGAAAAAATACCTTCTTGAAAGAGAAAATTATACGGTTGACGATTTGGTGGTTTTAGTAGAGGTTTTGCGCTCTAAGGAGGGATGCCCGTGGGATATGGAGCAGACTCACAAGAGCATAAGACGTGATTTTATCGAGGAAACCTACGAGGTTATCGAGGCAATCGACACAGATAATCCCGTGCTTTTGCGCGAGGAGCTTGGAG
>JAZRAJ010000035.1:0-33227 GCA_045634485.1 Eubacteriales bacterium | reverse complement strand
GTACTGATCGGGAAACTCGTCTGCAACTCTATCGAGCACCTCTGAAAAGGTAAGATTAATGTGCTCGTCCTTCTTCCAGACGTACTGACCTGTACCGTCGTGAGTGCAGTAGAGAGTCTTTTTCATGTCGCGCGTAGAGTGAAAACGCGACATATAGTTTACAAAATAGGGGAAAATGACCTCTGGATCCTGTAAATCCTCCAGCCACTCGGGCTTCCATTCGAGTGAAATAAATGCATCGTAATTTACCGACGAGAGGGCGCGCATAACGTCGTCGATGGGCATCGTACCCTCGCCGATAAGCTGGTATGCACCTGTGTCATCGGAGTCACGCATATGAACGTGGCAAACGTAGGAGCCGAGATTTTTGATAGTGTCATCACCGCTTTCACCGTTGTCTCTGTAGGGGTGGTGAATATCCCAAAGTGCGGCGAGATTGTCGCTTGCAAATCTGTCAAGCATAGCGCGGAGTCTTGCCGTGTCGGAGTAAATTCCGCTCGTTTTTATAAGAATACTTACCTTTTTCTCGGATGCTATGGGCAAAAGCTCGTCGATTGCGGTGCAAACCCTTTCCTCGTTGTCGGTAAGTGCGCAAACTACGATGTAGGGAACTCTTGCACCGTGTGCAATATCAATAAGTCCCTTAAGAGTGCTTATTGCCGTATCGTCGGAGGATATGTCAAGAGATGTATCAAGGCAGGGAATAGATAATTCTCTTTCCTTAAGCAAGCGAGCGGTTGCGCCAACGTTGTATTTGTGAAAGGGGCCATCCTTTTCGGTCATGGGGTCAAGCTTTGAGAGATTGTATACCTCAACGCCTGAAAAGCCCATATCCGATGCTACCTCAAGCATTTCCTCAAAGGAAAGCTCGGGCCAGCCTCTTGTAGAAAATGAGAGCTTCATTCAACTTCCTCCTCATAAACGATTTTGTTGAGCGCAGAGAGATATGCTCTTATGCCTGCGCCTACGATATCCGTGGAGATACCGCGTCCCGAATATACCTTGCCACCCGCGCGGAGCTTAACTAAGGTCTGACCCATAGCCTCGCGTCCCTCGGTAACCGCCTGAAGCTGGAAGTCGTCAAGCTCGTAGTGGCATCCGGTAATATTTTCAATTGCTCTGAATGCGGCGTCAATAGGACCGTCGCCAATGTAAACACCCTCAACGGTGGTGTCATTTTTAATAAGCTTTATGTGTGCCGTAGCGGAAATGCTGTTACCCGAGGTAACCACGTAGGTGTCAAGCTTGTACGTGGGGGGAACCTGCATAGCAGACGATGCAACGATTGCATCAAGCTCCTTAAGGCTAACCCTTTCCTTCTTCTCGGCAATGCGCATAAATGCCTCGTAAACCTTTTGCGAGTCCTCCTCGGAAAGGTCGTAGCCAAGCTTTGCGGTAGCCGCCGCTATAGCCTCTGCGGTATCGTGAGCGGTAAGAGAGATTTCGTCCTCGTCACGCTCGCTTGTAGCCGAGCCGTTAAGCTTACCGGTTTGATAAAGCTTGTCAATCTGCGCAATGATTCGGCTAAGCTGAGTGGTTTTAAGTCCAACGCTTGCGCCAAGCATATCTGACTTTGCGGTTATGATGCGAGCAACGCTTTGAAGCGATGCCTCCGTGGGAGCGTGAGATACGGTTCTTATTTGTCCTGCGCCCTCTGCAACGGCAATAACCGAGCAAGCGTCTGCCATAGCGATATCGTTTGAGCAACGTACGCCAAGCGTTACGCTCTTAAGCGCGGGGATAGACTCAAGCTGCTCGCGAACGAACGCTGCAAACTCGGAGGGAAGCATGGTTCCCGCCGTATCGCAAAGAGTAACCGTTGTAGCGCCTGCCTCGATAGCGGTGTTGATAGCCGCCGCAAGGAAGGAGCCCTCGCTTCTGGTTGCGTCCTCGGCAATAAACTCAACGTCGGGGCAGAGTGCCTTACAGCCTGTTACGGTACGCTTTATAGAGTCAAGCATAGCCTCGGGCTTCTTGTGAAAAATATATTCAATTTGAACGGGGCTCGTAGCCGCACGAACCTGAAGGCGAGGGCTTTTGGAGTCCTTAAGCGCATTCCAGGTTCTCTCAAGGTTATCCGCATCGTCAAGCTCAACCTCAACGGCAATTTTGCTCTCCTTTACTGCGGATGCTATCGATTTTATCTGCAAGGAGTCTATTCTTGCATTTTTAATTCCGTTAAGCTCAATAAAGTCTACGCCAAGCTTGTCAAGAAGCTTTGCAAGCTCAATCTTTTCCTTAAAGGATAACTGTAGGTCCTTGGAAACCTGCTTCATGGTTGCGTCACTGATTACGATTTGTTTCATTGATTTTGAAAAACTCCTTTCAAATTCGATTAAATTTCGATTATTTTTTAATGATTAAATTTCGTTGTATAAAACAAAAAAGCCCTTGAAGCCGTGCTACGACTTCAGGGACGAATAAATTTCGCGGTACCACCCTGATTACCTCTAAATAAAAAATATTTAGAAATCACCTTAGAGCCCCACAATGCGAGGGCCGCACCCTGTAACGGAGGTTACCGTGTCCCATTATACGCCAAAAGCCTTTACAGGACCAACTCGGGAAGGAGAGCGCCCGTACCGTCCGCATCGGCTCACACCAACCGCCGACTCTCTGATGCATTTTGATAAGAGGCTAAATTTCCGTCATAGTCTTTAAATTTAAATGTTAGTTATTAAACATAACACATATATTTAACCATTAAAATTACGATTTGTCAAGTGATTTTTTAAAAAATGCCGATAATTTATAAATATGCACAAAAGGCTATAAGCGCTAAAGCGAAAGTTTGTGCAGAATTTGTCAAAAAACACTTGACTTTTTTAAAAATAAATGTTAAAATATTTTATAATATGTAAATATAAAGACTGTGACGAAGACGGTACGGCGTAATATACATTCAGAGAGTCGGTAGTGGGTGCGAGCCGATAGTTAAAGGCCTTGTTACCCATCACTTCCGAGTTTGAAATTCGAATATATAAGAGTGACTTTTAGTGGTAAAACAACGGTAAAGACGCCGATATTGTAGGATTTTGCGTTTCCCGCGTTAAGGGAAGGACATTTGGTCCTAAGTGGCGGTTTTTCCGTAAAATGAGTGGTACCGCGGGTTTTTGCTCGTCTCAGGATTTGTTCTTGAGGCGTTTTTTGTTTGTTACGTTGGCTTAGAGTCGGCTTAGAATAAAATGCGGCATATTCACTCGTTCTTAATTTAATGTTGAAAAATATAAAAAGGTGGCATATAAGTAAATGGATTCAATGGAAAAAATGGAATACAAATTAAAGCAGATAGCCGACCGTGTTCGTGAGCTTCGCCTTGTTACGGGGCTTTCAATTGCCGAAATGGCGGCACGCACGGGTATCAGCGAGGAGGAATATGCGGAGTGCGAGGCAGGCACGAGAAACCTAAGCATCGCCTTCCTTTATCACTGTGCGCTTAACTTTGGCGTAGATATGAGTGATATTCTTGAGGGTAAGAGCCCTAAGCTTCAGTCCTATGCGCTTACAAGACGTGGCGCGGGTCAGAGAATAGAGGAGGCGCACCACATGGTTGGATACAACCTTGCGTCGGGCTTCCGTAACCGTATAGCGCTTCCGCTTTATATGGAAATGAATTACCATGCGGGCGCAGAGAACGAAAAGATTGAGCTTGTAACTCACGAGGGTCAGGAGTGCGATATCGTTCTCAGCGGTAAAATGAAAATTCAAATAGGCTCTCACACCGAAATTCTTGAGGCGGGCGACAGTATCTACTACGATTCGGGCACACCTCACGGAATGGTTGCCGTTGGCGGCGAGGATTGCACCTTCTACGCAATCGTTCTCCGTAACCAAGCAGCAAGAGAGGGTGAGCAAACTCCCGCAGTTTCGGTTGCAACAAAGCGCAGAGTAGAGGATACTCAGCGCAGAATTTATCAGGATTTCATTATTCCCACCGAAAAGGACGGAATGATTACCGAGATTGCATTTAAAAATGAAGATAAGTTCAACTTTGCCTTCGACGTTGTTGACGAGCTTGGTACACGCAAGCCCGATAAGCTTGCTATGGTACATATCGACGGTAACGGCGTAGAGCGTAGATTTACCTTTGGCGATATGAAGAAGGAGTCGGCAAGAGTGGCTAACTACTTCAAATCTCTCGGTATAAAGAGAGGCGACCGAGTAATGCTCGTTTTGAAGCGTCATTATCAGTTCTGGTTCTCAATGCTTGCATTAAACAAGCTTGGCGCCGTTGCAATTCCTGCGCCTAATCAGCTCCTTGAAAAGGATTTTGAATATAGATTTAACGCAGGTAATATAAAGGCTATTCTTTGTACGGCAGACGGCGAGGTTGCTAACGCAGTAGATGCGGCGGCTGCAAAGTGCAAGGGGCTTGAGAAAAAGATAATAGTTAACGGCGAGCGTAGCGGATGGCATAGCTTTAACGAGGAATATAGCTTGTTTAGCAGTCATTATTTGCGCACCGAGGACGCTCCCTGCGGAAGTGATCCTATGCTTATGTTCTTTACGTCGGGAACCTCGGGATATCCCAAGATTGCGGCGCACAACCATAAGTATCCGCTTGGACACTTTATTACCGCAAAGTATTGGCATCAGGTAAACCCCGATGGCTTGCACTTTACGATATCCGACACAGGCTGGGCAAAGGCTATGTGGGGTAAGCTTTACGGACAGTGGCTCTGCGAGGCGGCAACCTTTGTATATGACTTTGACCGCTTTGATGCGGAAAAGATACTTCCTTTGTTTAAGGAATATAATATAACAACCTTCTGCGCACCTCCCACTATGTATAGAATGCTTATTAAGCAGGATATCTCCCGCTTCGATCTTTCAAGCATAGAGCATGCGTCCACCGCAGGCGAGGCGCTTAACCCCGAGGTATTCCGTCAGTTTGAAAAGCATACGGGACTTAAGATTATGGAGGGCTTCGGTCAGTCCGAAAGCACCTTGATTATAGGTAACCTTGCGGGCGGAAATTATAAGATAGGCTCTATGGGTAAGCCCGTACCGCTTTACGACGTGCATCTTCTTAGCCCTGATGGCGAGGAGGTTGGAGTTGGCGAAAGCGGAGAAATCTGCATAAACATCGCAAACGGACTTCCTTGTGGACTTGCTTATGCATACGAGGGTAGCCCTGAGATAACCGCCGAAACCTGGAGAGATGGCTTCTACCACACGGGCGATGTTGCTTGGCGTGATGAGGACGGATTCCTTTGGTACGTAGGACGTGCCGATGACGTTATTAAGTCCTCGGGCTACAGAATCGGACCGTTTGAAATTGAAAACGTTATTATGGAGCTTCCTTACGTTCTCGAGTGCGGAGTTTCCGCAGCGCCCGATGAAATCCGCGGTCAGGTGGTTAAGGCAAGCATAGTTCTCGTAAACGGATATGAGGGAAGCGACGAGCTTAAAAAGGAAATTCAAAACTACGTTAAGACGCGCACCGCTCCTTATAAGTATCCGAGAATAGTAGAATTCCACGAGAGCTTACCTAAGACGGTTAGTGGAAAAATCATCAGAAAATTGCTTTAATTGCTTTAGATAGATAAAAGATATGGAACATAAAAGATTAACTCTTTTTGCAGGGCATTACGGAAGCGGTAAAACTAATATTGCCGTAAACTACGCAATGCTCCTTGCAAAGGAAGGCAAAAAGGTTTGTATCGCCGATCTCGATATCGTAAATCCCTATTTCAGAACGAAGGATAGCGAGCGTGAGCTTTTGGATAACGGTATAACGCTTATCTGCTCACAGTACGCAAACACCAACGTAGACCTGCCCGCAATTCCCGCGGAAAGCTACAGACTCGTTCAGGATAAATCCTGCTTCGGCGTTATAGATATCGGAGGCGACGATAGAGGAGCGTATGCTCTCGGTAGATTTGCCGACGCTATAAAGGCGGAGGGCGATTACCGCATGGCGTTCGTTCTCAATCGCTTTAGACCGCTTACCTCCACCGTTGACGATGCGATAGAGATAATGCGTGAGATTGAGGCGGCGTCGGGCATTAAGTTTAACTGTATAGTTAACAACTCAAATATAGGCTCGGAAACAACTCCCGAAGCAGTGCTTGATTCTGTGGCGTTTGCCGAGGAGCTTAGCCAAAAAACGGGCTTGCCTATATGGCTTTACACCGCTGAGAAAAGCGTAGCCGAGGGGCTTTCGGGTATTCCGTTGCTACCGCTTTCATTACAAAAGAAAATATTTTGATTCCGTTGCTAAGGTAAAATTTAGCAGTGGCATTTAAAAATAGGAGGAATATAAATGACCAAAGTAACTTTTAATACCGACATGTGTAAGGGCTGCGGCCTCTGTGTCGATGCTTGTCCTAAGAAGTGCCTTGCAATTGCAGAGGATAAGCTTAATCGCAAGGGATATTCACCTGCGTTTATGAAGGAGCCTGATAAATGCATAGGCTGTGCCTTCTGCGCTACAATGTGTCCCGATTGTATAATTACGGTTGAAAAGTGAGGAAAAGATTATGGCAGAAAGAATTTTAATGAAGGGCAACGAGGCTATCGCCGAGGCTGCTATTAAAGCAGGTTGCCGTCACTATTTCGGTTATCCCATCACTCCTCAAACGGAAATTGCGGCTTATATGGCAAAGAAGATGCCTAAAATAGGCGGTGTATTTCTTCAGGCAGAGAGTGAGGTAGCATCTATTAATATGGTTTACGGCGCGGCAGCAGCGGGTATGCGTGTTATGACCTCGTCGTCAAGCCCCGGAATTTCTCTTAAGGCAGAGGGACTTAGCTACATAGCAGGCTCGGACGTTCCCGCACTCGTTGTTAACGTACAGCGCGGCGGACCCGGTCTTGGCGGTATTCAGCCCTCACAGTCCGACTATTTTCAGGCAACAAAGGGTGGCGGACACGGCGACTACCGTATGATAGTTCTCGCTCCCGCATCTGTTCAGGAAATGGCAAGCCTTACAATTAAGGGCTTTGACCTTGCGGATAAGTACCTTATGACCGCTATGATACTTGCGGACGGAACGATAGGACAGATGATGGAGCCTATCACGTTTGAGGACACCGAGCCTACAGTATACGAAAAGCCTTGGGCTCTTACGGGTACCGAGTGCAAGCGTCCCCATAACGTAGTAAATTCTCTTTATCTTAAGCCCGAGGAGCTTGAAAAGAAGAACTTTGAGCGCTTCGAGAAGTATAAGGAGGTAGAGGCTAACGAGGCTATGTGGGAGGAATATATGATGGATGATGCAGATATCTGCGTTGTAGCATTCGGTATTGCCTCTCGAGTAGCTAAAAATGCCGTAGCACAGGCAAGAGAGCAGGGCATTAAGGTAGGTCTTATTCGTCCTATCACTCTTTGGCCGTTCCCCACAGCACCCCTTCGTGCAGCTGCAGATAAGGTTAAGTGCTTTATCTCTGTAGAGCTTAGCATGGGTCAGATGATCGAGGACGTAAGACTTGCAACCGAGAGCAAGAAGCCCGTAACGCTTTGCAATCGCGCAGGCGGTATGATTCCTACTCCCGATGAGGTGCTTGCCGCTATATCTAAGGCAGAGAAAGGAGAGTTTTAATTATGGCAGTAGTATTTGAAAAACCTAAGGCTCTCACAGATGCTCCATTCCATTATTGCCCCGGTTGTCCCCACGGTATCATTCACCGCTTGGTTGCCGAGGTTATGGACGAGCTTGGAATTGAGGGTAAGACCATAGGCGTTGCTCCCGTTGGATGCGCAGTTATGGCATATGATTATTTTAATTGTGATATGATAGAGGCGGCACACGGACGTGCGCCCGCAGTTGCAACCGGTATTAAGCGTTGCCGTCCCGATAATATAGTTTTCACTTATCAGGGCGACGGTGACCTTGCATCCATCGGTATGGCAGAAACAGTTCACTCTGCCGCAAGAAACGAGAATATTACCGTTATCTTCGTAAACAACGCAATTTACGGTATGACAGGCGGTCAGATGGCTCCTACAAGCCTTCCCGGTCAGGTTACGCAGACCTCTCCCTACGGCCGTGACGTTAAGCATTGCGGTTGGCCGATAAAGGTAAGTGAGATGCTTGCAACCCTCGAGGGACCCGAGTACATTACTCGTGTTGCGGTTAACAACGTTAAGAACGTTAGAAATGCAAAGAAGGCTATTAAGAAGGCGTTCCAGAACCAGATAGACGGCAAGGGCTTCTCCCTCGTTGAGGTAGTTTCCGCATGTCCTACAAACTGGGGTATGACACCTAAGCAGGCACTTGAGTGGGTTGAGAGCGATATGCTTCCTTATTATCCTATCGGCGTATTCAAGGATAGAAGCGAGAACGGAGGAGATGCAGAATGAAAACAACAGAGATACTTATAGCAGGCTTTGGCGGTCAGGGCATACTCTTCTCGGGTAAGTTCCTCGCTTACAAGGGACTTGTGGAGGATCTTCAGGTTTCTTGGCTCCCCTCGTACGGACCCGAGATGCGTGGAGGTACGGCAAACTGTAACATAATTTTGTCGGATACTCCCGTTGGCTCTCCCATTATAACCGCTCCCAACGTTCTTATAGCAATGAATCTTCCTTCACTTACAAAGTACGTTGATTCGGTGGTTTCGGGCGGTCAGATTTACGTTGACTCTTCTCTTATCGAGGCAAAGGTTGAAAGAGAGGATGTAGAGGTGTTCTACATTCCCGCAACGCAGATGGCAAAGGATAACGGTCTTGGCAACCTTGCTAATATGATAATTATCGGACATCTTCTTGAAAACAACCCCGAGCTTTCCTTTGACGGAGTAGAGAACGTTGTAGAAAAGCTTGTTCCCGCTAAGAAGGCAGCGCTTAAGGAGCTTAACAATAAGGCTCTTGCATTGGGTAGAGATTACAAAAACTAAGGAGAACTGACATGGAAAAGAAAAATATAGATTGGGCTTCCCTTGGCTTCGGCTATATGGAAACCGATTATAGCTTTGTTTCATATTATAAGGATGGCAAGTGGGATGATGGCGAGCTTACCTCCAATCACAACATCACTCTTAACGAGTGCGCTTGCGTATTCCAGTATGCACAGACCTGCTTTGAGGGCCTTAAGGCATACACCACCGAGGATGGCAGAGTAGTTACCTTCCGTCCCGACCTCAACGCTCAGCGTCTTGAGGATTCCGCAATTAGACTTAGAATGCCCGCTTATCCTAAGGATAAGTTTATCGAGGCGGTTAAAAAGGTAGTTAAGGCTAACTTGGCTTACGTTCCTCCCTTCGGCTCGGGCGCTACGCTTTACATTAGACCTTACATTATGGGAACTAATGCGGTTATCGGCGTTAAGCCCGCAACCGAGTATATGTTCCGTATCCTCGTTACTCCCGTAGGACCCTACTTCAAGGGCGGCGTTAAGCCCTTGACTCTTAGACTTTCCGATCTTGATAGAGCCGCTCCTCACGGAACAGGTCACATCAAGGCAGGTCTTAACTATGCAATGAGCCTTTACAATATAGTAGACGCTCACGATCAGGGTTACGACGAGAACATCTATCTCGATGCCGCAACTCATACAACTATTGAGGAAACAGGCGGAGCAAACATCATCTTCGTTACGAAGGACGGCGGTGTAGTTACTCCTAAGTCGGATACAATTCTTCCTTCAATCACTCGTCGCTCACTTATGGTGGTTGCACGTGACTATCTCGGACTCAGCGCAGAGGAGAAGGTTATAAACAAGAGCGAGCTTGATAGCTTCCTCGAGTGCGGACTTTGCGGAACTGCGGCAGTTATATCTCCCGTAGGTAAGATAGTTGACCACGGCAAGGAGATTTGCCTCCCCGCAGGTATGACCGAAATGGGACCTGTAACCAAGAAGCTTTACGATACCCTCACAGGTATTCAGATGGGCAGACTCGAGGCTCCCGAGGGCTGGATAGTTGAAATCAACTAATAAAGCAATATAATAAAACGAGGCTATTTTAATGCTTTTTAGCATTGATTTAGCCTCTTTTTTATTTGCAGCTATTGATTTTAATTTGTGGGTATGGTATAATTTTATTATTGAATCCGAGCGCAGATTTAGCGCCGAGGAATAAAAATACAGGAGCGGTGTCCATTTATGAAAAAGAAGCTTTTATCAATTATTTGCTTCATTTTAACGGCGTCTATTTTGTTTTTGACGATAGGATGCACGGAGGCAAATCAAGAAGCGTCGGATGTTACCGACACAAAACAAACCGAACCCGACACCAAGGAATCGACAGAAAAAAGAACTCAAAAGAAAACCGAATTAAAAACAGAAACAGGGAGGAAAACCGATATGACTATGATACCCGGACAAACAAAAACCGACGAAACGCTTGCAACGAAGGTCTATGACTTTTCGGTTATAAACAATTGCTTTAGATTGATAGGTAGAACCAAGAATACCGTGAGCGGTCTTATTTTCGACCATGCGGTTTCCGCCATTGAATTTCAAGGCTTTATGACGGGCGACGTAATTTTAAACGTTACCTCAAATAAGGAGTCTTATTTTACAGTTTACATCGACGGCGAGCGTAGCGAAACGAGATTTGGCGCAGAGGGCTCTAAGGGGCTTAAGATAGCAACCTTTGAGGGCAACTATTTCCACACTATCCGCATAGTAAGACAAAACGAGGTGGCGTGGTCACAGTGCTTGCTTAGAAATTTAAAAATAACGGGCTATCTCTTTGAAGCGCCCGAGGAAAGACCGCTTTATCTTGAATTTTACGGCGATAGCATTACCTCGGCGTTTGGAAACATAGGCGACCCCTCCGCTCCCGAGCCTACCGATATCCCGAAATATCAGGATGCAACACAGTCCTATGCATATCTTACAACCGAGGCGCTCAACGCAGATTGCTCGATACTTGCAATGAGCGGCGTAGGCCTTGCAACAGGACATTACGAAAAGCATTTCTTGCACTATTTCTCACAGTTCTGCCATAAGAGAGGCAATTCGCTATTTGAATTTGAGGGCGCACGTGTTCCCGATATTGCGGTGGTACGCCTTGGCGCAAACGATTTCTCGGTTGGAGTCACAAGAGAGCAGTACGTGTCCAGAGCAAAGGAGCTTATCGACTATATAAGACAGGGCTACGGAAAGAACGTTCCGATAATTTGGATGCACGGCTCACGCGGCGGCGATTTTAACAGCTGGCTTGAGGAGCTTTCAACTTATTACGGAGGAGAGGCAGGCGGATTTTATTTGCTTCAAACAAAGTATAGCTCCCACGGCTCGGGCGCAGGACATCATCCCAATGTTGCCTCCCACGAGTCGGATGCCGAAATCCTGCTTGCATTTATAAAAGAGAAGAACATTTTGAAATAAGTATAAAGGTATTGGAGTACGACAATGGAGCAAGAGAAAACAGAAAATCGTCAAGAGCAATATCAAATGCACAAGGAGTTTTTTGACCGTTGCAAATCTGCTATAGAGCAAGGATTTTATATGGAAGCAATTTTAATGGAATATGCGGCTATAGAGGCGAGAATGGAGATTTTACTCGGCTTGCTGGATCTGCCGTGCAATAAATTTGCCGCCGATGATATTCGAAAAAAAGTTCAAATTTCGCATAGACTTTCTTGCGCAAGTGTATTTCGCAAGGAACTGGCGGTTTTTGAAGGCACTAAATTGCCGAGAAGCTTTTTTGATAAGGTTTCTACCTGGACGAAAAAAAGAGATGAATATATTCACGCCTTGTATAAAAACGAGGTAAAGTATAAAAGTAGAATGAAGGATGCAAAGGCTATTGCCGAAAAAGGGCTTAAGTATTGCAAGGACTTATATAACGAGGTAAATCGCTTAAAAAGATTACGCAAAAAATCTCCCGAGCTTTTTAAGAGTAATTCTTCGGAGGCAAAATGCAAAGCCAATAAATGTAATTTGTTCTAAATTATTCTAATTTGTAATGAATAAAGGAAGCTGCTGATAAAATTATTTGAGGCGGCTTCCTTTTGATTTGTAAAAACATTGATATATCAGCGATTTTGTGATATAATAAGAATGTGTGTAATATCGTAGCAGGAGGCTTTTTTATGAATTTGTTGCATATGAAATATGCAGTAGAGGTTGCAAGGCTTGATAACGATTTTATTACCTCGCTTTGTAACGCAAGACGTAAATTTTTAAAGTGAATACGTGCAATTGATATACCGTATATCGATATTGATATTACCGATATAACATTTTGATAATTCCCAAAATCATTTTGTTGTGGTATAATAACAACGTAAACAAAAAACACCTAAAAAATATCAAAATTTAAGGAGAAAAAATTATGGCACGTTTTACATTACCCCGTGATCTTTACCACGGAAAGGGCGCACTTGAGGCACTCAAAACTCTTAAAGGAACACGAGCAATGGTTTGCGTAGGTGGCGGCTCTATGAAACGCTTTGGATTCCTTGATAAGGTAGTTGCTTACCTTAAGGAAGCAGGCATGGAGGTTGAGCTTTTCGAGGGTATCGAGCCCGATCCTTCCGTTGATACGGTTATGCGTGGCGCAGAGGCTATGGCAAGGTTCCAGCCCGATTGGATAGTAGCAATCGGCGGTGGCTCTCCCATTGACGCTGCAAAGGCTATGTGGATAAAGTATGAGCATCCCGAGATTACATTTGAAGAAATGTGCGTAGTATTCGGTATTCCCGAGCTTCGTAAGAAGGCTCGCTTCTGCGCTATTCCTTCTACCTCAGGTACGGCAACCGAGGTTACTGCATTCTCCGTTATTACCGACTATAAAAAGGGTATTAAGTACCCCCTTGCAGACTTCGAGATTACTCCCGACGTTGCAATCGTTGACCCCGACCTTGCTGAAACCATGCCTAAGAAGCTTATCGCTCACACAGGTATGGACGCTATGACTCACGCAGTTGAGGCTTACGTTTCCACCGCTAACTCCGAGTTTACCGATCCTATGGCAATCTTTGCTATCAAGATGATTCAGGATAACCTCGTTGATTCCTATAACGGCGATATGACAAAGCGTGCTTCTATGCACAATGCTCAGTGCCTTGCAGGTATGGCGTTCTCTAACGCACTTCTCGGTATAGTTCACTCTATGGCTCACAAAACCGGTGCGGTATTTGAGGACCTTGGCGCACACATCATTCACGGTGCGGCAAACGCTATGTACCTTCCTAAGGTTATCGCATTTAACGCAAAGGACGAAACCGCTAAAAAGCGTTACGGCGTAATCGCTGATTACATGGGCCTTGGCGGCGCTAACGATGACGAGAAGGTTGCAAATCTTATCGCTTATCTTCGCGGTATGAACGATGCGCTCAACATCCCTCAGTGCATCAAGAGCTACGGTCTTGACAGCTACCCCTGCGAGAACGGCTTTGTTCCCGAGGATATCTTCCTTGCAAGACTTCCCGAAATCGCAAAGAACGCAGTTGCAGACGCTTGCACAGGCTCCAATCCCAGAGCTATCTCGGTAGAGGAGATGGAGAAGCTTCTTAAGTGCTGCTACTACGATACAGAGGTTGATTTCTAATAGCGATATGCTATAAATATTTTAAATGGTGGCTATCGAAAAAATCGGTATCCGTCATTTGGGCTTTTTAAAAACAGAGGTTAATATGTATAAAATAGTTGATAAAAAGGTATTAAATCCCACTGTGGTCCAGCTTCAAATCGAGGCTCCGCTCGTGGCAAATAAGGCACGTCCCGGTCAGTTTATTATTCTTCGCGTTGACGAGGAGGGCGAGAGAATTCCCCTTACTGTTGCGGGAGTTAATAAGGAAAAGGGAACCGTTAAAATAATTTATCAAATAGTTGGCGCTACCACCGAAAAGCTTTCTCATAAGGAGGCGGGCGACTATCTTCAGGACTTCGTTGGACCTCTTGGCGTTGCAACTCATCTTGAAGGACTTAAGAGGGTTTGCATCGTAGGCGGAGGCGTTGGATGCGCTATCGCTATGCCTATTGCCGAGGCGCTTCACGAAATGGGTGCCGACGTTACAAGCATTATCGGATTTAGAAATAAGGATTTGCTTATACTTGAGGACGAGTTTAAGGCTTGCTCTAACACCCTCAGAGTTATGACCGATGACGGCTCATACGGCGAGAAGGGCAACGTTACAATGCCCCTTCGTGAGATGCTTGCGGCGGGCGAGCAGTTTGATATGATTATTACTATAGGTCCGCTTATTATGATGAAATTCGTGGTTGAAGCGGCAAGACCCTTTGGCACCCCCGTAACGGCTTCTATGAATCCTATTATGATTGACGGCACGGGAATGTGTGGCGGTTGCCGACTCACTCTTAACGTTGACGGCAAAAAGGTTACTAAGTTTGCGTGCGTTGGCGGACCTGATTTTAACGGCTATGAGATAGATTTTGACGAGGCTATGGCAAGAGGCAGAATGTACGGCGCATTCGAGCGTCATAAGCACGAGGAAGCCTGCAATCTTTTTTCAAAGGAGGTAAAGTGATATGGCAAAGGCTAATATGAGCCTAACTAAAAACGTAATGCCTACGCAGGATGCGAAGGTACGCGCTCACAACTTTGAAGAGGTTGCGCTCGGCTACACCGAGGAGCAGGCTATCGACGAGGCAAACAGATGCTTGAATTGTAAGAATATGCCCTGCGTTGCAGGATGTCCCGTTAAAATTCATATTCCCGAATTTATCAGTAAGATAAAGGAGGGCGATTTTGAGGGAGCATATCAAATAATCTCCAAATCGTCCTCGCTTCCTGCAGTTTGCGGCAGAGTTTGTCCGCAGGAGGTTCAGTGTGAATCTAAGTGCGTAAGAGGTATTAAGGGAGAGAGCGTTGGTATCGGACGTCTTGAGCGCTTCGTTGCCGATTGGCACAATACATTTTGCGTAGAGGAGCCCACTCGTCCCGAAAGCAATGGACATAGAGTGGCTATAGTTGGCTCGGGTCCCTCAGGTCTTACCTGTGCGGGCGACCTTGCTAAAAAGGGCTACGACGTAACTGTTTTTGAGGCACTTCACACCGCAGGCGGTGTGCTGGTTTACGGTATTCCCGAATTCCGTTTGCCTAAGAAACTCGTTGCAAAAGAGGTTGATACTCTTAAAAAGCTTGGAGTAAAGGTGGAAACCAACGTGGTTATCGGTAAAGCCCTTACTATAGACGAGCTTTTTGAGGCAGGCTACGAGGCGGTATTTGTTGGCTCGGGCGCAGGACTTCCCAACTTTATGGGTATTCCCGGTGAGGCACTTAACGGAGTATATTCCGCAAACGAATTTCTTACGAGAAGCAATTTGATGAAGTCCTACTTAGCTAACCCCGAAACGCCTATCATGAAGGGTGGAAGCGTTGCCGTGGTTGGTGGCGGAAACGTTGCTATGGACGCCGCAAGAACCGCACTCCGTCTTGGTGCTGACAAGGTATACATTGTTTACCGCCGTTCCATGGAAGAGCTTCCCGCACGTCGTGAAGAGGTTGAGCATGCAAAGGAGGAAGGAATCGAGTTCCGTCTGCTCGTTAGTCCTACCGAAATTCTCGGTTATAACAATCCCGATGATGCAAGAGATCCCAAAAACGGATTTGTTAGCGGAATCAAGTGCATTAAAATGGAGCTTGGCGAGCCTGACGAGCGTGGACGTCGCCGTCCTATAGAGGTTGCGGGCAGTGAGTTCGTTATCGACGTGGATACGGTTATTATGTCCATCGGTACGTCGCCAAATCCGCTTATTAAATCCACTACCGAAGGACTTGAGGTCAACAGTCGAGGCGGCATAATAGTAAACGAGGACGGACTTACCTCACGTAATGCCGTTTATGCGGGTGGCGATGCCGTAACGGGTGCGGCTACCGTTATTTCGGCAATGGGTGCAGGTAAGGTTGCGGCTAAGGCAATCGACGAGGCGCTTTCTAAGTAATATAAAAATAAAAAGAGTAATCTGACTATGTGCGGATTACTCTTTTTGTATTTAATATCGCATATAGGGTATTGTTAAAGTAAATAACGGCTTATGCGGGTTGCTTTTTATAGATAAAGCAAAATAAAAAATATTCATAAAAAATGAATTTTTTTGCTAAAATCTATTGACATATTCTCATAAAGGTGCTAAACTATGCATATAAATGCGAGGATCAGAAACCAGTAGGTTGGAAAGAGCCTGGAGAGAGTTGCCGGTTGGTGCGAGGCAAAGGGGGAGTCCTTCTCGAATTCATTCTGTTAGCAGTGTGCTGAATCGGAGAAATCCGTAGTAGGATGCAACGGGCGCTCCCGTAATAGGGCTAAGGTATGTCAGTACCTGAAAAGGTCACTATCGTGAGGTAGTGGCAAACTGAGGTGGTACCACGGGATTATGTTTCTCGTCCTCTGTATTCTTAATTGGAATGCAGGGGGCAATTTTTATTTAACCCTTTCACTCCGACAAAATTCAAGTGAGCCGAGGGCTCAAGAAAGGGTGCTCAACAAATGGAACAAAATTATTATCAAAAAGAAATTGAAACAATGTCGAGAGAGGATATGAAGGCGCTTCAATCCGAAAAGCTCGTTAAGCAGGTAAAGCACGTTTACGAAAACGTTCCTTATTACCGTGATTTAATGGACAAAAAGGGCGTTACTCCCGACGATATTAAGAGCATCGACGAGCTTTACAAGCTTCCTTTCATTACAAAGGCAGACCTTCGTGACGCTTACCCCTACGGACTTTTAGCAAAGCCTCTTGACGATTGCGTTAGAATTCAGTCCACCTCGGGAACAACGGGTCGCCGTGTGGTTGCGTTCTATACGCAGAACGATATCGACCTTTGGGAGGATTGCTGCGCTCGCGCTATTACTGCGGTTGGCGGTACAAGGAAGGACGTATGTCAGGTGGCGTACGGCTACGGACTCTTTACAGGCGGTCCCGGACTTAACGGTGGCTCGCATAAGGTTGGATGCTTAACGCTTCCGCTTTCCTCGGGCAACACCGAGCGCCAAATTCAGTTTATGATGGACCTTAACGCAACCATTCTTTGCTGCACACCCTCTTATGCGGCGTACATCGGAGAATCGCTTAAGGAAATGGGATATACTCCCGATGATATTCCGCTTAAGGCAGGTATTTTCGGAGCAGAGCCTTGGACAGAGGAGATGCGTAAGGGCATTGAGGCAACGCTTGGAATTAAGGCGTACGATATTTACGGCTTAACCGAAACCACCGGTCCCGGTGTATCCTTTGAGTGTAGCGAGCAGACGGGTATGCACGTAAACGAGGACCACTTCTTTGCCGAGATTATAGACCCCGATACGGGAGAGGTTCTTCCCGAGGGAGAGAAGGGCGAGCTTGTATTTACCTCGCTTGATAAGGAGGCGTTCCCGCTTCTTCGTTACCGCACACGTGATATCTGCGTGCTTTCCCGCAAGAAATGCTCCTGCGGTAGAACGCTTATTAAAATGGCAAAGCCTATGGGTAGAACCGATGATATGCTTATTATCCGTGGAGTAAACGTGTTCCCGAGCCAAATTGAAACGGTTCTCCTTAAGGAGGGCTACGAGCCTAACTATCAGATAGTGGTTGACAGAGTTAAAAATAACGATACCTTCGACGTTAATGTGGAGATGACCGCAGAGAAGTTCACCGATAAGGTTGGCGATATTATGGCAATGGAGAAATCTCTTGCTAACGCTATAAAGACTATGCTCGGAATCAATCCTAACGTGCATCTCGTTTCTCCTAAATCTATTGCAAGAAGCGAGGGTAAGGCAGTTCGTGTTATCGATAAGCGTAAGCTTATATAAAAGAGGTGTAGTACAATGCAAATGACGTTCCATAGAAGGCTTCCCATTCCGCAGGAGGTTAAGGCAGAATATCCCTTGTCGGAGGAAATGAAGGCTATTAAGGCAAGCCGTGACAAGGCTATCCGTGCAGTATTTGACGGAAGCTCGGATAAGTTTATTCTTATAATAGGACCTTGCTCGGCAGATCATCAGGAGCCTGTGCTTGAATATATTTCAAGGCTTCGCAAAATCGAGGATGAGGTTAAGGATAAGATAATTATTGTACCTCGAATTTATACTAATAAGCCGAGAACCACAGGTCAGGGCTATAAGGGTATGCTTCATCAGCCCGATCCCGAGGCAAAGCCCGATATGTATAAGGGAATCGTAGCCATTCGTGAGCTTCATCTTGCGGCTCTTCGTGATTACGGATTTTCTTGTGCGGATGAAATGCTTTATCCCGCAAACTACCGCTACCTTTCGGATCTTCTCTCCTACGTTGCCATAGGCGCACGCTCGGTGGAAAATCAGGAGCATAGACTTGTAGCAAGCGGAATAGAGGCTCCTGTTGGTATGAAGAATCCTACGGGCGGCGACCTTAGCGTTATGATGAACTCCATCGTTGCGGCGCAATCAAGCCATACCTTCCTTTATCGTGGATGGGAGGTTACGAGTGCGGGTAATCCTTATGCGCACGCTATTTTGCGCGGATACGTTGATTATTCGGGCAGAAGCGTATCTAATTACCATTACGAGGATCTTCTCCGCGTAGAGGATCTTTACGAAAAATCCAATCTTTTCAATCCATCGGTTATCGTGGATACTAATCATAATAACTCGGGCAAGAAATATCTTGAGCAGGTTCGTATAGCAAAGGATATAGTTTATAGCCGTAATCAAAATTCGGATATTAAGTGCCTCGTTAAGGGACTTATGATTGAAAGCTATATCGAGGACGGTGCTTGCAAGGCAGAGGAGCATATCTTCGGTAAGTCTATTACCGACCCTTGCCTCGGCTGGGAGAAAACCGAAAGACTTATTCTCGATATCGCAGATAAGCTTTGATATTGGATTAAATAACAGAATAAGACCTATATAAAAACAAAAAGCAATTTGGCGAGGTAAAATCGCTAAATTGCTTTTTTGCATAAATATAATTGATTATGCTTTGCTCTCAGATAGCTTTTTAATAAACTCAGTTATCTCGTTTCCGATTCGTGTAAGCTCCTCTAAAAACTCCTTTGAGGTCATACGGGAAATGCCCGAATGAACGGCAGAGAATTGCAATAGTCTATCGTCGGTTACCAAGCGGATGCTATAATCGGGGCCCAACTCGTACATTTGCTTTTCGATGTACGCATCTGCGGTTTGATCTGCCTTGGTAAACACAACCTTGTAGCCGTCGCGCATAAGCTCCGAGCCCGCTCCGTCCTTAACGAGGTAGGCGTCAAATACAAGCAAAAGCTCGTTTTTCGTGTAGGAAACGTAATTGCTAAGCATATCCATAAGCTCCTCGCGAGCCTTCTCGAGTGAAAATGATGAGGTGCTTTTTAGATGCTCGTCGGCGTGAATAAGATTATAGCCGTCAATTATCAGCATATTTCGTTGCGAGCGTATAGAGCTTGATTTTCGTGGCTTTTCTTGCTTTTTGCCGATAATCGTTTTTTGCTCGCCGTATTGCTTACGCCGTATCGGACCAAATAGCCGTATCATAATGGCCTCAAGCTCATCGTCGCTTATATTATATTTCTTTCTAAGCGTTGATGCTTTTGGTATAATCGATGTGCTTATCGAATCATCCTTGATGCTTACGTCAATATGCTTGTATTGGTCAACCTCGCTCCAATGCACGGTAAAGCCTGCGCCGTGAGCGCAAAATACCGAGTGCGGAGTGTTGTAAATATCTCCCTCGGGGTCATATCCAAAACTCTCTATAATCTCGTCTTGGTTATGGCATGGCTCGTATCCGTCGGAGGTGCAGAAAAGTCTGCCCTCGCCACGTGTGTAGGAAATAACCTCTCGTGGGTAGTCAAATAGGGTAGAAACAGGGGCTCGACCGATTATTGCCGTGCGCTCGGTGTCAGTGCCCTCTATTTCAAAGTCCGCAAATCTCATTTGTAGGTCGGACATTGCTCGTCCAACACAGGAGGTGGGAACTTCAAGTCGGAATTTATAGTAGGGCTCAAGCAAAATACATCCCGACTTCATAAGTCCGTGACGCACCGCACGGTAGGTTGCCTCACGAAAATCTCCACCCTCGGTGTGCTTTAGGTGTGCCTTACCCGCTACGAGAGTTATCCTCGTATCGGTAAGCAGAGCGCCCGTAAGAGTGCCTCGGTGGTCCTTTTCGTAGAGGTGTGTAAGAATTAGCCTTTGCCAATTTATATCAAGCGTGTTCTCGGGTATTGATGCTTCAAAAATCAAGCCCGTGCCCTTGGGCTGAGGCTCTATAAGCAGTTGAACCTCGGCATAGTGGCGCAGAGGCTCAAAATGCCCAACGCCGATAGCATTTTCTGCCGCCTTCTCTTTATACAGTATCTTACCTGCGCCAAGCGTGCAATCAATAGAGAAGCGGTCCTTTATTAGTCGCTTGATAAGCTCTGCCTGCACCTCTCCCATAAGCCGTGCCTCGATTTGCGAAAGCTCCTCGTTCCAGGTAAGGTGTAGCGAGGGCTCTTCCTCCTCAAGCTCCTTAAGCTTTGGGAAATAAAGCCTTGTGTCGCAGCCCTCGGGAAGCAGAATTGCATATGAAAGCACAGGCTCAAGTATGGGCTCTTGAGCATCCTGCTCAAGTCCTAAGCCAAGTCCTATATAGGTGGCGGAAAGTCCGATAACCGCACAGATTTCGCCCGCAGATACGCTATCAACCTGCTCAAATTTATCTCCCGAGTAGAGCCGTATTTGGCTTATTTTTTCGGTAATGCGTACGCCCTCTGCGGAAATATAGCTTATTTCGTCGCGTACGCTCAAGGCTCCGCTAGTTATTTTCATATAGGTTAGGCGTGATGAGCCTATGCGTAAAATTTTGTAAATCCTTGCGCCAAAGAAATCCTTATCGTAAAGCTTAGGCAGGGTGTATTTATCCAAGGTGCTAAGCAAAAATTCTATACCGTCCATTCGCAAGGCAGAGCCAAACAGACAAGGGAATAGCTTGCGTTGACTTATAAGATAGGCAACGTCGCCGTCATCAATTTCATCTCCCGCAATAAAGCTTTCCATAAAATCCTCGTGAACGAGCGCAAGTCCTTCCTCAAGCTCATACCTATCCTGCGCCTCATAAAATCCTACGCATAGAGGGGAGAGAATACGTGAAAGCTCCCTTTCAATATCCTCCTTAAGCTTTATTGAAATATCGCATTTGTTAACGAAAATAAAGGTAGGAACGCCGTAATGCTCAAGCAATTGCCAAAGGGTTCGTGTGTGATTTTGCACGCCGTCGGAGGCACTTATAACGAGTATTGCATAGTCGAGAAGCGCAAGCGTGCGCTCGGCTTCGGCAGAAAAATCCACGTGCCCCGGTGTGTCAAGGAGGATAAAATCGCAATTCTCACTTGAGAATCTCGCTTGCTTTGAAAAAATAGTAATTCCACGCTCACGCTCAATAGTGTTCGTGTCAAGATAAGTGTTCTTATGGTCAACTCTGCCCAAGGCACGAATTTTGCCCGAGGCATAAAGCAAAGCCTCGCTAAGCGTAGTCTTTCCCGCATCAACGTGAGCAAAAATTCCGATAGTGATTTTCTTTTTCACGGCAATTCCTCCTTTCAAATCTCTTTTTGCTTATTATACCATATTTTTGCTGTGTTTTCAATAGAATATCTGCTAAACCGCAATCAATCATTTTTGAAAAAATTTATATAAGCTATTGCAATATTAATAATAAAAATATATAATATATTATAGTGAGTATATAATGACGAGGTGTTATACTGATATGATAGATAAAAGACTTTTAGATGACGTAAAAAATAAAAGGGTTGCGATACTCGGACTCGGTGTTTCTAATCTTCCGCTTGTAAATATGCTTGTGGAGGATGGGATGTGTAAATCAATTACGGTTTACGATAAAAAGAGCCTTGACGAAATGGATGATAAGGCAAAATCTCTTGCTAAGTGTGGCGTTAACTTCGTTTGCGGATTTGATAACGTTTGCGGAGATATAATCTTCCGCTCGCCCGGATTTCGTCCCGACAGAGCCGAGCTTACAAGCGCTATAGATAGCGGAGCAATACTTACCTCCGAAATGGAAAAGCTTTTGCAATATACATCCGCTACCACCTTTGCTATAACGGGTAGTGACGGAAAAACTACTACCACAACGCTTACAGGTAAGTTCCTTTCCAAAATGGCAAAAACCTACGTAGGCGGTAACATAGGCACACCGCTTCTTGATAAATGCTCGGAGATGACTGAGAGTGACAACGTAGTTCTCGAGCTTTCAAGCTTTCAGCTTATGAATATGCCGTACGCCCCGATAAATTCCGCTATAACTAATATAACGCCAAACCATATGGATTGGCATATTAGCGAGGAGGAGTACGCAGGCGCAAAATATAATATCGTGGGTGAGGGCACCAAGCGCTTGGTTGTCAACGCCGAATGTGATAAAACCCTTGAATTTGGTATGAGCGTGCTTGCGGAGGGTAAAAGGGAGGTGTTCTTCTTTTCCTCAAGGCGCAATTCATACAGTGACGTCATAGGCGAAAAAAAATCAAACGCAAAGCTGTTTTGCATAGATAACGGCTATATATGCGTAAAGGACGGAGATAGCACCGAAAATATTATTTCAACGAATAGCATAATTTTACCGGGGCTACATAACGTTGAAAATTATATGACAGCAATTGCGCTTACCTACGGCTACGTTGATACTGCGGTATATAAGGGCGTTGCCGAGAGCTTTACAGGAGTTGAGCATAGGCTTCAGCGCATAAGAACGCTTAACGGCGTTGACTATTATAATAGCTCAATTGATTCCTCTCCTACGAGAACGGCGGCGGCGCTTTCGGCTCTTGCGGGCAGAGATATAGTTGTTATTTGCGGTGGATACGATAAAAATCTTGATTACGCTCCGCTTGCCGAGGCACTAATAAAGCGTGTCCGCGCGGTTGTTCTTACGGGCGCAACGGCAAATAAAATCCAAAAGGCGTTGGAGGATAACTTTGATTTTGCTTCGAGCGGTCTTACCGTGGTTATGGAAGAATGCTTTGAGGATGCGGTGTCCGCGGCAAGCGCTTTAGGTAGAGAGGGCGGATGCGTGCTTCTTTCTCCCGCAAGCGCAAGCTTTGATAGATTTGAAAACTTTGCCGAAAGAGGTAAGTATTTTTGCGAGCTTGTTTTAAAGCTTTAAAAAGTTTACAAATTTTGTATTGATATCTTTTTTAAAATTTGATATCATATTTAGGATACAAAAACAAGAAGGATAAATAGGAATAAATAAAATGATAAAACGATTTTTAGCGCTTTTTCTTTGCGCAATAATGCTTTTGCCAATTCTTTCGGCGTGTGATAAAAACGGAGAGCTTCCCGACGGAATGCAATCGGTAACGCTTGAGGGCGAGCCGTTTGTCTTTTACGTTCCCGAGGAATGGACAGACAACCGTGATTCGGGTATATCCTCGGCGTACTATTCGTTGGATAAGAGCATTATGGCAAGCGCAAGATACTATCCTCTCGAGGCGACCGAGCAGGGCGCAGACCTTGCAGCCTACGTTGATGCAATAGCTATGGAAAATACAAAAAATCTTAGTGGCTACGCACTCGTTGGCGAGATAAAGGATGCATCCTTGGGCGCTCAAGCGGCAAAGAGATATGAGTATACCTATAATTACGGCGGTAGCGAGGAAGGTAAGACTAACGTTATTCAGTACTATACCGTCTACGGTGATGACATTGTTGTATTGAGCCTTTATATTTCAAGCGCTCACTATACCGAGGAGTATATTGAGATATTTGAGAAGATTCGTGCTTGCTTTGAGCTTTGTGAAAAGAAGATAAAAAATGACGAGGTCGTTGATAAAAACACTCCCGACGGAATGAAGAAGGCATCGGATGATGACGTTCAGTATGCCTGCTACGTTCCAAAAGCGTGGGTTACCGACCTTAGCGATAAGCTTACCTACGCTTACTACGATGAAAGCGGTAAGCCTAACGTAACGGTTACCTGCTATGCGCCAAGCACCGAGAGCATTACGGCAGAGCAGTATTTTACCTCGTGCGAGATGGAGTATAAGAAAAATCTTTCGGGCTACGAGCTTCTTGGCGAGCCGATAAAGAGAACGGTTGCCGAGCGACAGGCGCTTTCTTATCAGTATAAGGCGGTTTATGGAGATAGCGAGTATAAAATTATGCAGACCGTGCTTATTTATAACGGACTTGCATATTCTATAACCTATACCGCAAGGGCAGATGCGTACGAGGCGCATCTTGACGACGTTGAGCTTATTTTAAATAGCTTTAGATTCCGATAATAAGGACTTAAAAATGACGAATATAAAAAGAGAAATATATCTTGATAACAGCGCAACGACTCCGCTTTCAAATGCGGCAAAAGCAAAAATAAACGAGGTCGCTGAGATATACGGCAATCCCTCGTCGCTTCATTCTATGGGACAGAGCGCAGAAAGGGTGGTTCGTGAGGCAAGGGAAGCGGTGCTTTCGGCTCTTGGCGTAAGAGCAAGAGAGGGAGAGCTTGTATTTACCTCGTGCGGTACCGAGGCATCGGCGCTTGCAATTTTGGGTTCGGCTCACGCAAAGGAGCGCAAGGATGCAACACGAATTTTAACGAGTGACTCAGAGCATCCCTCGGTGCTAAATAATATTATGGCGCTACAAAAGGAAGGCTTTGAGGTGGTAAAAATTCCAACCCGAGGCGGTGTGCTTGATATTAGCGCAATAGAGAGTGCGCTCGATAAAAAAATATTTATGGCAAGCTTTATGCTCGTTAATAACGAAACCGGCGCTATATATAACGTTGTCGATGCATTTGCAAAAATAAAGGCAAAATACCCCGAGGCTATAACGCATTGTGATGCGGTTCAAGGATTTATGAAGGTGCCGTTTAGCCCAAATTCATTAAAGGCGGACCTTGTTACCGTAAGCGGTCATAAGCTTCACGCACCAAAGGGAGTGGGAGCGCTTTATATTTCTGCGGATATGATAAAAAAGAGAAAAATAACACCGTTTTTGCTTGGCGGCGGTCAGGAAAACGGTATGCGCTCGGGCACCGAGAATACCATAGGCATTGCGGCGTTCGGTGCGGCGGTTGCCGATATAAAGGGAAGAATGGCTAAAAACAGAGAGCATTTTAATATGCTTTATACATACGCCACCGAAAAAATAGAGGAGCTTGGTATAAAAATAAACCGCCCAAGCGGAGAATATGCACACCATATTATAAACGTAACGCTACCGAATATAAAGAGTGAAACCGTGCTTCATTTTCTTTCTGCCGACGGAGTGTTTGTGTCAAGCGGATCTGCTTGCTCGTCACACGCAAAAACACCAAGCGGTACGCTTGTTGCGTTCGGACTCACACCTGCAGACGCCGATTGCTCGTTGCGTATAAGCTTTTCCGAGTATAACACAAGAGAGGACGTGGACGTACTTGCCGCATCCCTAAAATCTGCCCTCGATAGACTCGTAAGAATTAAAAGATAAATAGCATTAAACAAACCCCGAGCAAACAAAAAAATGCTCGGGGCTTTAAATTAGCGCATAATGTGCGCACTGCACCCATACAGAAAGGTTTTGGTCAAGCTTTTTCAAAAGCTTGCGGGTTTGGGCAGAGCCCATAAAAAAACGGCGTTTTCTTTTTGCTAAGCTTTTTCTTTGCGCCTATTGTGCCAAAGAAAAAGCGGTATCGTGGTTATATGTTTTATAATACGATATTTTCTTTAACTATTCACAAACTCCGCTATCCCCATTGCGATGGCATCGCAAAGGTCATTTTGATATGACTCCTGGCAAAGTTGCGCACATTCCTCATTATTTGAAAGAAATCCACATTCAAGCAGAACGGCAGGGCAGGTAAGCTTATCAAGCAGATATATGCTTGAGTCGGCTTGCTTTGATATGCGCTTGTTAGCGGGCTGAAGCGAGGCTTTAATCGACTTTTCAATCAAAAATGCAAGCGATTTTGAGTCGGTATCATTTGGCGAATAATAGGCTTGAAATCCACTGTATTGCTCCTTGGGGTAAGAATTTTGATGAATACTTATGAAAACGGCGTTGGTATATCCATCGGCAAATTCCTTGCGAGCAAGCAGATCGAGGCGCTTCTTTTGGCCCTTGTAATCTGCGTTGCGGTCGTATAGCAAAATGTCCTCCGAGCGAGTAAGCACGCAAGGGATGCCAATAGAGTCAAGGCGAGCCTTTAACTTTTTGGCAATTTCAAGGTTTATATCCTTTTCATACGCACCGTTTTTACCGATAGCGCCACCGTCCTCGCCACCGTGTCCTGCATCGATTATAACCGTCCTATAAGTAATTGACGGTACGTTATTTTGCGCCTCGTTTTTTGGCAATGAGGTGCTTTCTTTTTTTAGATTAATAAAGCAAAACGCTCCGATAGATAATAAGAAAAAGGCAAAAAGAACGAAAAACAGACAAAAAAACAGCTTGGTAGATTTCATATATATCTCCGCATATTCTTAAATTAAACGATATAACCGTTGAATTTGTGCTTTTTAAATTACTTTTAGGGAGTGTTCCTTTTTTATAAAAAACTATGTACAAAATTGAATTTTTATGATATAATTATACTGTAAAATTATATTTAGATGTAAATTCTTATACATTGGGAGTTAATAATGGGAAACAATAAATTTAACGGCAAGCAGCAGGGCTCAAAAAAGAATTTTAATAACGGCTTTAACGGCGGCAACAGAGATAACCGTAAGGCACGCAACGATAACGACAGAGCTCGCTTTAACGATACCGAGGAGGCTAACGAGGGACTCGTTGTTGGCAGAAATGCAGTGCGTGAGCTTTTAAAATCGGGCAGAGCGATAGATAAGCTTCTCGTTCAAAGGGGAGAGCGTGAGGGCTCTATAGTAGTGCTTGTGGCAGAGGCAATCGAGCGCCATATCCCCGTTGTGGAAAGCGACAAGGCAAAGCTTGATAAGCTTACAGGCGGTGCCGCTCACCAGGGTATAGTTGCTATGGCGGCGGAGAAGGAATATTGCTCGGTTGACGATATTTTAAATATAGCAACGGAACGAGGTGAAAAGCCCTTTATCGTTATTGCCGACGGTGTATCCGACCCGCACAATCTCGGCGCAATAATAAGATGCGCAGAGGGCGTTGGTGCGCACGGACTTATAATTCCAAAGCGCCGTGCGGTTGGACTTACTCCCACGGTTACCAAGGCGTCGGCGGGTGCTATCGAGCATCTTGCGGTTGCAAAGGTTACTAATATTGCGGCAACCGTTGAGGAGCTTAAGGAAAAGGGAATATGGATATTCTCTGCGGAGGCAGGCGGCGAGAATTATTTTGACACCGATTTTAACTGTCCCTGCGCAATAGTGCTTGGCAGCGAGGGCGACGGAGTTTCAAAGCTTGTGAAGGATAGATCAGATTATATCGTGTCAATACCTATGTACGGTAAGATAAATTCATTTAACGTATCAACCGCGGCGGCGGTAATACTTGCGGAAATATCAAGACAACACAGATCGTAATGCGTTTTTCATTTTGAGGAGGTGCAGAGGTGGCAGATAAAAAGAGCAACGGCACGCAGAATATCGATGGCGTTTTAGAGCAGCTGAAGCGCTCGTATTCTGAGGAGTCAAGCAGTGCCGACGATATTATAGAAAATGAGAGTGCCTCGGATGACGTGTCGCACGATGAGCTTCAAGCAATGCTTCGCTCACAGTTTATGAGCGGCGAGGAGCAGAGCGTTGAGAGTGATGACGACGGTTATTCTATTGACGAGGACTTTTTAGCAGATGCGTATACCGAGGATGAGGGCGTTGACGAGGTCGACGACGATGAATTCTCGGAGGAATATCAAGATGAAGAGGAGGAATATTATGGGATTTACGAAGGATATGGAAAAGGCGATAAGGAAGATGCGCTTGAAGAAGAAATTTATGAAGAAGATGAAGCAGATAAAGAAGCAACGCTTTATCAAGAGCCTGAAGAAGGATATCAAGAGGAGTATCAAGACGATGAAGAAATCATCGCTCCTCAAGGATTTCAAGCGCTTCAAGAAGAAGCATATTACGAAGCCGATGAAGAAATTTATGAGGCAGAGGAAAATCAAGAACTTCAAGAAGGCTCTGGTAAGAGCATTCAGATAAATCCGTTATTTCACAAAAACGCAGAGAATGCGTATTTTGAGGATGACGAGGATTATTCGCTTTGGAATGAGGATGAAAGCTATACGCCGATAGTCCTTGACGATATCGAGGACGAGGACGGAGAAAGCACGTTCGAGCTTACAGAGGATACGAGAACCGATGCCGAAAAATCCGAGCATAATTACGTTGGAGCATTCTATCACGTTGGCTCAACCGATCCTTATGAAAATATGCCGTTTAAGGATAGAATTGCCGAGAACGCTCCCACGGTGGATTCTCTTGAGGCAAGGCTTGATAAGCCCTCAAACGCTGAATTTTCGCTCGACGATTTTGAGGAATTTGATGAGTTCGACGAGGTAGAAAGTATTCCTCTTGCGCTTGACGATGATGTGGCAGACTTCGATTCTCCCTTGGAGGAGGAAAGCAGTGCAAGCAAAATCCCTGCGGATATCGACTCGCTCGATCGCTCCGACCTTGCTTTGTTGCTTGAATTTGGCTATGGCGCCGATGTTTTGCGTAACGTTTCCGACGAGAGAATGTCGGGTATTTCAAGCGAGGAGCTTATGGACGAGATTGCCGAGGCGGATGCGGAGCAAGCTGATGATGCCAAGGCTACGGAGATGTCCGATGCGGAAAAGCAGGAGAAGGCTAAAAAGGAGGAGCAGAGCCGATTTGAAAGGCTTAGTCGTAAGCTGAATAAGCAATACGATGTCTATAGAAAAAAACGTAGCGGAATTTTAACAAGGCTTATAATCTCCTCGGTTATTGCGTTTGTTTTGCTTATATATGAGGTTATCTCGGTGCTTGATGTTGATATCGGCGGAATATTTAACCGAGAAAGATATTTTGTTGCCTATGCGTTGGTTGGACTTCAGCTTTTGATATTCGTGGCGCTCCCCGCAATCAAGAGTATTTATGAAAGCTTCCAGAGGATATTTACCTCGCATATAGACGGTTATTTTATAGCGGGACTTTCGCTTATAGTAACAGTTCTCTACGACTTCGTAGTAGTATTTGAGCGTAAGGAAATTCCCCCAACCTTCCATTTTTGTGCGGCGCTTGTGATAGTTTTTGCAGAGCTTTCCGAGCTTATGAGGCTTGTTTCCGAAATAAGGGGATATGAATATTACTTTATGGAATATCTCTTTGACGATACCACCGAGGTTGAAAAATTTAAGTATACCTTGCTTAAAAGCGAGGGCAGAGGCTCTATAGCCGAAAAGATGTATCTCGGCGGTCTTGATGAAAAAACTCTCGTCTATGCGCCTCAAAACGTTGAGGCGGCAAGCGGATTTTTTGACGCAAGCGACGTCGAGTCGAGAAAGAACAGAGCAACCTTTGGTTGGATAGCGGCGGCTATCGTTTCGGCGTTTATCCTTACCATCGTTTCTGGTATTATATACGAGGAGGCTTGGGTTGCGGCAGCGGCATTTGCGCTAACCTTTAATCTTATGATGCCGATAACCGCATTAGTTCTTGAGTGGGCTCCCTTTGAGCGCTTAAGCAAGCAGAATTATGCCTACGGTGCGGCGTTTGCCTCCGAGGGCTCTGCCGAGAGCATCGATAAGTGCGATATGATTGTTTTTGACGATCTCCACATTTTTGAGGAGTGTAGCTCAAAGAGCGTAAACCTCGCTATGTACGATTCAACGCCTAAGTCGGTGCTGCTATCCTGCCTTAATTCGGTTTATTCCGAGGTTGGCGGACCGCTTAAATCTGCATTTTCAAGCATCAACGTTCAACCCTTGGGCGCGTGCAAGATAAGCAGAGTGGCGAAGGGTGGTATTGAGGCGCTCGTGGGTTCAAGCTATTCTGTTCTTATAGGCGACGAGCAATTTATGGCACGCTACGGAATTTCTTTCCCCGATGCCGTTTTGGCAAGATATGAGGATAAGATATTCACGCTTTGCGTTTCCATTAATAATAGAGCCAGTGCAAGAATAGCGGTAAAATATAAGATAAACGAAACCTTTTATAGCATCGTTCAAAAGCTTGGCGAGGATAAGATATCCTGCGCAGTGCAAACCTATGATCCTATGATAAGCGCAGAGCTTATTGCAAGGCTAAGACCCTTCAAGGGGGCTCCGATAAATGTTGTGCATAAGAGCGCAGTTGATTATTCGCTTGAGCAGCATAAGCATAAGGCAAGCGCCCTCTATTCGGTTATGGGCGAGGACCTTTGCGTTATAGCAAGAGGCTCAAGGCTTAATCTTGCGGTTGCGCTTTCAAATGCTAAAAAGCTTTCAAGGCTTCGTAAGCTTATTAATATATGCTCGGGTGCGCTTATTTGTCTTGGTGCGTTTAGTGCGCTAATGCTCGTGCTTTCGGAAAAGCTTATGACGGTAAATTGGCTCGTTGTTTTAGCATACTGGCTTATTAGCGGAGCTATTATGGCAGGACTTACGGCGTGGAAATTCCCGCAAAGAGATAGATTTATATTTAATAAAAGAAAATAAAAAATTCTGAGTCGTTTAGTAGGTAATTCTGCTAAATGGCTCAGTTGTTAGGATAGGAAAAACTAATGAACAAAAACACAAGCAGTATTTTAAAATCTGTAACTAAGCCCGGCAGATATTCGGGTGGCGAGTACGGACAGATTATAAAGGATAAGAGTAAGGTTAAGGCGAGATTTGCGTTTTGCTTTCCCGATACCTACGAAATAGGAATGTCAAACCTCGGAGTGAGAATACTTTACGGTGTTCTTAACGAGGAGGATGACGTATGGTGCGAAAGAGTATATAACCCGTGGATAGATATGCAGGAGAAGATGAAGGAAAATAATATTCCTCTAACCGCCTGCGAAAGCGGAGATCCTATATCCGAGTTTGATATGATAGGCTTCACGCTTCAGTATGAAATGAGCTACACTAACGTGCTTAATATGCTCGAGCTTGCGGGACTTCCACTTCGTGCCTCCGAGCGTGATGATTCTATGCCGATAGTAATAGGCGGTGGACCCTGTGCGTATAATCCCGAGCCGATTGCGGATTTTTTTGACCTTTTCAATATCGGAGAGGGCGAGGAGATGCTCCCCGAGCTTTGCAGACTTTATATAAAAATGCGCGACGAGGGAAGATACACCAAGGAGGCTTATCTTCACGAGGCGGCTAAAACCATAGTTGGAATATATGTTCCCTCGCTTTATGAGGTTACATATAACGACGATGGCACGATAAAGGCGTATACCCCTAAATACGACGACATTCCAAAAACTGTTCAAAAGAGAATAATGACCGATATGGATAAGTCCTATTTCCCTAAAAAGGTTGTAATGCCTTACATCGAAACGGTTCACGATAGAATAATGCTTGAGGTGTTCCGTGGCTGTATCCGTGGTTGTCGCTTCTGCCAAGCGGGTATTATTTATAGACCCGTAAGAGAAAAGAGCGCCGAAACTCTAAACAAGCAGGCTAAGTGCCTATTTGAAAGCACGGGCTACGATGAGATATCGCTTACATCGCTTTCGATAAGCGATTACAGTCAGCTTGAGGAGCTTACCACAAATCTTCTTGAATGGACTGATGAAAATATGGTAAGCCTCTCACTTCCGTCACTGAGAGTGGATAGCTTTACTAAGGAGCTTATGGATAAGGTAGCCTCCGTGCGATCCTCGTCGCTAACCTTTGCTCCCGAGGCGGGAACTCAAAGGCTTCGTGACGTTATTAATAAAAACGTAAGAGAGGGCGACCTTCTCCGTGCGGTAAGCGTTGCGTTTGAGGCGGGCAAAAATGCGGTTAAGCTTTATTTTATGAATGGCTTGCCAACCGAAACCTACGAGGATATCGAGGGTATCTCAACTCTCGCCTCACGAGTTATAGATGCGTATTATCAGTGTCCTAATAGAAATAAGGCAAAGAAGCCTCAGGTAACTATAAGCGTTTCCTGCTTTATTCCTAAGCCCTTCACACCCTTCCAGTGGGAGGCGCAGGATACCTTGGAGGAGCTTGCCAATAAGCAGGATCATCTTCGCTCCAAGATAACCGACCGAAAGATAAAATATACCTATCACGATGCAAAGGTTAGCCGTATAGAGGCGGTGCTTGCAAGGGGAGATAGAAGACTTGCAGCAGCCCTTGAGCTTGCTTGCAGGGAGGGCTTTAGGTTTGACGCTTGGGACGAGTGCTTTGACTACGATAAGTGGATATCCGTGCTTGAAAGAAGCGGCTTAGACCCCGCTTTCTATGCAAACAGAGCCTTCGGTCTTGACGAGGTTTTGCCTTGGGACGTTATAGATTGCGGAGTTACAAAGGAGTTTTTGCGCAGAGAGCGTGACCGCGCTTATGCCGAAAGCACCACACCG
The DNA here is from genome assembly GCA_045634485.1 of Eubacteriales bacterium. Taxonomy (GTDB): domain Bacteria; phylum Bacillota; class Clostridia; order Oscillospirales; family CAG-272; genus HGM12713. Next base: position 994 of record JAZRAJ010000035.1, on the reverse strand, counting down.
CATTGCCGTGAAAAATGTAGCGGATGCGGAGCAAATAAGCTTGGAGGTAAGGGAACATGTTGTCCGAACGCAAAAGCAAACTAATAGAAAAAAAGGAAATGCTTTCTCGCCCCGAGCTGCCTAATCCAAAGGTGGTAAGACTTAAGTTTTGCAAGGTGGGAACGCTTCAGTATATCTCGCATCTTGATTTGCAGAGAACCTTTAACAGAATACTCGTTAGAGCCTGTGTACCGGTTTGGTATACTCAGGGCTTTAACCCTCACATAAAGCTTGTTTTCTCAACACCGCTCAGTGTTGGAAGCGAGAGCGTTTGCGAGTATCTTGATATCAGACTTTCAAGAGAGATGCCGCTTGACGAGCTTAAGGAAAGACTCAATGCCGAAATGACCGATGAGTTTTATATTACCGAGGTCTATGAGCCTAAAAATGATTTTTCAAGCATAGCCTACGCATCCTACGATATTTGCATACATACAAACGGTGCAAGCGAGGATATGGCAAGGGAAATAGCGAGTGTTCTTACTACGTCGCCCTTAAATATGATTAAGAAGGGTAAGTCGGGCGAGCGAGAGATAGATATTATTCCGCTTATAAAGAGCGTTAAGGCAGAATATAACGCCGAAAGAGGAGATATTGCGCTTAACGTAGTGCTTAGCGCATCGTCAACTCAGTATCTAAATCCCGAAATGCTTATAACGGCTCTTAAGGGGAAGACTGATATACTTTCGGGTAGCATGACCGAGGAATATTACAGCATTTTAAGAACCTCGTTGCGTAAAGAGGATATGAGTGAGTTTTTCTAATATTTTTATATAAATTTATATAAAATATTGAAAAAAAGTGTAAAAAGCTATTGACATTTCTTTAAAGAATGTGTTATAATAATATGCCGCGTAATTCTCGGGCTTTTTAAGTGCGTTTAAACGCCGCCCGTATTAGCGAGTCTAGAAGAAAGAGAGGTGCTTTTCATGTACGCAGTTATTGAAACAGGTGG
>JAZRAJ010000034.1:0-21282 GCA_045634485.1 Eubacteriales bacterium | reverse complement strand
AAGAAGCTTTCCTTTCCCCACACCCCTATCCTTCAAGAACTTTGAAACTTGGGGTTTTAGTTTTTTTCCATAATGCCTGCGCTCAACGGTTAAACCATCTATGTTCGCACTGCACCAGAGTTTGAAAGTTTTGGTCAAGCTTTTTCAAAAGCTTGCGGGTTTGGGCAGAGCCCATAAAAAACGGCGTTTTCTTTTTGCCAAGCTTATTCTTTGCGCCTCTTGTGCCAAAGAAAAAGCGGGATTGTGAGGTTTTATGTTTTTTAGGCGGGGAAGAAAACTTTTTGAAAAAAGCTTTTCTTCCCCGTACCCCATCTTCCAAAAACTTTGCAACTGGAGGTCTTATTTTTTGCCATTATTTTAATTGTTGATTGTTAAAAAAGCGTTTTTTACTTTGCTTCAAACTGTTGTCGGAAGTATCACATCTCTAAGCCTTCTCCAGTGGGAGAAGGTGGCAACCCAAGAGAGCAAAGCGAACGACGTGGTTGACGGATGAGGTGTCCGAATATTTAACGAGTTAGCACCAAATTTCAATTAAGCTTCTCTGAAAATCTACTCATCCACCGCAAGCGGTCCCCCTTCTCTCACAAGAGAAGGCTTTTTGTTAGCTTTGAACCTAAAAACCGTCGAGCATGTCACTGACGCTCAGGATAACACCAAAACGATTTGTTTGGCATAAAATCAACATATTTTTACAATGCAAAATAGTTATAAATTATTTTTTATTTTTACCAATAAACACTCCCGCAAAGATACGGATTTGAGCCTTTGATTTATCATCAAGAGCGTTCCAAACCTTAAAGAGCTTCATTTTATCCGAATTTAATTCGGTAAGAGTAGTAGCGCCTGTTTGACTCTCAATTGCATCAAACAGAGCTTCAACAAAATGTTGACGCTCCTCGCGTGTCATTCCCGCAAGCATTTTTTTCATATTTTGGTCAACCTTTTGACTGTTTTTTGTAAGCGAATCAAGATGAATAAACTTGTCGCCCATAACCGCCCACGAAAGACCGTCGTGTTGGAAAAGTCCCACGGAATTGCTTTTTACAACGGTATAATTATTAGCGTTTTCAAGTAGCATTCCTACAATTGAGGATTGCGGCAAAATTGAAACGATTTTACCCCTCATAGATTTATAATCCGTACCGCTAATAAACGCTTGGTCAAATCCCGGTCCGTCGTTGCTATATATTTTTTCTATTCTTTGACGCGCTTGTGCCGAAGCCTTAACACCTGCATAAACGGCAAGATTTCCGCCCTTACTGTGCCCCGTAACGTATATCCGTCCCTTTGTTTTGGACGCGACGTATTCAAGGAACGCCACCGCCTCCTTTTGTGCAGGCACCGGGTATATAAAGCTCATATTAAAATTCTCGCGCCAGCCGACTATGGAATCGTCTGTACCTCGGTACACAACAACCGTATCGCCGTTTTCAAGCGCGAACGCCATTGCCGAAAATTGCATTTTCTCGGTGGTTGATATACGGTTTACAAAGCACAAGGGAGATATAAGTCCAAACCGACGACTTTTTGAGGCTCTTACTAAAAGCTTAATTATTTCTCTTGATAGCATAAGACCAAGCGACGGAAGATCTCCGCCCGTATGCGCCTGCAAATACCTTTTTGTAATAGTTAAAAGCACTGGCGGCTTGCGTACTTCGGATATTTCGGACGGCACTACGTCGCTATAATCTATATAGCTCAAAAGTGAAAATATAAGTGAATCGACCTCGCAAACGCCAACCTTAGAAAATTCAAGATCGCCTCGCCATTTGAGATAGTCGAATATATTCGAAAATTTCTCTCGTTGCTTTTCGGGCATATTATCCTCCGAAACGTTAAAAATGAGATGGTTTGTTTTATTACGGGGAAAACAATCTTTACAAGAAAGCTTTTCCCCGTACCCCTTTCAAAGAACTTTAAAAAGGGATTGAAAATTGTTTTTTTAACGCGTTGAATACTTGAACACGTAATGCTCGCACAAATCTGTAGGGGTGTGTTATAGGAAAATAAACATAATTTACGTTATTTTTATCTAAATAATATTTGAGCGCACGATGTAAGCCAAAAGCTTTCCTTACAGAAAGTTTTTTGGTGTTACCTTTTTTTCAAAAAAGGTAACGAAAATCTTATATATAAACTATCTCCTAAATCTGCTTGTGAACGCTCTTATATTCGTCGTAATATCGGTAATAAGGGCAACCCTTGGTGTTTTTACCCAGAAAGTTTACCATTTCATCCTCGTCAAGCGAAACGCTGCAGACGTATGCGTCGAGATATTCGTCATAGTCGTAAAATTCACAGCTTTCGCAATTTTGAACGCCTTTGTTACTCATATATAATAATTATATCCTCGTTATAGATTTTTAAGCCTGTCAAGACAGTTTTGCAATATAATCTGAGCCGAAAGAGTGTCAATTACGCCCTTTCGCTTTTTGCCACGAGTGTTGGTTTCGTTTAAATAACGAGCCGCCGTCATAGTTGTCATTCGCTCGTCAAAGGTTGAAACCAAAAGCCCCGATGCCTCCTTTACAAGCCTTGCAAGCTTTTTGCATCGCTCGGCGCGTGAGCCCTGACTTCCGTCCATATTTACGGGTAAGCCGACTATTACCGCAACCGCACCGTTTTCCTTGGCGCTCTCGGCTATCGCCTCTGCGGTCTTTTCTATTCCGCCAACGCTTATATACCCTATACCCGATGCTAATAATCTTGATGCGTCACTTACCGCAAGACCGGTTCTTACGTCGCCAAAATCCACCGAAAGTATCTTGCCCTTGCTTGCCTTTATTGCTATTAGCTCATCAAGCTCTGTATAATTTATCTCTTTTTCTGTCATTTTTGTTCCTTAATGAATTTTATGAGTGTTTTATAGCGGGGAAGAAAACTTTTTGAAAAAAGCTTTTCTTCCCCGAAACCCCATCTTTCAAAAACCTTGAAAAATGTGTTAAGGGTGTTTTTTATTTGTTTTATGCGTTCAACGCTCGAACGCACAATGTTCGCACTGCACCAGAGTTTGAAAGTTTTTAGTCAAGTTTTTTTCAAAAAACTTGCGAGGGTTTGGGGCGAGTAGCCCCATAATTACGGCGCTTTCTTTTTGCCAAGCTTTTTCTTTGCGCCTCTTGTGCCAAAGAAAAAGCGGGATTATAGGATTAGATTGTTTTTTAGGCGGGGAAGAAAACTTTTTGAAAAAAGCTTTTCTTCCCCGTACCCCATCTTTCAAAAACTTTGAAACTGGGGTTTATTTTTTTGCCATAATGTATGCGCTCGACGGTTAAACCATCTATGTTCGCACTGCACCTGTCCCTACAAAACACCCGCTTCATCGCACGCAGAATGTTAACCAAAAGAAAACCCAGTGTGAAAGTTTTTAGTCAAGTTTTTTTCAAAAAACTTGCGAGGGTATGGGGCGAGTAGCCCCATAAATACGTTGCTTCGTTAAATACTGTTAAAAACGGCAGGCAGGGCATCAATGATATCACTTGCCATAAGCGAATATTCCGAAAGATGCTTTGCGGCGATATCTCCCGCAAGACCATGGATATACACTCCGAGTGCGGCGATATCAAGGCTTGCGCAACGGCTTTGAGCGGCGAGACCTGCTATTATGCCCGCAAGGACGTCACCGCTTCCCGCAGTTGACATTCCGCTGTTTCCGGTGTTGTTTATATAAATTTTGTCGCCTCCGTCGCTTACCACCGTGTTGTGGTCCTTAAGCACGCATATAAGCAAATTTTTTCTTGCGTAATCAAGTGCAAACGTCTCGGGAGAGTCTAATACCTCTTTAACCGAAACGCCCGACAGACGTGAAAATTCAAGCATATGAGGGGTTATTATTGCTCCCTTGATGCGCTTTAGGAATGACGGATTTTTTGATACAAGATTTAGCGCATCGGCGTCAAGAATAAGAGGCGTTTTAGCCGTATCGAGGTTTTCTAAAAGCGTTGAGAGAAGCGTGCGTGAGGTGGGGGAGATAGAAAGCCCACATCCCGCTACAACACAGCTTGCCTTCTTTAAGGAGCTTAGCAAAAGCTCAGTCATATTTTTCTCGTTGTAGGCGGTAACTATCGCCTCGGGAAGTGAGGCTTGAAGCACCGCACGGTTTTCCTCGGGAGTGAATATTTCAACGAGTCCTGCGCCAACTCGGTAGCAAGCCCTTGCGCAAAGGTAGGAGGCGCCCGACATTCCAACAGAGCCGCAAACGCAAAGCACTCTGCCGTAGTCGCCCTTGGAGGAGCGCTCCTTTCTTTTTGGTAATATATCTATAGGAAATGAATCGAAGGAAAATAAGGTGTAGCCTTGCATATCGTTCTCCGTGTGAATTTTATAATTTTACGATTATATTTTATCATAAATGAGCCAAAAAAGTAAATAGTTTGCGCTAAATATTAAAAAAATCGAATAAAATATTTTTATATGAAGATATTTTAAAAAAACACTTGACAATTGAAGCAAAATCTATTATAATATTAACGTCGCATTTTGTGTCAATAAAAAAATAGGCAATTATAATACGGAGGAAATATGGTCCTTGACGTTGCTCCGCTTCTTCGCGGTGAGGTAAAAAAGATCGATATAGACTATATGCTTTCTCCCGAACAAATCGATTCGGTAAGCTTTGACGATGCTCACGTTGTCGGTGTTCTCACAGACAATAGCGGCTATATGCGCCTAAAGCTTAAGGCAACGCTTTCCTATCACGGAAGGTGCGCAAGATGTCTTGCTCCGGTTGACGGAGTTTTCTCTCTTGACTTTGAGCGCACGGTTACAACCGAAGGTACGATTGATGAGGAGCGTCTTGAGGAGCTTGAGGATGAATACGTCGTTATAGACGGTCACGAGCTTTCGGTGGACGATACTCTTTGCGAGGAGCTTGTTTTAAGCTTCCCGTTTAGATTGCTTTGCTCGGAGGACTGCGAGGGACTTTGTCCTAAGTGCGGTAAGCCGAAAAGCGAGGGCGATTGCGGATGCTCCACAAAGGAGATAAATCCACATTTTGCAATTCTTGCGAATTTTTTTGACGACGATGATGAAGAAGACAAAAAATAATATTAATATAAACTGATAAAGGGTGTATCCACTTTTTGAGGAGGTGTAATTATGGCAGTACCAAAGAGAAAAGTTTCTAAGGCTCGCAGAGACAAAAGAAGATCTAACAATTGGAAGCTCGTTCTTCCCGGCATGGTAAAGTGCCCCAAGTGCGGTGAATTCGTAAAGAGCCACCGTGTATGCAAGGCTTGCGGTTATTATGCAGGTAAAGAGGTTCTCGCTGTTGAAGAGAGCAAGTAATCCATAAAAGAACAGTAGGCTAAATGAATTTAGTGCTACTGTTTCTTTTTTATAGGAGGCTATAGGAGGATGCTATGTTAAAACGCATATTAAATTTAATAATAGTGGCGTCGCTTCTGCTTTTGGCGCTTTCATCCTGCTCAGGAAAATCAACCGTTAAAATATCCGAGATGTCGCCTGAGGAGCTTGAGGAATGTGTTTCGCTTTGTAAGTATAAGGACCTTGAGCTTAAGCTTGGCGATAAAACCAAGGAGGAGGCGCTTATATCTTATATCGATGCAAACAGTAGCGTAAAAAGATATCCCGAGGGAACGGTTGATTATTATTTTGAGCAGCTAAAAGTTCAATATCGCTATTACGCCGAGGAGGCGGATATGCGCTACGAGGCTATGCTTGATGCGCTTGGCGAGGATAACGTTACCATGAAGGCGCAGGCGAGAAAAATGGTTAAGAGCGATCTTACCCTTGAGCTTATACGCAAAAAGGAGGGAATAGCCCTTACCGATGAGGAGAAAACGGCGTTCTTTGATAAATACGTTGAGAAATATGCCGAAAACTACAAGTATTCCGAGGAGTATGTGCGCGAGGAGCTTTCCTCACTCGTTTATGATTCGATGCTCTACGATAAAACCGTTGAGTTTTTGATAGTACATAATAGCTTTGTTGAATAATCGAATAAAATAAAAGACTCTGCTTTGACCGTAAAGCCAAAGAGAGTCTTTTTTATTTTAAGAGTTACTCATCAAGTGCGTGGAATCTTTCTCTTGCTCGGAAAATGAGCGAGATGCACCAAATGCCCGCAAGCGCAACGATGGTGTAGACGATACGGCTACCAATGGCTTCCTGACCGCCAAATATCCAAGCAACGAGGTCAAAGCCAAAAAGACCGATGCTACCCCAGTTTAGAGCGCCTATAACGGTAATCAGTAAGGCAATTCTATCCATAATCATAATAATTGATATCCTCCTTAAAAACGGAATTTTTCCGTTTGAAGTTAGTTTGCGCCGGGAGGAGAAAAATATTATTGATAAATTATTACAGTTGAGTTTATTTTTAGATAAAAAATTAATATTTCAAAATCACTGTGTATTTACCGTTGTTGTGATTTTTGTTTGATTAAATTGGAAGCTCGTATTTTTGCTATGGAATGGGAGGAGGGGCTCGTCTAATTCCTCTATGCGTTCAAGCTTGCCGTTTGTGTAATCCAATATGCGACGGCGGCAGGAGTCAAGGCGGTAAAGGAGGGCTCCTAAGCGCATTTCCTGCACGTCAAAGCCGTGAGGCTTGTTCTCGCTCATCCATTGTCTTTCAAGGGCTTTAATAAACCTCTGTAGGCGTTTTCTTGCCTCTACGTATTCGCACTCCGCAAGTCGCTTAAGCTCGCTCTTATCGCCTTTTTCATAGGCTGTGCGCGTTCTAAGACCTAACTCGTATTTAATCTCGAGTACGTCGCAGAGCCTTGCGGCGGTAGTAAATACGTAGCCGTATTTACGGCTCTTTTTTGCCGTTTGGTAAAGCCTTGCGGCGTACTCCTTATATTTAGCGCCCGCACCGACCTCAATAGTGTAGTCCAAAAAGCCGTTAAAGCAATCGGAATATAGCATATATTTTGAGGGGTTTGCAGGCATTCCGTCCTGCTCGATAACATCGTTCGGGCAATCGATATTCATAAACTCGTCAAAGTCGATGCCAAAGCGTCTTTTGAACTTTGTCTTTATACTCGCCTCGTCGGTGTTGCCCTTTGCGTACTCGGCAAGATAAAACAGTGACGGCAGCTGTGAAAAATGCGAGCATTCCGCACCGTCATCGCCCCACATCGTAAATATTATATCCTTTACCTGATGCTTTTTGCAGGCGTTAAGGGCAGGAATCATTGATTTTAGGGTAAAACGGTTAAACGGAATAAATCCAAGCCAGCACCACGCACCACCCGCAAACCAAGCGTTGTCGGATAGCTGCTTGTGATTTTCTATCATATCGCTATAAACCGATTCTCGGCTTTGGTAGTAGTCCCAATAAACCGGTATTACCGATTTTGGCAGGGAGTCCACCACCTCCTGGGGGATTTCGCACCGTGGAGCGACGTACTCGCCGTTATTCCACGGACGGAAGAACATATCCGACCATACCATAAGCTCGTAATCGTATTTTTTGGCGATTTGGCATATTCTTTCAAGGTGGCGCTTCATTATTACGCTAACAACTTCGTATCCATGCTTATCAAGGTGTGCGCCTCTGCCAAGCATATGCGCCTCGTCCATACCGATGTGTATTTTGCGCGAGGCAAAGCATTCGGAAAGCGTTGCAAGCATATTCTCTATAAGCTCGTAGGTTCGCTCGTCATCCGTTAAAAGAATATCGTCGCAATCGCGGGGGAACTTATCCCATCTAAATATAGTTTTAAGATGCGCAAGCGTTTGAATACAGGGAATAACCGTCATACCCAAGGATGTAGCGAAGGCGTCTATTTCCTTCATTTCCGCCTTTGTGTAGCGACCTCGCATATAGCCAAAATATGGCTCGTTGTTAACCTCGTAGGTATCCTCGGTGTAAAGCATAACGCAGTTATAGCCCATTTGCTTAAGCAATGGCAAAAAGCGCTTAAGTCCGTCAAGGCTCATAACGGCGTTGCGCGACATATCTATCATAACTCCAAGAGTGCGGTAAGAGCTGCTTTGCTTCATAATATTAACTTCTCCTTTGATTTTATAACCTTATAATTTATTATAACACAAAAACCGCAGAAAATCAATCTGCGGTTTTTATGCTTTTAAGCTATATTGATTTTAAATTATTTTAAGCCTTTTTTATCAATATCTCGATGGTCTTATCATCGTCGATAGAAACCTTAACGGTGGCGTCGGGGTTAGTTACCTCGCCGTAAATACCCATTGTTTCGGAGCAGATGTAATCGGTCCACTCTGCGGGGAAGATATCGGCGTTGGGGGAGTAGATCATTATCTTATCCATAATCTCGTAGCCAATCTTCTTTCTCGTATCCTGAACGTTACGAACTATCTCACGCGCAACACCCTCGGCACGAAGCGCATCGGTTATAGTAAGGTCAAGCGATACTACGATACCGTTTTGGCTTGCAACGAAGAGTCCTTCCTTTGCAATATAGGTTACGAGAATGATAGCCTTATCAAAGCTTTCCTCGGTGCCGTTTATGTCAAGAATTGCAAAATCTCCGTCTATGCGGTACTTGTTGGATTTAACCGCCTTGATTATCTCTGGAATACGGGAGGGATAACGGTTTCTAATCTCGTTAAAGTTAGGATCGCACTTAACGGTTGCAATAGCGCTTACGTCCTCTGCAAGAACTACCTGCTTTACGTTAAGCTCCTCGGCGATAACGTCGATAAACTCAGAAACGCTTGCAAGACGGCTCGGGTCGGAAACCGCAAGCTTAAGCTCGCTTAAGGGCTGACGGTTCTTAACTCTGTTCTTGTTACGGATAGAGCGTGCAAGAGTGATGATATCCTGAACGAGATCAACGTTTGCAACAAGCTCCTCGTTCTTAAATTCCTCGGGAATTACAGGCCAATCTGCAAGGTGTACCGAGTAATCGTCGGTAAGTATCTTGTAAATCTTCTCGGAGATGATAGGAGCAACGGGAGCAAAGAGCTTTGCGGTGTTAACGAGAACGTAGTAAAGCGTATCGTACGCCTGCTTCTTATCCTCGGTAAGACCTGTTGTCCAGAATCTTCTTCTCGAGCGGCGAATGTACCAGTTGGTTATACCGTCAACCAAGGAGAGCAAATGCTCAACGAAGTGGTTGATTTGGTAGTTATCCATATTCTCGGTAATAGCCTTCTCGGTCTGGTAAAGCTTTGCAAGCACCCACTTGTCAAGCTGATTGTCGCTGTTGGGAACGATGTTAGCATCGGGGCGATAATCGTCTATGTTTGCGTAGGAAATATAGAAGTTGCAAGCGTTCCAGAAGGGAAGAATAAGCTGCTGATAGGAGTCTAAGATTCCGTTATCGTCAAAGAGAAGGTCGCCGATAAGCATAGCGTTTGTCTGGTAGAGGTACAAGCGGAACGCATCGGTGCCGTACTTCTGCATAAGCTCCATCGGGTCGGTGTAGTTCTTTGAGGATTTGGAAAGCTTCTTACCGTCCTTAGCAAGTATTGTTCCGTGAACTACGCAGTTCTGGAATGCGGGACGGTCAAAGAGCGCAACTGCAAGAACGTGGAGGTAGTAGAACCAGCAACGAATCTGTCCTGTGTACTCAACGATAAAGTCGGACGGGAAGTGACTGTCAAACCAATCCTTGTTTTCAAAGGGATAGTGCTTTTGAGCAAAGGGAACGCTTCCGCTCTCAAACCAGCAGTCGAGAACCTCTGGGATACGTCGCATGGTTTTGCCACACTTGGGACAGGTAAAGGTAACCTCATCCATAAACTGTCTGTGAAGGTCGGTAAGCTTAACTCCCGATCTCTGATAAATCTCGTCTATGCTGCCAAGAACCTCTTGGTGGTCACAGCTCTCGTCCTCACACTTCCAAATCGGAATAGGAGTACTCCAGTAGCGGTTACGTGAAATGTTCCAGTCACGCGCACCGTCAAGCCAGTTACCAAAGCGTCCGTGCTTAACGGTTTCGGGAATCCAGTTGATGTCCTCGTTAAGCTCGATAAGACGGCTCTTGATTTTGCCAATGTCAAAGTAGTAAGCATCCATAGCCTTGTAGATAAGAGGACGCTTGCAGCGCCAGCAGTGAGGATAGTTATGCTCGATGGTTCCGTCGGCAACCGCCTTTCCGTTTTCATAAAGGAAGCGGATAACGATGGGGTTCATCTCGATAACGTTCTTCTCGCCCTGAAGCGGATAGAAGTCTGTAACGTCGGGGGTAAATCTACCCTTTGCGTCAACGGGGTTAACAAGCGGAACCTGATTGTTCTTGCAGGTCCAGTAGTCGTCCTCACCGAATGCGGGAGCGGTATGAACTATACCAACACCCTCCTCAGAGCCAACGTAATCAGCGGTAACAACGGTAAATACGCTGGGATGAGCCGCCTTTTCGCCTGCAAAGTAGTTAAACAAGGGCTCGTAGGACTTTCCAACGAGGTCAGCGCCTACGCACTCCTTAACGATTTTAGGCTCTTTGCCAAATACCTTTTCAAAGTTAGCAAGAGTTTCCTTGCCCGCAACGAATATCTCGTCGCCCACCTCAACGTAAGCGTAGGTCAAGGATGCGCCAACCGCAAGACACATATTGGAGGGGAGTGTCCAAGGCGTGGTTGTCCAAGCAAGCAAATATACGGGCTTGCCGTCGATAACGTCGGCGGTCTTGAACTTAACAACTACCCATCTGTCCTGACGGGGACGGGTGGAATCCGACTCTCTCGTATCGGAGATAGAAAGCGAGGTTTCGCAGTGCGTACAGTAGGGGGTAACGCGGTAATCCTTGTAGATAAGTCCCTTATCGTAGCAGGTCTTAAACGCCCACATAACGCTCTCCATAAAGGTGGGATGCATCGTTTTATATGCATTGTCGTAGTCAACCCAACGAGCCATCTGACGGATGTAATCACGCCAGGATTCGTTGTTGCTTGATACTATCTCAAAGCACTTCTCGTTGAACTTATCGATACCGATAGAGTCCTCGATTTCGTTCTTATCGGTAATTCCCATAAGGGTTTCTGCCTGATTTTCAATGGGAAGACCGTGGCAGTCCCAGCCCCAAACTCGAGGAACGCTGTGACCCTTCATAGTCTGGTATCTTGCAATCATATCCTTAATAAAGGATACAAGCACTGTTCCGTGGTGAGGCTTACCCGTGGGGAAGGGAGGGCCGTCGTAGAATACGACCTCACTGTCGGCATTCTTTTCTACCGACTTTTCAAAAATCTTGTTTTCGGACCAAAATTTTTCCGTTTCGGCATGAATTTCGGAAAAATCGGGCTTTGAAGACAATTCAGAATACTTCATAAAGCATTGACTCCTGTGTTTTATTTGTTGTTATAATTATCATATTTATATTTTGATATTATCTATAATATTGTATCACAAATAAATCCTTTTGTCAACACTAAAAAATGGCAAAATCTTAGCAATATAAAGGAATAACAAGGCTTTAGTGCTTGCGTGAGCAGATAGGTTGAATTGATTGGGAAAGCGATTTTTGAATATTGATAATTATTTCTTCTGCAAAGTTAATAAAAAACAATTAAATAAATTAGCGTATATTCACAAAGATTTTTAGCGGAGGCTTGATTTTGTTGACAAGGTACTAAAAAAATGATACAATTAAGATATATGGAGTATAAATTTTCCATACGGGTAATTGCTGAAAATTGCTTAGAATTAAAGGGGAATATATAATTATGAAGAAAAGGATAATTAGAGTGCTTAGCGTTGCTCTTTGTGCGTTGATGCTTCTTTCGATGCTTACGATAACTGCATCGGCGGAGAAGATTTCCTATGCAACGGGTGCTGCGGGTGTTTCGGAGGCCTATAAAAATTCAAGATGGTATAAAAATCTTACCTCAATAGAGCTTACAGGCGACGGTGTTACCGACACCTTGGCGGTTGCGCTTGCTCACGTTAGCTATTCGGAGGGAAATAATACATCGGGCTTTAACGGTACTCAAAACGGTAGCAAAAACTACACTGAGTTTTGCCGTAATTACGGCGAGGGCTCGGCTTATGCATGGTGTGCGGCGTACGTTTCCTTTGCATTGTTCCAGTCCAGAGCGACCACAAGCACCTCAATACAGACTATTTGGCGTGATATTTACTGTCCTCGTTGGTATGAGAATATGAAAAATGCAGGCTACGCGCACGATGCGGGTAGTAATTACACACCCAAGGCGGGCGACCTCGTTTTCTTTAAGGGAGGCGGACACATCGGTATCGTTCGCTATTGTAAGGACGGAAAGGTTTATACCATAGAGGGAAATACAAGCGGCGGAGCATTTGACGCAGAGGGCGGTGGAGTTTTCTGCAAGAGCTATAGCAGAAACCACGAAAAATTTCTTGGCTTTGGTACTCCTCCCTACAAGACCAATGATAAGGCTTTAAAGGTTGACTATACGGGCGAGAACCCTACCACGGGACTTTGGATAGGCGAAACCGATAAGAATCTTTACAAAACCACAAATCTTAGTGGCGATGATTACACTGTTATTCCCTACGGAACGGTATTTGAGGTAACTAAGATAGTTAATAAAACCTGTTATCAGGTAAGCTACAACGGACAGACTGGATATATGGTAGGCACGGGCGGTGCGCCTATTTATCAGTTGACGTCTACAAAAGCTCCCGAGCCCGAGGAAACAAAGCTTTCCGTTGTTGCCAATAAATACGCTATTAATTCCGATATAAAGAAGGTTAAGGAGCATATCGGAAGCGGTATTAGCAAGTACACTCTTGACGATACAAAGATAAAAGAGGTAGACACCTTTGAGATATCCGCAGGTCAAAGACTTGGTATTGAGGGCTTTGCAGGATTTTCGGCGGCTATAAAGGAATTTGGATATTACTTTGACGGTGACTCAGAGAGCGTTGTTTTGGGCTCTAAGGCTAAGAGCGCAAGCTCAACGGTAAAGCAAAAGGCGGGCGACAAGGCAAAATCCTTTGATATTGATGCCGACACCTCGGGTCTTAGCGAGGGAGAGCATACCGTTACATACGTTGTTAAATTTAACAATGGCAAGCTTTGCGACCTTGTAACGCTTAAGCTTAACGTAAGCGGTGGCACAGGTCTTGACGGCTCGGAAAGCTCATCTGAAACCGGTGAGTCCGGCGACGGATGCGGCTCTGCGATTGCGGCGGGAATAGCCCTGCCTGTGGCTATCCTCTCCTGCGTAGCAATCATTAAAAAGAAAAAAGAGGATTAAATTAATTATATTTTACGTTAAAGGAGGTTATCTCAAGGCTTTATTGAGGTTGCCTCCTTTTGCTTATTAATATTAAGCGGAATAGGATTTATATGGATTTTGATAAAGCCGTTAGCACGGTCATAGACGGTCACACGCTGGAGTACGGCGTGATAAACGGAAACGAGAATATATTTTTTATAAAGTGCGGTGCGGGTGGAGATATACGCGGATATGATGATAAATATTTAAAAATGGCTCGCAGAATAAACGATAGCATTGGCGCTACCGTGGTATGCTCGTCCTATCCTTATCCAACCGATGACTCCCTGCTTGAGTACGACGAGGCGCTTATTAAAAAGCTTATGGCGAAATTTGACGTCCCCTGCACGCTAAGCTTTATAGGCTCGTCACGAGGTGCTTACGTTGGGCTTACATATTTTAGCAGAAAATTTAAGATTTCAAAAATGCTTCTTATTAATATGCCACTTATGATAAATTTTCATAAATCGGTTGAGGCGCTTCAAGGCTTATCCGATGCCAAGGTAACGTTCGTTTACGGCGAGCGTGATCCGTCGGTGGGCTATATCCCTTATTTAAGGCTTTATCACGATAACGTTGTTACGGTTTGCGGAGCAGATCACACCTTTGAGGGAATGAATGATAAATTTATTGTGCTTAGCGATTTGATTGTCAATTGAATTCTTGACATAATTGGAAAAATATGTTACAATGAATTTATTAAAGCGATTAAACGTTTGAATATATAAGGAGAAACACGATATGACCAAGGATTTTTACACTATTGATGAGATTAATGAGATCCGTGCTCTTGCAGAGAAAGGAAATGCGGAGGCTCAATACGACCTCGCAGATGCTTACTATAACGGAAAGTGTGTAACCATAAATTTAGTTGAGGCGGTAAAGTGGTATAAGCTTTCTGCAAATCAGGGATATGCTCCCGCACAGCACAAGCTTGGATATTGCTATAATCTTGGCGAGGGAATAGAGCAGAACTATGCGGAGTCGGTAAGATATTACGAGCTTTCTGCAAATCAGGGCTACGCTCCCGCACAAAATGGACTTGGATATTGCTACGATTTTGGCTTGGGCGTTGAAAAAAACGGACCTAAGGCGATTGAGCTTTATACTCTTGCCGCAGAGCAGGGGCTTGACAAGGCTCAGCATAATTTGGGATATGTGTATTATCACGGCTTGAACGGAGTGGAGCAAAGCTACGCCGAGGCTGTAAAATGGTATAGACGTGCGGCAGAGCAGGGCTTTGCTAAATCGCAAATCAATCTTGGGCTTTGCTATGAAAACGGAACAGGTGTAGAGCAAAGCTATGCTGAGGCGTTTAAGTGGTACAAGATTGCGGCAGATCAAGGACATTCGAGCGCACAGTTTAACATAGGTTCATTTTATGAGTTTGGACAAGGTGTAGAGCAGAGCTATTCCGAGGCTGTAAAATGGTATAAGCTTGCGGCAAATCAGGGACATGCTCGTGCGCAAAACAGTCTTGGCTTTTGCTATGATAGGGGTAACGGTGTACCTCAAAACTATGCCGAGGCATTTAAGTGGTATAAGCTTGCGGCAGATAACGGAAATGTTACAGCACAATACAATCTTGGAGTTTTCTATGCAAACGGGTATGGCGTAGTGCAAAATCATTTAGAGGCAGTTAAGTGGTATAAGCTTGCGGCAGATCAAGGAAACATAGAAGCACAGGGCAATCTCGGTTATTGCTATGAAAAGGGAAATGGCGTTGAGCAAAGCTACGCAGAAGCGGCAAAATGGTATAAGCTTGCGTCGGATGGCGGTAATGCTGTGGCGCAATGCAATCTTGGATATTTTTATGACGTAGGTCTTGGTGTTGAGCAGAGCTATGCCGAGGCAGTAAGGTTGTATAAAATGTCGGCTCAAAACGGATATTTGCGCGCTAATACCAATCTTGGCTATTGCTATGAGTATGGAAACGGTGTAGAGCAAAGCGATACCGAGGCGGCAAGGCTTTATAAGCTTGCGGCAGATAACGGAAGCGCCGTTGCGCAGTTTAATATTGCAAATTTTTATAGATGGGGCAAGGGCGTAGCGCAAAATCAAGCCGAAGCGGTAAAATATTTTAAGCTTTCCGCAAATCAAGGTCACGCTAGTGCTCAAGTCGCTCTTGGCGATTGCTATTATTACGGTAGAGGTATAGCTCAAAACTATGCCGAGGCGGCAAAATTATATAAATTTGCGGCAGATCAGGGCAACGTAGACGCACAGTATAATCTTGGCTGTTCCTACGCTTACGGTCAAGGAGTTGCAGAAAGCTATACCGAGGCGATAAAGTGGTACAAGCTTGCCGCAGAGCGGGGGCATGCAAACGCACAGTGCAGTCTTGGCTATTGCTATGAGATAGGCAGAGGCGTAGAGAAAAATCTTTACGAGGCAACAAAGTGGTATAAGCTTTCTGCAAATCAAGGCTATGCGGCGGCACAGACGAATTTGGCATATTGCTACGAGCATGGAATCGGTGTGTCGCAAAGCTACCCTGAGGCGGTAAAATGGTACAGACTTGCGGCAGAGCAAGGAAATGCGCGTGCGCAGTGCAATCTCGGTTATTGCTACGATATAGGCAGAGGTGTAGCACAGAACTATGCCGAAGCGGTAAAGTGGTATAAGCTTGCGGCAGAGAAGGGCAATATGTATGCGCAAAACAATTTAGGCATTTTCTATATGTACGGCTATGGGGTGGAAAGAGATTACACACAAGCAAGAAAATGGCTCAAGCGTGCGGCAGACCAAGGCCACGAGGGTGCTAAAAAGACTTATGAAAAATTGTCTTAAGGATGTTAAATATTACATTTGATATAAAATAAAGGCTTGGTTTTATTATAATTAAGCGGTAGATTTTTGATAAACCTTGGAGGTTACGTTTTATGAAAAAATCATTTTTAAAAATATTAAGCCTATTGCTTGTATTCGTTTTTATGATATCCGTTGTGGGATGTGATAAGGAAAACGGTGAAAACAATGCTACCGATATAGGCAGTGAGCAGAATACTCAAGGAATTACCGATAACGTTGTTGAATCGGATATTTCTAATAATGACGAGGTTACAGAGCCTGATGAGCCTGATGCCCCAACTGAGCCCGACGAGCCAACCGAGCCCGATGAGCCAACCGAGCCCGATGAGCCAACAGAGCCCGAGCCTTCCTATGAAAATAGCATTAATTGGAAGAGCTTGTATGATTCGGGACTTATGAAGGCGCAGTGGTGGAATGACGTAAGCGATAGTCAAAATGATTATAACGACGTGTATAACGTAAGCGTAAGCGATAATTCTCTTAGCTCTACTCCTAAATCGGGTGGAGAAAACCGCGCTTATTATTCAACCGAGATGTATGAAATAGATAGTACTACGCTTTATGAATATACCTTTGAGGCCAAGAATAATCGCGCAGGCGGATATGCGGGTGTAATTTTTGCATATGATACCGCAGGCTTACTTCCTTACTTTGCATACGGAGAATTCGATAACAACTCCGATAAGGGTAGCTGTATTCACATTCGCTTCAGAAAGGGACATTTTGATACGGGAAGCTATAGCTGCGCGGTAAATTCCGATGAGGTTACGGCAACTGTAAAGCAGACCGACGACGGATACGGACAGTTTAAGGTTATTTACGAGGGATATAACGTAAAATTCTGCTATCTTAACGAGAGCGGTCAGTACGTTCAGTTGGGTAGCACCATAAAGCTTCCCGCGGGCTCAAAAATATGCTTTGGCGTGTTTAGCAGAGAGGGAAATGCTAAAGAAATGCGCACAATGGCGCTTAGAAATTGCGTTATTACTGCTAAGAGCGACTCGGCTATTGCATATCTTAGGGACGGTGCCGTTTCAACCGAAAAGAGCTTCGACCTCAAAATAGGCACTTATAATATATTCCATGCTGAAAAGGCAGGATATGATCTTAAAAAGATTGCAAACAATATAAGCATCAACGGCTTGGATATAGTAGGTCTTCAAGAGGTTGACCACTATACAAAGCGTAACGGTAATGTAAATCAGACGGCTGAAATCGCTAAATATTTAGGATATAAGCACAGAGTGTTCTTTAAGGCGATAAACCACGATGGAGGCGGCTACGGACTTGCTATTATAAGTAAATATCCAATAGTAAAGCACGAATTAATAAAGCTTTCCTCGGCATCGTCAGAGCAGAGAATACTTGCGCACGCAGAGTTAGACGTTAACGGTACAACGGTTCATTTCTTCGTTACACACGTTTCTTACGACGGTGAGAGCGGAGGAGCAAGCCGTGCTAAGCAGTTTAAGGAGATAGCAAATAAGCTTGCAAACTACGATAATTTCATACTCACAGGAGATTTTAACACAAGAAATCTCGACGAATACAGTGTTATTGAAAATTCCACGCTCGTAAACAGTAAGGAAAATAACGTTGTAACCTATCCCGATGGAAAATCGCCCGTTGACAATATCGTTTATTCTACGGCGAATTTTTCGGATAGCGGACCTAACGTAGTTACAAATAGCTATTCCGACCATTATATGCTCTGGTCAACGCTTACTTATAAAGGATAGTCTAATTTAATGCTATAAAAAATTGAAAAAAGTATTGACAAAATGCGGTATCGGTGTTATAATTCTTTTGTAAATTTGAATATCACAAAAGACTGTGATGAAGACGGTCGGAGTGTGAAGCTTGCAGAGAGTTGTCGGTTGGTGCAAGGCAATAACAACACATTCCTTATGACCTATCACTTCTGAGTCGGAGGACCGAAAGAGCAAGAGCTTCAGTAGACTCCTTCCGTATTGCTGCGTAAAGGCAAAGAGCTTGTCAGAGCTCGGTAAGTGACGAAAATTGTTTTTCGTAATTTGAGTGGTACCGCGGGTTATAAACTCGTCTCAAGGTTTTATTTTGGGGCGAGTTTTTTGTTTTATTCAAATCAGTAACCATTAGGAAAATTTTGTAAACGAAAGGAAAAAGTAAAATGGATTACAGTTTGAAAGAGGTCGCAGGCAGAATTAAGGATCTGCGCGAGGCTAAGGGCTATACGCCTGAGGAGCTTGCAAGGCTTACGGGTGTGTCGGTTGAGGATTATTTGATACTTGAAAAGGGCGAAACCGATTTTAGCTTTACATTTATTTATAAGTGCGCTAAGGCTTGTGACGTTGAGGTTGTAGATATTCTTGAGGGTAGAAGCTCCACACTTACATCCTTTGCTATTACAAGAAAGGGCGAGGGACTTAAAATATTAAAGCAGCACGGTGTTGAGTACAATAACCTTGCTCCAAAGTTCAAGGATAAGCTTGCAGAGCCGTTCCTTGTAAAATTTCCGTATATCCCCGAGGAGCAGAATGCTCCTATGAAGCTCAATTCACATAACGGTCAGGAGTTTGATGTTATTGTTAAGGGCTCTCTTAAGGTTCAGGTCGGAAACCACGTGGACATTCTTCATGAGGGCGATTCGATATTCTATAACAGCCTTATTCCTCACGGAATGATAGCGGCAAGCGAGGGTGGTTGTGAGTTCCACGCGGTTGTTCTTAATCCGCAGGACGGACTTGTTAGCGAGGAATACCCCGAGGCACCTATTGTTGTTTCAAAGAACGTTGAAAAGAAGGAAGATAGGGAAACCGTTGCTGATAATTTTATCGAGTCGTATTACGATGAAAACGGTGTATTTAACGGAATTAAGTTTAAGAATGCGGACAAGTTTAACTTTGCGTTCGACTGTGTGGATGCTATTGCCGATAAGGACCCCGATAAGCTTGCTATGATGTGGGTTGCAAACGATAAAACCGACCGCAGATTCACCTTTAAGGATATGAAGCGTTATTCCGCAAAGACGGCTAACTACTTTGAGTCGCTTGGAATTAAGAAGGGCGATACGGTAATGCTCGTGCTTAAGCGTCATTATCAGTTCTGGTTCTGTATGCTTGCGCTTCACAAGCTTGGAGCAATTGCAATTCCCGCAACCAATCAGCTTGTTGAGCATGATTTTGATTACAGATACAAGGCGGCAAAGGTTAAGGCTATAGTTTGCACCGCAGACGGCGAGGTTTCCGTTGAAGCGGAAAAGGCTGCTGCGGCTTACCCCGATATGCTTAAGATTATGGTTGGCGGTAAGAGAGAGGGCTGGCATGACTTTAACGTTGAAATGGAGCGCTTTAGCACCCATTACTTCCGCAACGAAAGCACACCCTGCGGCGACGATCCCATGCTTATGCTCTTTACCTCGGGTACTACGGGATATCCGAGAATTGCAACTCATTCCTATAAGTACGCCCTTGGTCACTATCCCACGGCAAAGCATTGGCATAACGTAAATCCCAACGGCTTGCACTTTACCATCTCCGATACGGGTTGGGGTAAGGCTCTTTGGGGTAAGCTTTACGGTCAGTGGCTCTGCGAGGCAGCAACCTTTCCCTATGACTTTGACAGATTCCACTCCGAGGATATCTTGCCGATGTTTAAGAAGTACGGCATAACAACCTTCTGTGCGCCTCCTACAATGTATAGATTCTTTATCAAGGAGGATTTGTCAAAATACGATTTGTCCTCTATCGAGTATGCAACCACAGCGGGCGAGGCTCTTAACCCCGAGGTGTTCAATCAGTTTAAGAAGGCTACAGGCCTTACCATTATGGAGGGCTTTGGACAGACCGAAACCACGCTTTCTATTGCAAACTTCGTAGGCTCTACGCCGAAGATAGGCTCTATGGGTAGACCCAGTCCTCTTTATGACGTTGTTGTGCTTGATCCCGACGGAAACGAGTGCAAGACGGGAGATACGGGCGAAATCTGTATCAGAGTTAAGGACGGCGAGGCACCCTGTGGACTCTTTATCGGCTACTACCTCGACGAGGAGAAGACCAATGACGTATGGCACGATGGATTCTACCATACGGGCGACCAGGCAACCATGGACGAGGACGGATACCTTTGGTACGTTGGACGTATCGACGACGTTATTAAGTCCTCGGGCTACCGTATAGGACCGTTCGAAATTGAGAGTGTTATTATGGAGCTTCCTTACGTGCTTGAGTGCGCAATCACACCTGTTCCCGATGAAGTACGCGGTCAGATAGTTAAGGCTACTATAGTGCTTGTAAAGGGTACCATGGGCACCGACGAGCTTAAGAAGGAAATTCAGGAGTACGTTAAAACGCACACCGCACCTTATAAGTATCCGAGAATCGTTGAGTTTGTAGACGAGCTTCCCAAAACCATAAGCGGTAAGGTAAGACGTGTTGAAATTCGTAAGAACGATTTGGAAAAATTGAATAAGTAATATAAAAATAAAACAGGAGTTGAAGATAATTTCAATTCCTGTTTTTGTATTTTAATAAAGTGAAAGGAAGGTAATTATGGGGCTACTCGCCCCAAACCCCCGCAAGTTTTTTGAAAAAAACTTGACTAAAAACTTTCACACTTGGGTGCAGTGCGAACATAGATTGTTCAAGCGTCGAGCGCAGGTATTACGGCAAAAAAATAAGACCCCAGTTGCAAAGTTTTTGAAAGATGGGGGGGGGGGAAGAAAAGCATTTTTCAAAAAGTTTTCTTCCCCGCCTAAAAAACATAAAATCTCATAATCCCGCTTTTTCTTTGGCACAAGAGGCGCAAAGAAAAAGCTTGGCAAAAAGAAACGCCGTTTTATGGGGCTACTCGCCCCAAACCCCCGCAAGTTTTTTGAAAAAAAGTCGGCAGTGCCGACACCCAATATCGTTCATTGCTATAGCGAAATTTAAACTATTGCACCCGATGGCATAGATGTTTAACATGGCGGCACCAAAAAACTTTCACACGTGAAAGCTTTTAGTTAACATAGTACGTTCGACCGTCGAACGCACAAAATAAAAATAACCCTATATCCCCACGTTTAAAAGTTTTTGAAAGTTGGGGGTGTGGGGGAAGAAAAGCATTTTTTAAAAAGTTTTCTTCCCCCACGAAAAAAACAATAAAACAACAAAGGAGAAAAAATATGCAGATATATAATTCATTAACGAGAAAGAAAGAGGAATTTGTGCCGAATGTGGCGGGAAAGGTAAGTATGTATACGTGCGGACCTACGGTTTATCACTTTGCTCATATAGGAAATCTCCGTACCTACGCTATGGAGGAAGTCGGATCGTAGCCATGTCGTTCTGTGAGCCAAGGAGT
>JAZRAJ010000033.1:0-21378 GCA_045634485.1 Eubacteriales bacterium | reverse complement strand
TACGAGTGCGAAAAGTGTGTTGTATCGGTTGGTAGAATTGGAAGCACGTGGATGGAAAAGGTTTGTCACGAGCTTAATATTAACACCAATTCAAGCCGTATTGATATAGGTGTTAGAGTTGAGCTTCCCGCAAGCGTATTTGCACATTTGACCGACGAGCTTTACGAGAGTAAAATAGTTTAACGTACCGAAAAATACGGAGATAAGGTTCGTACCTTCTGTATGAATCCCAAAGGTGCGGTGGTTAACGAGAATACCAACGGAATTATTACGGTTAACGGTCATAGCTACGAGGACCCCGCCTTGCAAACCGAAAACACCAACTTTGCGCTTTTGGTTGCAAAGCATTTCTCCGAGCCCTTTAAGGACTCCAACGGCTACGGCGAGTCTATTGCCCGTCTTAGCAATATGCTTGGCGGTGGTGTTATAGTTCAGCGATTTGGCGACCTTATAAGAGGCAGACGCTCAACTCAGAGCCGTATAGAGGAATCCTTTATTACTCCCACTCTTAAGGCAACGGCGGGAGATTTGAGCCTCGTATTGCCGAAGCGTATTCTTGACGGAATTATTGATATGATTTACGCATTGGATAAGGTTGCGCCCGGAACGGCTAATGAGGATACCTTGCTTTACGGCGTTGAGGTTAAGTTCTATAATATGGAGGTTGAGGTCAACGAAAATCTCGAATCCTGCCATAAGGGACTTTATATTATTGGCGACGGAAGCGGAATTACACATTCTCTTTCGCACGCATCTGCAAGCGGTGTTCACGTTGCGCGTGATATCGCAAGGGATTAAAATATTATGTCAAATAAAATCAGCATCGGTGTATTGGGTGCGGGAACGTGGGGTATTGCTCTTGCGAGAATGCTTTCAAACGCAGGGCACAGCGTAACGGTTTGGTCGGCAATCGAGGAGGAGATAGATAACCTTTTAAGCACCCGAATACATCCCAATATGCCCGACACCGTTTTGCCGAGTGATATTCGGTATACAAAGGATATAAGGACTGCTTGCAAGGAAAAGAAAATTCTTTTGTTTGCCGTGCCATCGCCATTTGTAAGGGCAACGGCAAGGAGAGTGGCACCGTACGCCGAAGGCGGTCAAATTATAGTCGACGTTGCAAAGGGAATAGAGGAGGAAACTCTTTATACTATGACCGATATTATTGCCGAGGAGATAAATAATCCCAACGTTGCAATCGTTGCGCTTTCGGGACCAACGCACGCCGAGGAGGTTGTTAAGGACCTTCCAACAACTATAGTTTCGGCAAGCAGAGATATGCAGGCGGCAGAGTACGTGCAGAGCGTATTTAACACCGAGTGTATGCGAGTTTACACCAACGACGATATTTTAGGAGTTGAGCTTTGCGGGGCGACGAAAAACGTTATAGCGCTTGCCTGCGGTATGGCGGTAGGGCTTGGATGCGGAGATAACGCAAGAGCCGCTATTATCACTCGCGGAATTGCCGAGATATCTCGCCTTGGCGCGGCTATGGGATGCCGAGAGCAGACCTTTGGCGGTCTTGCGGGAATTGGCGACCTTATAGTTACGGCAACGAGCATGCATAGCCGAAATTTCCGTTGCGGAATTTTACTTGGAAGGGGTATACCGTCAGACGATGCGGTTAAGCAGATAGGAATGGTTGTAGAGGGCTTGAATGCTCTACCCGCAGTGTTACGTCTTTCAAAAAAATATGATGTGCAAATGCCTATTATTGAAGCCGTAAATGCGGTTGTAGCTAATAAAATAAAGGCTTCAGAGGTCGTTCAGCTGCTTATGTCAAGAGATTTAAAGTCTGAAAATACAGTTAAATATAACTAAAAATACAATTATTAAATAAGGACTAAATTTAAAATGAGAAAATTAACACTTATCTTACTTTCGGTTTTGCTTATCGTAGCTCTTGCATCCTGCGGAGAAAAGGCTTGTGAGCATTCTTACGATAACGCTTGTGACGTGGATTGTAATTTGTGTGGCGAGGAAAGAGCTGTGGAGCATAAATTTGCAGATGCAAGCTGTACCGCACCCCAAACCTGTTCGCTTTGCGGCGTAACCTCTGGTAACGCTAAGGGGCATACTTGGGTAGCTGCGGACTGTGATAGTGCAAAGGCTTGCTCGGTATGCAAGGAAACCGACGGCCAACCTCTTGGTCACGTACCTAACGAGGATGATGGAGATTGCACAACCGCCGTTACTTGCAAAAATTGCTCTTCTATATTAACCGAGGCAAAGGCCCACGATATGACAAAGTGGGCGTATGACAGCGTTAGCCATTGGCATTTGTGTGCAAATGACGGATGTATGTATTCGGATAAAAACGAAACTGTAAATTCCCCACAGATTCTCTATCCCACAGTTATAAGCGCAATGCGGGGAGTTGCTTATGACAATAGCGAAAATGCAGACAAGCTTTTTGACGGTGACCCTAACACAAAATGGTGCACATATATTGATCGCGGCGACGTTTATGCAATCTTGGATTTTGGATGCTTAGTAAAAATTAATTCGTATACCATGATTACGGGAAATGATACGGCGGATTATATAGGACGAAATTGGAGGTCTTGGACGCTCTTCGCATCGAATGATGTAAATATCGATCACAGTGAATGGGCAGTTGTTCATACTGTAAGCGGCGCAGAGCTTCCTGCGGATAATTGCGCACTCTCGGAGGTATTTACGGTTAATTCTGATACCGCATATCGATATTATAAATTGATTGTTAATGAGTTTGTATATAGCGATAATGGAGAAAACGTTCAACAGATGTCAGAGCTTACCTTTAATGCAAGCGTTACCTCATTGGGGCATTACGGTCCCGACGATGAGATAAGCTATGTTAAAAATGACGATGACACTCACAAAAAAATATGCGCTTGCGGATATGAGAGTAATGAATATCACGAATTTGATGAAAATTGTACTTGTATTTTTTGCGGTGAGGTTAATCATGATATAGCAGGCCCCGGCTCGTACCGTCCTTGTGAGTGCATTGCTTGCGGAGAGATGATACATGATGTTGATGAGAATTGCAATTGCATCAGATGCTTAGATGTTATTCATTCTGTTGACTCCAAAACAGGAATATGTGATAATTGTAATAAATTTGCTTCCGTGGCAAGTGTAATCGTGGGTAACGAAAAGATTTATTGCACAACCTTTAATGAAGCTATGACCGTTGCTATGGAGATAGAGGATAGCATTATCATTTTGGAGGATGACTGTAAGTTCGACATTTTTGGTTTTAAAATAGAAAATTGTAAGATTACTATTGATATTAATGGAAAAACACTTGATTCTAATGCTAATTATCTGTTTAGTAATATAAAAGGACATCTTACCATTAAGGACAGTGTTGGAAGTGGAAATATGGTAGGAATAGTTCATATAGGAAGTAACGGTTGCTTGGTTTTTGAGAGCGGTAATCTCGGTATAGATGATGATGATTCTTATATAATTGCCGATAAAGATGCTAATATTAAAATTAACGGCGGTACAATCAGCAGCGTGGTTATAAATGTTTCAAACGTAAATATTGAAATAAAAGGCGGTACTTTTGACGAGGTAACGTGCTTTGAGGATTTTACTCTTGATAGCTTCCTTGCAGACGGTTACGCATATTATGATGAGAACGGTAACGTGGTTGATACCTCCGAGGTGGCCGCTGAGGAATATTGGTATACGATAAATAACGTTACTGTACGTGAAATTAAGTAAATAAGAGATAAACCCAATATTATGGGTAAACGGGCTGTCGCGAATGCAAATTTGTGGCAGCCCATTTTTTGACATTTTATATAAAAATATTGCAATATCTGTATTTTTATGGTAAAATATATTTGAATACATTTTGAATATAAAATTAATAATGTGTTAGTAATTTGTAAAGCCAAGCCTATCTAAATATAAATAGAGGGCAATGGCGATTTAACAAACGATTAATTTTTACATTGTAGAATCGACTTTTTTATTTGAAATATAAAATGAAATTAGGTATAAATTTATGAAAATAAAAACTCGTAATATATCTTATGATGAGGTTTTAGCGCTCCCAAGATTAAAGCACAGAAAGCCGCTTAAGCCAAGCCGCTTTCTTGCAACGGTTGTTAGAGTGGTATCGGCTCCCACTCTTAAGAAAACCAAGTTTTCCTACACCACCGAGCGTATGGAGCTTGTGGGTAAGAAGGAGCCTTGCCTTATTTTAATGAACCATTCAAGCTTTACCGATATGAAGCTTGCGTTTGGCATATTTTATCCGCGCAGAATGGGTATAGTTACCTCGGTGGACGCTATGTCGGGAATTTTAGGTAAGCTTATGAGGTGGCTTGGATGCACGCCCACACATAAATACGTTTCGGATATTTCCTTAATCCGTGATATAAAATATATGCTTAAGGAGAACAAAACGAGCGTTTTGATGTATCCCGAGGCGGGATATTCCTTTGACGGATGCGCTACGGCTATACCCAAGGGGCTTGGCTCACTAATGAAAAGGCTTGACGTTCCCGTGGTAACGGTTATAACCGAGGGAGCGTTTCACCGCGATCCGCTTTACAATATGCTTCAAATTCGTGACGTTAAGGTTAGCGCACACGTTAAGTGCATAGCAACGCGCGAGGAGCTTAAGGAAAAGAGCGCAGAGGAGCTTGATGCACTCTTAGAGGAGGCATTCTCCTTTGATAATTTTGCGTGGCAGAGGGATAATAAGGTATCCATCGACGTGCCTTACCGCGCTGACGGATTACATAGAATACTTTATAAATGCCCTCATTGTAACGCAGAAAATCAAATGGAGGGCAAGGGAATACACCTAACGTGTAAGGCTTGCTCTAAAAAATGGGAGATGGACGAGTACGGTCAGCTTGCCGCTTTAGAGGGCAACACAGAGTATTCGCATATACCCGATTGGTACAATTGGCAAAGAGAGTGCGTTCGTAAGGAGATAGAGGACGGAACCTATTTGCTTGACACCGAGGTTGATATTTCTATTCAGGTAAATCTTAACGGAGTTTGCAATATCGGCAGAGGACATCTGCGCCACGATGCTAACGGATTTCATTTGGTTGGAGCAGACGGCAAGCTTGACTATAAGCAATCGCCTGTGTTCTCGCACACACTTTATTCCGATTACTATTGGTATGAGATTGGCGACGTTATAGGAATAGGCGATAACGAGTTTTCCTATTTCTGCTTCCCTAAGGGCAACGTATCGGTTACCAAGGCTCGCCTTGCAACAGAGGAGCTTTACAAAATAAAGCGAGTAAGGCGCAGAGCCACTAAGGAATAATTAATATAGACCTATAAAGAGTAGATATAAATGAGAAAAAATAATAAGATTTTAAAAATGATACTTGCCGCACTATGCTTGGCGCTTGCATACGTTATGCCGTTTTTAACGGGGCAGATACCCGAGGTTGGCTCTATGCTTTGTCCCATGCATATACCCGTATTGCTTTGCGGATTTATCTGCGGACCGATTTGGGGTGCTATCGTAGGGCTTGTAGCACCTATCCTTCGCTCGCTTACGCTTGGAGCGCCAATCATCTTTCCAAATGCCGTGTGTATGTCGTTTGAGCTAATGACCTACGGTGCGGTGGCTGGAATTATGCATAAGCTTTTGCCGTGTAAAAAGCCGTATATATATTGCTCCCTGCTTGCCGCAATGCTTTTAGGTAGGCTTGCTTGGGGTGCGGCTATGTTTGCTTTTCTTGCTATAAACGGCGGTGCCTTTACATTTTCGGCATTTATTGCGGGGGCGTTTACAAACGCAATATTGGGTATCGTTATTCAAATAGCCTTAGTGCCGATACTCGTTATGATACTTGATAATCCCAAGATTTTGAATTTAAGAGAGTGAATAATAAAATGGATTTTTCACAGCTTTTTAATAAAATAGATGAGCTTTTTGCCACCGAGTCGATTATAATAGCCATCGATGGAGGAAGCGCAAGCGGAAAGACGACTCTTGCTAAAATTTTAAGTGAGAAATACGATTGCAACGTCTTTCACGTTGACGATTTCTTTTTGCGCCCCGAGCAACGCACCGCCGAGCGCCTTGCCGAGATTGGTGGGAATTTTGACAGAGAGCGCTTTCAAAGTGAGGTCTTACAATCACTGATAAATAATGAGAGCGTGACCTACAGACGCTTTAATTGCTCAACTCAAGCCTTGGAGGAGCCGATAACGGTAGCGCCTAAGTGTATCACGGTTGTCGAGGGGGCTTATTCAATGCATTTGTCGCTCGGCAGATATTACGATATCTCGGTGCTTTTGGATATAGAGCCCGAGTATCAAAGAGAACGCATTTTAATTCGTAACTCCGAGGCGCTCGCTAAACGATTTTTTAGCGAGTGGATACCGCTTGAAAACCGATATTTTGAGGGCACGGATATAAGGAGCAGGGCGGATATAGTGCTTAGTATACGCAAAAATGAGCAATGAGGTATTAGAAATATGAAAAGCATTATAAGGGAAATGACATTTGCCGATAAGCCCTGCGTTTTTGAAATGATGAAGGAATTTTATTCTTCTCCTGCGGTATTTACAAACGGCTCGGATGAGATATTTTTAAATGATATAGAAAACTGCATTAACGATAATCCATTTTTAGAGGGATATGTTTTTGAGGATTTTGTTTCACGTAAGATACAAGGCTATGCAATGATTGCCAAAAGCTTTTCTACCGAGTTTGGAAAGCCGTGTATTTGGATAGAGGATTTGTATGTGAAATCCGATTACAGGGGCAAGGGCATTGGAAGTGAATTTTTAAGCTTTATCACGCAACGCTATACCAATTGTATTTTTCGCTTAGAGGTTGAGGAGGAAAACGAGATTGCGTATAAGCTTTATGAAAAAAACGGCTTTAGTGTTTTGCCCTATACCGAAATGAAAAAATAAATAAAAAAATAAAACGGCATTGATATTAGTGCGTTATCCGTTAAGGAAAGCACCGCATATCAATGCCTTTTTTGTTATTGTAAATTAAGATTTATTCCTATCAATACGTTTGCGTTTGTCGATAAGTGAGTTTTTAAGAAAACGTTATAGGACTCAGTGATGATTATATCGCGGTAATAATATTTATCATTTTGAGGCTTAATAATACATTCGGTGGTATCGGTAACGTAAATTCCATCCCTCGTTGAAACATAGTCCTCTGATGCAAATATAACCTCACCGATATCATCTCTGCCGTATACGCATATAGGTGCGGTTGCGTTGGTATCGGAGAAGCAATAATTACCCCAAAACACCATATCGTTAACGTGGAAAATTTCGCGGGTATTATTAGATATACCGTAGTTATTTTTTGCAAAGGAGCTTTTTAGCAGTAACGTATTGGCATCAAAGTAATAAAGCCTAGAGCCGCTACAATGGCTTTCTCCAATGTATAAAAGTCCGTCCTCGTGGTTTACATATATTTTGGGATAATAAAAGGTTTGCGGTAATGTTACCGTTTCATTGCTGAGAATATTTTTTCTAAAGACCTTACAATGCTGCGAAGCCTCGGAATAGAAGATGTAGTTATCGTATATGGCGAATGAGTAGACCTCGTTTTCAAGAGAGATAAAGGATTCCTTTTTTCCATCTGACTTTGAAAAAATGTCTATTCGATGTAGGGAATAGAGCGAAACGTAAATTTTATTATCAATAATGCTTATCTCGCCCGGAATACCCGAAAGCGGCGTATTATAAAGCGGAGTCATTGTTTGCGAGTCTATTGCAACAAGAGTATTATTGTTTGCCGTAATTACGTATATAATATCGTTTTCAATTACCCAATTTTTAATATTGCCATCAAGAAGATACATAACCGTTGCAAGCTTAGAGGCTTCTTCGCTTTTGTCAACCGTTGCATTATGCGATTTTAAAAATTGTATATTGGTGGCAAGGCTCATATCTCCGGTGTAGACCTTGCTTATTACTCCGTTCTTTACCTGCTCGAGCGTTGCGAGGGGACTACTTATATCAATACCGTATTTATTGTATACCGAGGCAACGTCATCACTATTTGTGTTATTGTTGGCATCGGGTATCTTGCTTGTGGAATTGGTATTATTGTTGTTATTGCTATTGCTATTATTGTTATTGCTTGGCTTTTGGCTTTGCGTAGGCTTTTGTTGCGTTGTCTTATCGGTATTTTTTTCGGTAGACTCCGAGTGCTCGGTGCTTACGTCGGTGTTTATCTTATTTATTATCGCATCGACGGCAACCGAGAAGAAAATGGAAATTATTAGCATGCACGCAACTATACATATAACGTTTTTCATTAGTCAAGCTCCTTTTTGCCTGTATAAAGCTCGTAATATCTGCCTTGAAGGGCAAGGAGGTCATCGTGGCTTCCTCGTTCAATTATCTCGCCCTGCTCAAGAACCATAATAGCGTTTGAGTTTCTAACAGTTGAAAGTCGGTGGGCGATAACAAAGGTTGTTCTGTCCTTCATAAGCCTATCCATACCATGCTCAATGTGTCGCTCGGTACGTGTGTCAACCGATGACGTTGCCTCGTCAAGCACAAGGATTGGAGCCTTTGAGAGTGCGGCTCTTGCAATATTTAAAAGCTGACGCTGACCCTGCGAAAGATTTGCTCCGTCGCCCTCGAGAACGGTATCGTAGCCGTTTTCAAGTCGCATAATAAAGCTATGTGCGCTTGCGGTCTTTGCCGCGGCAATAACCTCATCGTCGGTGGCGTCAAGTCTGCCGTAGCGAATATTCTCCATAACCGTGCCTGTAAATAGGTGGGTATCCTGAAGCACCATAGCGATATTCTTACGCAAAAATTCTCGTGAGTATTCCTTAATGGGTCTGCCGTCAATCGTTATAGTGCCCTCGGATATATCGTAAAAGCGATTAAGAAGATTTGTAACCGTGGTCTTTCCCGCACCTGTTGAGCCAACGAAGGCAATTTTTTGCCCGGGCTTTGCGTAAAGAGAAATGCTTTTAAGAACTGTCTTTTCGGGATTGTAGCCAAAGGTAACGTTTTCCATAATTACGTGGCCCTTGATAGGCTCGGTTGAAGCATTTATACAGTCTGCCTCCTCGGGTAGCTCGTCCATAACGTTAAACACACGCTCTGCTCCCGCAAGGGCGGCAAAGAAGGTGGAAACCTGTATAGAAAGCTGATTTATTGGCATAGAGAATTGCTTTGAGTAATTTGCAAATGCGGTAAGCTCACCGGGGGTAAAGCCTGTAAGCACTATAAGCACGCCGCCAACGCCAAGAGTAAAGGCGTAGGAGATAAGGCTTATATTGTGCATAATAGGTCCGGTTACACCGCCCCAAAAGTGAGCCTTCTCCTGCTTTGAGCGAAGGTCCTCGTTTATAAGGCTCATCTCGTCAACGCATTCGTCCTCGTGGTTAAATACCTTTATAACCTTTTGTCCGCTTATGGTTTCCTCGATATAGCCGTTTACCGCACCGAGTGCCGCCTGCTGCTCGCCAAAGTATTTAGAGGAGTTTTTACCTATAATTCCAACGGCGTAAATAAGCAGGGGAACAAAGATAACGGTTATAAGCGTAAGCCAAATATTAGTCGTTACCATAAAGATAAACGTGCCGACAAGGCTTATGATACCGCTAACTATTGAGGTTAGCGAGTTGTTAAGCATTACGTCGATGTTGTCAACGTCATTTGTAAATCGGCTCATTATCTCTCCCGTGGGATGTGAGTCAAAATACTTTACGGGAAGTCCCTGAAGTTTATTAAAAAGATCGTTTCTTATGCTTTGTATAGCACCCTGCGAGATAGAGAGCATAAGGCGTGCCTGAAGGTAGCTTCCGAACGCCGAGAAAAAGTAAACGCTTCCAAGAATTATCAAGGCGGCTACTATGTAAACGCCTATCTCGGCGGCTACGTTTACCGTTATTGCCTGTATAAGCGGAGTTGATATAAACGCCTCTATAATGCCGTCGGCAAAGGATGCTACGGCGCTTGGCTTAAGCACTGCACTTGGGTTTATTGCAAGCGTTATTCTGTTTATAATCGGAACAAGCAGATATCCTGCGCAAAGCGTAAACAGAGTTGTTAATATCATACAGGTGAATACGAGTATGAGCCTAAATTTGTATTTTCCTATGTAGGAGAGAAGTCGAGCAACGGTTTTACCTATGTTTTTAGGCTTACCCTTGGCTCTGTTTGCGTGGCGTTGACCGGGGCCTCCGCCTCGTAAGGATTGACCGTGAGATATGCTGTTATATTGCTTTTTAAGCTCGTTTAATGACCTTGCCATATCCTTACGCCTCCTTCTTGTCCATTTGTGAGTAGTATATTTCGCCGTACTCTGCGTTGCTCTCGAGAAGCTCTGCGTGAGTGCCGACGCCCGTTATTCTACCGTCGTTCATAACGATTATCGTGTCGGCATCCTTAACCGAGCTTATGCGCTGAGCGATAATTATTTTCGTGCAATTGGGGATTTCGCTTCTAAATGCCTCTCTTATTTGCGCCTCGGTTGCGGTGTCAACGGCGCTTGTCGAGTCGTCAAGTATAAGTATCTTCGGCTTTTTAAGCAGCGCACGCGCTATGCAAAGACGTTGCTTTTGACCGCCCGAAAGGTTTGTTCCTCCCTTGTCAAGCTCGGTATCGTACTTATCCTTAAAGGTGGAAACGAATTTATCCGCCGCCGCATATTTTGCCATTTTAATCATTTCCTCGTCGCTTGCGTTCATATCGCCCCAACGAAGGTTATCTGCAATGCTACCCGCAAACAAAAGATTTTTTTGAAGCACTATTCCAATGCCGTCACGTAGATTTTGGAGTGAGTAATCCTTAACGCTTACGCCGTCAATAAGCACGTCGCCCTCGTCAACGTCGTAAAGTCGGGGAATCATTGAAACGAGAGTGGTCTTTCCGCATCCCGTGGAGCCGATAATTCCAACCGTTGAGCCTGCGGAAATTTTTAGGTTGATGTCCTCAAGCACTGCCTCCTCACTGCTTTTATAGTAGCGGAAGTAAACGCCCTTAAACTCTATTTCTCCTGCGCTTATCTTTAATTCGGTGTCAACGCCCTTGGTGTCCTGAATGTCGGGAACCTCGTCAAGCACCTCGCAAATTCTCTTAGCCGACGCCATAGCGCGGGAGGAGGTCATAAACAAAAACGATACCATCATAAGCGAGGAGAGTATCTGCGTTGCGTAGGTAATAAATGCCGAAAGATCTCCAACGGGCATTCCAAAGTCAAGCACCTCCTTGTGTCCAAGCCAAATAATAGCGATTATTGCGGTATACATAAAGAGGTTCATAACGGGTGTCATATATATCATAACCTTAACGGCGTTAAGATTTGATTTTTTAAGCTCTGCATTGTCGCTCTCAAACTTGTCTATCTCATAATCCTCACGGACGAAGGACTTTACAACTCTTACGTTGGTAACGTTTTCTCTAACCGTTGAGTTAAGCCTGTCGACCTTTTTTTGAAGCAACGCAAAGCGAGGCATACCAAGCCTTATAAGCATAAAAATCATTAATATCATAAGAGGCATGGTAATAGCAAGCACCACCGAAAGAGAGGGGCGAAGCGTTACCGCCATAATGATTCCGCCAATAAACATAAATGGGCTTCTAAACGCCATTCGCACAAGCATATTTACAAAGTTTTGCACCTGCGTAACGTCGTTAGTCATTCTTGTAACCAATGAGCTTGCCGAAAATTTATCTATGTTTGAAAAGGAATATTTTTGTATTTTTGTATATACGTCCTTTCGTAGGTCTGCCGCAAAGTTTACCGATGCCTTAGCGCCAAAGTATGCTCCTGCAACACCGCCTGTCATCATAAAAAGCACTATAACAACGAGTATTGCGGCATAGCCAATGCTTTTACCAACCGTCAAGGTTCCCTCGTATCCCTCGTTAATTATCATACCGAGGATAAGAGGCATAAACATCTCGCCGATAACCTCAACAATCATTCCAAGCGGACCTAAAATAAAGGATTTTCGGTAGGGCTTTATATATTTCATCCATCGCTTCATCAGAGCTATCTCCTTTTTAAGGGTAAATTATGTAATATTATATACCTAATTATTATAATACTTTTTACCCATAAAGTCAATATTTAAGAGCTCCAATTCGATAATAATTGGAGATAAAATCTAAACCGCTTGAAAAGCCTTAAAAAATGTGATATAATATTTTACGAAAAGATAATTGAGTTAATTTTAAGGATTTATAGGTAGATATATTAATGAAAAAAAGAAGCGTATATAAGGAAACTAAGATACTTTTAAGATCGATACCCGCAACGGTGGTAACCCTTTTTGCCGTTAGCGTGGTGTGCATGAATTTGCTTGCAAATAAAACACTTTTGCAGCTTGATTGGATAGCGCTTGACGGAGGAATTTTAATCTCTTGGCTCTCCTTTATGTGTATGGATATTATAACCAAGCATTTCGGACCGAGGGCGTCAACTATAATTTCGCTTCACGCGGCGGCAATAAATCTGCTTACCTGCCTCGTTTTCTTCGTGGCGAGCGTAATACCCTCAAACGCAAACGATTACACGGCGTTCGACGGTATATTCGGAGGCACGTGGTTCGTGCTTTTGGGTAGCACTATTGCGTTTTTGGCGTCGGCAATTATAAATAATCTTTTAAATCATACGATAGGCAAGTGCTTTCGCAAGAACCCCGACGGTAAGCTTGCTTATGCAATGCGAGCCTACGTTTCAACGTTTATAGGTCAGTTTCTTGATAATTTTATATTTTCGATAATCGTGTTCGTATTTTTTGCGCCTATATTCTGGGACGGATTTTGTTGGACGCTTGTTCAGTGTGCAGCCTGTGCCTTAACAGGGGCTATCGCCGAGCTTTTAATGGAAATAATATTCTCTCCAATAGGCTACCGCATTACGAAAAAATGGAAGGCGGAAAGAGTTGGAAAGGCGTATTTTGATTATTTAGAGGACTTAGAGGAGTTAAAATAAGATGAAAATATTGATTACAGGCACGTCGCAGGGAATAGGCAAGGGAATTGCCGAGCATTTTTTGGTAAACGGTCACAGCGTTATAGGTATAGACCGCAAGGAGAGTAGCATTGATAACGTAAGCTATACTCACTATGTATGCGACGTAAGGGATAAGGAGAGGCTTCCGTTAATTGACGGAGTTGAAATTCTTATAAACAATGCGGGCACTCAAAACGAGGAGGATATCGATATAAATTTAAAGGCTCTCATTTATATAACCGAGAGATACGGCGTACAGCCAAGCATAAAATCGGTTTTAAGCATTGGCTCTGCAAGCGCACATACGGGCGCAGAGTTTCCCGAATACTCGGCAAGCAAGGGCGGAGTGCTTTCCTATACCAAAAACGTGGCGATGCGTATTGCCAAGTACGGTGCAACCTGCAACAGTCTTGACCCCGGTGGCGTTATAACTCCGCTTAACGAGTGCGTTATGAATGACCCTGCGCTTTGGGCGGAAATTATGGATGAAACACCGCTTAAGCGTTGGGCAACCGTTGAGGAAATTGCCGAGTGGGCGTACTTTTTAACGGTAACAAATAAATTCTGCACAGGGCAAAATATTCTCGTCGACGGCGGTGAGGCGATAAATTATAACTTCGTTTGGAAGGAATAAGGCTTAAGAATAGTTTTATAGGGGCTGCGCTAAATGACGCAGCCCCGAAAATAATAAAATTTTATATTATTAACAACTAACGAAAACACAAACAAAATGCGCTAGGGGAGGGGCTTGCTCCTCCCGAATATAATAAAAATCAATTTTCGCTTACGAAAATTTACCGAAATTATTCGTTATTCATTAAAAAAATATAGGGAGAACCCTCGTCGGGGGCAATGTCATTAAGTTAAAATAATAGTTCAAAAGGGAAAGCACTTAACAAAGCTTAAAAAACAGAGTTAAGTGCTTTTTTCTTGCAAAAAGACATGGCGAAAAGACAGACGAGAAAGTCTGTCAAAAAATATTGCAAAAATAATGAATTTATGGTATCCTATACATGAAGCTTGGTGCGTTTTTAGCAGATCTTCTTCGTGGGTTGGCAGACTCTTTGCGAACAGGTAATAAATGCATAAGCAACAAAGCTTCAACATCCTGCGGAGATATATTTTTCAAGAAAAATTTGCGGCAAATATGTACTGCTGCAGAAAAGTTAATTCTGTAAGAATGCTTTCTGTTTTTTTGCTTAACGACTACGTGTGAGGTAATCAGTTCAGCAAAGTTGTACATGATGAGTTTAGCAAATACCTCTTGGAGAATATTCTCCGTTTTTTTGGAGTGAAAATAGGATAAAGCAAGGGAATATTTTAAATCTCTAAATGAGGTTTCAATTCCCCAGCGCATGGCATAGAGTTTCTTCAACTCGGACAATGAAAACTCGTTTTCATTCAGGTTAGTAAGAAGGACTTCATAAGTATCTTCGGTAAGCTTAAAGCGTACTATACGAAACGAGAGATAGTACGGTTGCATCATAACTGACTTTCTTGAAGTTTGCGGTAAATAGTCAAATGGCGATGTGTGTGAAATAAATTTTAAATCACTATCCTTAACTTGCTTAGTTCGTTGCCTTGTCAAACCAAAGCGAACGGAAACGTCAAATTCATCTTCTTGAGAAAGATTCATACCGAATATTAATCCATGTTTATTTATATCCCTTGCACGTATTACAAATTTCTGCCCTTTTTCAATAATGTGAGCCATGTTATTGTAAGATTCATATCCTCTGTCTGCAATATAAATTATAGGAATATTAGAATTGTTTCGGTCTATCATTTCCACAAAAGCTTTATGTTCGTTGGCACATCTGCTTTTTTGCACAATCGCATCAACATATATTCTTCTTTGAAGATCGTAAAGCACGTTTAAATGAAATAAGTTATAGGATTTTTGTCCATTTGCTCCCTCATAAAAGGATTCTTTTTCTTCTCTGTTGGTTGGGGTATGAAGATCCGAACCATCAACAGCAAACAATCTATATCCTTTAAATAAACATGCTTCATCAACTGTATTTGTGAAAGTATGAAATAGAGCTTCAAACGCATGGTGATCTATTTTGTTTCTTTGTTGAACAAAAGCAGATACTGTAGGCATAGCCGTATTCAAATTAAAATAATCCATAAGCTCTCCGCGGAGTGATTTTCCAGTCATAGCTAAAATAACTTTTAATACTTGTTCAAAAGGTAGTTTCCGTTCTCGTACAAAATCTTTTGTGGGATTTTGTACGAATAATTCCGGATGTGCAGATATTTCTTGAATGCTGTTTCTTAATATTTTTTTAAGTTTTTTGGGTGTACATTTCATGTTGTATTCTCCTTGTCAATAGTGAAGTTACTACTATTAACAAGGGTCGATTTTATTAGCGAGCTAATAAAATCGACCGCACACTTTTGCCTTTTTGTCAAGTCTTTTTTGAAAATTTCTTAAACTTTTTTACAAAAAAGAAGAGCCACGTTCATTTCTGAATGTGGTTCTTTTCTTAACTTAATGATATTGTCGTCGGGGGTTCTCCTTATATTTTTAAATTAATAATGAAGTCGCTTCGCTAATAAATAACGAATAATTGTGGTAAATTTTCGTAAACGAAAATTGATTTTTATTGTATTCGGGAGGAGCAAGCCCCTCCCTTACCACCTACTCTCCACTAACCGCTAACCGTTTTGTTGTCACAATATCATCCAAAAAATTAAAACACCGTATGATTTTTTTGTGCAAAGATACGTTTTGTTGCATTTTCGGGCTTTTTTGTCGAAAAATTAATAAAAAACCTTTGAAATTTTTAAAAATCTATGTTATAATAATATTACCTTAATTAAATAGAACAACGGGAGGACACTTAAGCTTATGAACGTAAAAGAATTTGGAGAGCTTAGCGTTATAGGTATGAGAGGATGCGACCACTTTTCTTCCAAGGTCGACTATTATTTAAAGGATTGGCGCGGACACGCTCAGGACGAAAGCTTTATTTTAAAGGCAGAATGTCCAAGATTTGGCACCGGTGAGGGTAAGGGCTTGCTTCACGAGTCTATTCGTGGTCATGACCTTTACATTATTTCCGACGTATTCAACTACGGCGTCACCTACAAGATGTACGGCCGTGAGGTTCCTATGAGCCCCGACGATCACTATGCCGACCTTAAGAGAATTATTGCGGCAAACGCAGGTAAGGCAAGAAGAATAACCGTTATTATGCCTATGCTTTACGAGGGCAGACAGCACAAGCGCTCCACTCGTGAGTCGCTCGACTGTGCGCTTATGCTTCAGGAGCTTGTTCGTATGGGCGTTACCAACATTATTACCTTCGATGCTCACGATGCAAGAGTTCAAAACGCTATTCCGCTTTCGGGCTTTGATGACGTAAGACCTACATATCAGATGATAAAGGCACTCGTTCGCAACGTTCCCGACATTAAGATAAGCAAGGACTCCCTTATGATAATTTCCCCCGACGAGGGTGCGATGAACAGATGTATGTACTTTTCATCGGTGCTTGGCGTTGATATAGGTATGTTCTATAAACGACGCAACTACTCGGTTGTAGTTAACGGCAGAAACCCCATTGAGGCGCACGAGTACCTCGGACGTGACCTTACAGGTATGGATGTGGTTATAGTTGACGATATGATATCCTCGGGCGAATCGATGATAGACGTTGCAACTCAGCTTAAGGCAAGAGGCGCAAAGAGGATTTTTGCGTTTGCTACCTTTGGACTCTTTACGGGCGGACCTGCAATATTTGACAAGGCAAGAGCCGACGGAATAATTGACAAGGTATTTACCACCAACCTTGTTTACACCAACCCCGACGTTATTGCAAGAGATTGGTTTGTGCACGTTGATATGTCAAAATTCGTTGCGTATATTATTGACACCCTTAACCACGATGCAACTCTTAGCGATCTTCTTAACCCCGTTAAAAAGATTCACGCACTTGTGGAAAAGCACAAATTCGAGCAGGAAAACGGCTTGAAGTAAAAATTAAAAGTGAAAATGAAATAAAAAAATGGGCTATCTCAAATGCAAAATTGAGATAGCCTATTTTTTTGGTCTACGTCTGCTTATTGATTTTGTTTATAAATTATCTACACAATTAATATAACATATTTTTCATTTATTTACAAGTGTTTTTGCTCGTTTCGGGATAGATTATTCCAATAATATATTTAGGTATGCTCGGTGGAATGCTTTTACATAACTAAAAAACGACAAAATCCGATGGAATTTTGTCGTTTTTTCTGGCCTGCCCGAAAGGATTCGAACCTTCGTCCTCAAGAGTCGGAGTCTTGCGCGCTATCCAGCTGTGCCACGGGCAGTTACTTAATTATTATATCACATTTATGTTTATATTTCAATCGCTAACAAAAAAATAATATCTTTTTATAAATTTGCGATAAATCAGTTGGCTTGAATTTTGTTTGATTTAATTTGATACAAGCGGGCGAACAATGCTCGCCTCTACCGCAAAACAATGTTAATGTGCGGTAGGGGAGGGGGTTCCCTCCCGAAAATAATGGAATCTACCGAAATTATTCATTTTTTATTATGCAATATTCATTATTCATTAAAAAATATAGGGAGAACCCCCCCGACGAGGGTTCTCCCTCTTTCTTTGCTCCGCAAAGAAATTCACTCTCTCCTGCGTTTTTAGGACGATAAAAATGGGGCTACTCGCCCCAAACCCTCGCAAGTTTTTTGAAAAAAACTTGACTAAAAACTTTCTTGTATTGGTGCGGTGCGAACACACCAACCTCAACCGTCGAACGCACCAATTATGCCAAAAAAATAGTCCCCATTTTCAAAGTTTTTTGAAAGATGGGGTTTCGGGGAAGAAAACCCTTTTTTCAAAAAAAGTTTTTTTCCCCGCATAAAACACATAAAAATTATTTTATTCTTCTGCAAGCGCCGATAGGAGGCCTTGAATGATTGTAGGAGTCGATTATCGAATCGACCTCGGATTGCGATTCGACAGTAAATATAAAATGCTCGGAGATAACGTTCGAGGAGATAAGGTCGGAGCGCTTATCCGCCATATAGGTAGGAATAGAATTAAAAATCACGCTTCGGTGCTTATATCGCTTCAGCACGGGAAATTCAAATCCGCGACGGTCGGTAAGCTTTAAGTGACCGTTCTCGCAGGACTCGCAGGAGCCAAGCTCACGCCCAACGCATTTCTCGGTTATCATAAGCGGAAGTCTACCGTAAACGCAGACAGAGGCTTTGCCGCCGAGGTCACGAATTTGGCGCAGAGTAAGCTCGGGCGAGAGAATAATGTCCTCGATGCCGAGTTCTTCAAAATACGCCGCACTTGAATTGTTAAATATGTTAAGTCTAAGATCGCCGTGGACTTTAAATCCAAGCCCTTTAACGTGGTCAACGTGACCTATGTTACCAACAAGTGCATCACGTGCGCCGTTTTGGTATGCGATTTTTAGAAGCGACTCAAGGCTTTCCCATTCGCTATCAAAAATTACCTCGGGGAGCATTACGCCGTACCCGCTATTTTTAAATTTTGAATATTTTTCCAAGGGAATATATATATTATTGAAAAAATCCTTAGCGCCGTCGGGAATATTCTCGGGCAGGTAGAACACCGCCGAGCGTAGCTTTTCTCGATTTTTAGTCGGATAGGACTTTTTAGCGTCTAAAATATCGCTCTCGGCTCTTTCGTTTTTAACTGCAAGCTCGGCAATTACGGCTCTGCGCAGTGCGTTTATTGAGGATATCGGGAGCATAAGCCCCTCATCAAGGTCAACGGTTAAAGCTTTTAAGCAATAAGGCGTGTCGCCAAGCTTAGAGAGATTTCGGCGCAGAGTTTCCTCGCTTATCGGTGCGGTGCGTGCCTCCTCGGGCGTTACTCCGTAAACGGTTGCCGACCTGTCGCCAAGCGTTGCCGTAAGGCTTATCGGCTCGCCACGCTTAACCGTGGCAAAAAGCTCTATCGGTATTTTTTTGGAGATGCTCTCAAAGGGAGCAAGACCTGCGCTCTCCTTTTTGTCGGCATCCGAGCGCACGCCAAGCATTTTCGAATCTATTTTACGAATATAATACGCATCGGTGTGACCGCCTCTGCCAAATACGCTTGCAAAATATTCCATATCTCGCTTATCAGCGTTTTTGTATGCGTCAACAAGCTCACGCCAACGCTTGGTTACGTCACGAACGTACTCGGGCGACTTCATTCTACCCTCGATTTTAAAGGAATTAACTCCCATATCGCAAAGCTCGGTTATATGCTCCGCAAGCGACAAATCCTTTAGTGAAAGGGGATAAGCCTCGCCCTTAGTGCCGTTGCGCCTATAAGGCAATCGACAGGGCTGAGCGCACTCTCCGCGGTTTCCGCTTCGACCGCCTACGATTGAGGAAAAAAGGCATTGTCCTGAGTGGCAAACGCAAAGCGCACCGTGAACGAACACCTCGGATTCAATTGGCGACTCCTTGCAAAAGCGTGCGATATCCTCCTTGGGCATCTCGCGCGCTAAAACCATACGTGAAAATCCCGCCTCGCAAAGCGCTTTAGCCGCATCAACGTTGTGGCCCGAAAGCTGAGTGCTTGCGTGAAGCTCGATAGGAATTCGCTTTTTTACCTCGCTTGCCGCACCGATGTCGGCAATTATCATAGCGTCGGCGCCCAAGAGGTATGCCCTCTCGGCGGCTCTGAGATATTCGTCAAGCTCACGGTCGAGAATTAGAGTGTTTGCCGCAATATAAACCTTAACGCCGTAATCGTGAGCAAGCTCTATTCCTGCCTTTAGGTCGTTTTCGTCAAAGTTTTTAGCCTTCATTCGCGCATTAAAGGCGGAGCCGCCTATGTAAATTGCATCTGCTCCGCCCTCAATAGCCGCTTTTAATGACAAGATTGAGCCTGCGGGAGAGAGTATCTCGGGTCTTTTCTTGTTTTTTTCTTGCATAGCGTTAAATTACTTCTTTTTTCTACTAAAAAGCTTAGACTTAGGCTCGCTTGCCTCTTCGGCGTTAGCGGTAGCCTCCTCGAGCTGCTTTTTAAGCTCGGCAATTTCCTGCTTAAGGCTTTCATTTTCCTCGATAAGCTCATCCATAACCGTTTCGGTGGTGGCAACCTTGCCCTCGAGCATCTTTACCTTTCTTTGCGCTCTCATTTTATCCGAGCAATAGTCAAGCGAGCAAAGAATAGCTGCCTCGGTCTTTGAGCAGTTTCTGCTCTTTGCCGATATTTCTCTCATTTTTCTGTCAACAAGGGCAACGAGAGCCTCAACCGCCTCGGGCGATTCGTCACTTATTACGTTTATCTCGATGTCGGATATTGTAAGAGTATACTTCTGGTGCATTTTAATTCTCCTTTTATATGTATATGGTATAATTTATTATTTACTTTAGAATTTAAATTTACAAAAACTATTGCAAAAGCTTAAAAAAAAGCGTATAATAACATTAACTATATTATAATACAAAAATGAATATTTTTAAAGAGTATTTTTAAATTTTTTCAAGAAAGTAAGGAATTTTATGGGATATTTTAGAGATAGTCACAGAATTGTCGTAAAAGTAGGTACCTCAACCCTCACTCACGCGACGGGTCATCTTAATTTAAGAAGAATAGAATCGCTTGTTCGAGTTCTTTCGGATATAAAAAATATGGGAATTCAGGTAGTGCTTGTTTCCTCGGGTGCGGTTAGCACTGGTGTAGCAAAGGTAGGCTTTGGAAAAATCCCTTCATCTCCCGAGGAAAAGCAGGCTATGTCGGCAATCGGTCAGAGTGAGCTTATGAAGATATACGATAGCTTCTTCTCGCACTTCGGCCACACCGTTGCGCAGATATTGCTTACAAAGGACGTGCTTGAAAGCCCTATTCGTCGTAAGGCGGCAAAGAATACCTTTAACCGCTTGCTTGATATGCACTGTATACCGATAGTTAACGAAAACGACGCAGTTTCCACCGACGAGCTTACGAAATTCGGCGGTAACGATATTCTTTCGGCTCGTGTTGCCGAGTTCTGTAACGCCGACGTGCTTATAAATATGTCCGATGTTGACGGATTTTATGATTCCGACCCGAGAAGCAACCCCGACGCAAGGCTTTTTGAGCGTGTTGAGGAGCTTAACGAGGAGATATACGCTATTGCGGGCGGAGCGGGAACCGATAGAGGTACAGGCGGTATGATTGCAAAGCTCAACGCCGCAAAAATAGTTACCGATGCGGGAATACCGATGTTTATTCTTAACGGTAGCGACCCTGAAATACTTTATACGCTTCTTGACGGCGGTCACGTTGGTACATACTTCTGCGCCGATAAGTCAAAAAGACGTATCGAGGACGATAATGCCTAAAAAAAGTCAAAGGGCGCTAAGGGAGAAAATGGCGAGAGTCGTTGCCACGCTTGAGGAGCGATACCCCGAGCCACAGTGCGCTCTTGAATACGAGGGCGAGGCGTGGAGGCTTCTCGTTATGGGT
>JAZRAJ010000032.1:0-22372 GCA_045634485.1 Eubacteriales bacterium | reverse complement strand
AAGGGTACGGAACTCATCAGCCCAACCCATGATAGTACCGAAGTTACCGGAGATCTCTGCGTCAACGGTCTTGATGATGCCGTCGTAGATGTTACCGGTAGAACCGTCGATAGAAATATAGTCACCCTCAGTGAAGGTCTTACCTGCGAGTGTGAACTTCTTGTTCTCCTCGTCCATAGCGATTTCGCCACAACCGGAAACGCAGCACTTA
The DNA here is from genome assembly GCA_045634485.1 of Eubacteriales bacterium. Lineage (GTDB taxonomy): Bacteria > Bacillota > Clostridia > Oscillospirales > CAG-272 > HGM12713. The sequence goes on along the minus strand of JAZRAJ010000032.1, from coordinate 22,161 downwards.
CCCATACCACGAGCAACAACTGCTGCGTGAGATGTCATACCGCCGCGAACGGTAAGAATACCCTGAGAAGCCTTCATACCTGTGATATCCTCAGGAGAGGTCTCAAGTCTAACAAGAATTACCTTCTTGCCAGCCTCAAACCAAGCCTCAGCATCCTCAGCAGAGAATACTACCTGACCGCAAGCCGCACCGGGAGATGCGCCAAGTCCCTTACCCATAGGTGTAGCAGCCTTAAGAGCCTTTGCATCAAACTGTGGGTGGAGAAGTGTGTCAAGGTTTCTGGGGTCGATCATAAGAACAGCCTCTTCTCTGGTCTTGTGACCCTCAGCAGCGAGGTCAACTGCAATCTGGAGAGCAGCAGGAGCTGTTCTCTTACCGTTACGAGTCTGGAGCATATAGAGCTGCTCGTTCTCAACGGTGAACTCCATATCCTGCATATCGTGGTAGTGGTTCTCAAGAATACCGCAGATCTCTACGAACTGTGCGTAAGCTGCAGGGAACTTCTGAGCCATTTCAGCAATGGGCATAGGTGTACGAACACCTGCAACAACGTCCTCGCCCTGTGCGTTTACGAGGAACTCACCCATAAGCTTCTTTTCACCGGTAGAGGGGTCACGTGTGAACGCAACGCCGGTACCGCAATTGTCACCCATGTTACCGAACGCCATAGCCTGTACGTTAACAGCGGTACCCCAAGAATAAGGAATATCGTTGTCACGACGGTAAACGTTTGCACGGGGGTTGTCCCAAGAACGGAATACAGCCTTAACTGCACCGATGAGCTGCTCCTTGGGGTCTGTGGGGAAGTCTGTACCAATCTTAGCCTTGTACTCAGCCTTGAACTGATTTGCAAGCTCCTTAAGATCGTCAGCGGTAAGCTCTACATCAAAGGTTACGCCCTTTGCCTTCTTCATTTCGTCGATAAGCTCTTCGAAATACTTCTTACCAACCTCCATAACTACGTCAGAATACATCTGAATAAATCTTCTGTAGCAGTCATAAGCCCAACGGGGATTGCCGGACTTCTTTGCCATAACCTCAACAACCTCTTCGTTAAGACCGAGGTTGAGAATGGTATCCATCATACCGGGCATGGATGCGCGAGCACCTGAACGAACCGATACGAGAAGGGGATTCTCAAGATCACCGAACTTCTTGCCGGTAACCTTTTCCATCTTTACGATGTACTCCATGATCTCAGCCATGATTTCATCGTTGATCTGACGACCGTCCTCGTAGTACTGAGTGCAAGCCTCAGTTGAGATTGTGAAGCCCTGAGGAACAGGGTTTCTTTCAGGGAACTTTTCTTTGAAAATGTTTGTCATTTCCGCAAGGTTCGCGCCCTTACCACCGAGAATTTCACGCATGGATGCGTTACCCTCGGTAAAGAGATAGCAATACTTTTTTGCCATTGGAAGATACCTCCATTTATAAAAAATTTTTTGACATTTTTTTGGCTTAACGAAAATTTAAATGCGAGGCTACGCATTTTTACCTTCCTAAGCTTTGAATATTATAACATATTTTAATAAAATTGGCTACGGTTTTTGAAAAAATATGACTCTTAAAATGTAAATTTTGTGTGAACAATTTAGAAATATTTTGAAAAACACCAAAAAAGCTAAAAATGCTGTTGATTTTTTAAAATTTATATAATATAATATAAAGGATAATCTATAATTAAAGGACATACTGAAAGGTATAAAGGCAGTGGCAGATATTTTTGATTTGTTTAAAAAAATATCAAGCGCAAACGATGATAAGGCGCTTGGAAACGTAGAATATATTATAGTCGGACTTGGTAATCCCGAGAAGGTATACGAAAAAACAAGGCACAATGCAGGATTTATGGCAATAGACTATATTGCCGAGCGTCACGGTGCAAGGCTTGACCGTGCAAAGTTTTCCTCTCTTGTTGGAGAGGCGGTAATTGCCGATAAAAGGGTGCTTCTTATGAAGCCTCAAACCTCTATGAATTTGTCGGGTAATGCGGTTATTGAGGCGGCTCGCTTTTATAAAATAAATCCGCAAAATATCATCGTGCTTTCCGACGATATTACGCTTGACGTTGGCAGATTGCGCGTGCGCCGCAAGGGTACTCACGGCGGACATAACGGTCTTCGCAGCATAGAGGCTCGACTTTCCTCGCAGGAATATCAGCGCATTAAAATAGGAATAGGAGCAAAGCCTCATCCCGATTACGATCTTGCTAATTGGGTGCTTGGTAATTTCTCTTCTGCCGACATAGCAAAATTAAATGAAAATTTTGACAAGCTTTATATGGGACTTTGCAAGATGCTTTCGGGAGATACCGACGGCGCTATGCAAATTTGTAATGCAAAATAAACAACGTAATTTAAAATTTTTAAGGATATGAGTATAGTAACCGATTTTATAAGGCTCGATAAGGAATACGGTGCGCTTTTAGACGCCATAACCTACGAGCGTAAATCACGCTCTCCGCTTCCGATACTCGTTTCGGGCTTGTGCGAGGGTGCCTCGGATGCCGCCTTTGCTTCCATTCTAAAGGATATAAGAGCTTCACGGGGAAGTAGCAAGGATGATAAAGCAACCTCTTTAGTTCTTTTACCCGACGAAAAATCCTGCGTAAGGCTTACCTCCTTTTTAAATAAGCAGGGACTTAGCGCAGGCTTTTATATGGCGCGAGATTTAACATTTTATAATATTACCGCCTCCCATGAGTATGAGCATGAGAGGCTTTCGGTGTTGTCAGGCATACTCGATAAGCGTTACGATGCTGTGGTAACAACGCCTGATGCGGCGTTGGGCTTTACGATTCCACCTGCAAGGCTTACGGCGTCGAGATACGTTATCGAATATGGCGAAACGCTTATCGATCCTCAAGAATTTAGTGAGTTTTTGGTAAGCCTTGGCTACGTTAGAGTAGACCTTGTTGATGCGGCAGGACAGTTTGCAAGCAGAGGCGGTATTTTTGACGTATACCCCTCGGTTGCACGCTTTACAGACGTTGACGGCAATATGTTTTTTGAGACGTCGCCGTTTAGAATAGAGCTTTTTGGCGACGAGATAGACAGAATGGAGGCGTTCGACCCCGAAACGCAGAGAATGACCGCTTCGCTTAATAGGGTTGAATTTACTCCGCCAAGAGAGATATTGCTAAGCCCCGATGCAAGGCTTCGCCTAAAAGAGGCGGTGTTGGCTCAGCTTAAAAAGGCTAAGAGCGAGGCGGCTATACGTGAGATAACTCACGAGATATCTGCAATAGATGCAGGCGTGGAGCTTAACTTTCTTGATAAATATATATCACTTATATATCCCGAAAGGGTTTGCTTGCTTGATTATTTTCCTAACGGAGCAACTGTGCTTTTAAAGTGTACTGCGGCTATCTACGAAAAAATAAAGTCTTCTGCATTCCAGCTTGAGCAAACTGTTACCTCGATAGTCGAGGGAGGAACGGTTTCGGCAAAATATGCAGAATACGCAAAGACCGCCGAGGACCTAAGGGAACACCTTTCACGCTTATCTGATGTTCATTTTGACTCGCTTGGGCACGGACTTTCGGGCGAAAGGCTTGGTGGAATGTTTAACTTTAAGACCAAGCATATGATAAGCTACGGCGATAATTTTTCTATTCTTCGTGAGGATATTGACGCATATAAAACCGCAAGCTACAAAATTTGCGTTTTGGCAGAAAATGAATCTGCGGCAAAAAATATTTGCGCACTTCTTATTGAAAACGGAATTAGCGCTATAGCTGAATCCTCCTCATCCGAGCTTTCAATAGCAGAAATACCCAAGGACAGAGTTTTCGTTTCCTATAAGGAAAATTTAAAGGGCTTTGAGCTTGTTGCGCCGAGAGTAGCAGTGTTATCTACGTTACCAGACGGTCACGAGGGGGCTTACGATGGCTCTGCTCTTCGCAAGAGAAAGCGACTTAAAAAGGGAACTGAGCGTATTCTCTCATACAACGACCTTGACGTTGGCGATTTTGTGGTTCACGAGATACACGGAATAGGTCAGTATATGGGTATTCAAAATATAAAAGCCGACGGAGTTTCACGCGATTATATAACCATTCGCTACGCAGGCACGGATAAGCTTTTCTTGCCGATAGAAAAAATGGATATGATAACTAAGTATATTGGTGCTCATTCCGACGACGGTAAGGTCAAGCTTTCAAAATTTGGCGGCAATGAATGGAATAAGGCAAAGGCTAAGGCGAAGGCAGCTGTTAAGAATATTGCAAAGGACCTTATTTTGCTTTACGCCGAGCGAGAAAGACGAGAGGGCTTTGCATTCCCCGAGGACGATGCTTCACAGATGGAGTTTGACGGAGCGTTTGAATATGAGGAAACCGACGGTCAAGCCTTGGCTATCGACGATATAAAAAAGGATATGGAGCTTCCTCGACCTATGGATAGACTTCTTTGCGGCGACGTAGGCTTCGGTAAGACCGAGGTTGCCATGCGTGCGGCGTACAAGGCGGTGCTTGGAGGAAAGCAGGTTGCGGTTCTCGTTCCGACTACGATTCTTGCGCTTCAGCATTTTCAAACCTTTACAAGCCGTATGAGATCGTTTGGAGTTAGTGTTGATATGATATCTCGCTTTCGTACTCCAAAGCAGCAGGCACACTCACTTCGTAAGCTTAAGCGAGGGGAAACCGATATAATTATAGGAACTCATAGGCTTATCGGAAAGGGGATTGAATTTAAGGATCTCGGATTGCTTATCGTTGACGAGGAGCAGAGATTTGGCGTATCGCAAAAGGAAAAGCTAAAGCAGCTTACCTTTAACGTTGACGTGCTAACTCTTACGGCAACCCCGATACCGCGTACTCTTAATATGGCGCTTAGCGGTATAAGAGATATTTCGGTGCTTGACGAGGCACCGGGTGACCGACTACCCGTGCAGACCTACGTTCTCGACCACGATGAGCTTGTTATACACGATGCTATTCGCCGTGAGCTTCGCAGAGGCGGTCAGGTTTTCTATCTTTATAATTTCGTTGACGGAATAGACCTTTGCGCCACTAAGCTTGCAACTGCTATTCCCGAGGCAAGAATAACCGTGGCTCACGGTAAAATGGAAAAGGAAGAGCTTGAGGATATATGGAGCGATATGCTTGCGGGCAATATAGATATTCTTGTTTCAACCACTATAATTGAAACGGGAATTGACGTTCCTATGGCAAATACGCTTATAGTTGAAAATGCGCATCGACTTGGACTTTCACAGCTTCATCAGCTGCGCGGTCGTGTGGGACGTTCCTCACGTAGAGCATATGCGTATTTTACGTTCCCAAAGGGAATGGCGTTAACCGAAATTGCAACCAAGCGACTTGAGGCAATAAGAGATTATGCAGAGTTTGGCGCAGGCTTTAAAATAGCAATTCGCGACCTTGAGATAAGAGGTGCGGGAAATCTGCTTGGCGCAGAGCAGCACGGACATCTTGACGCCGTTGGATACGAGCTTTATATAAAGCTTCTTAACGAGGCTGTTTTGGAGGAGAAGGGCGAAATAGTTCCTCAAACCAAGGATTGCACGCTCTCACTTCGTGTTAACGCCTTTATTGCCGAAAAATATATACCGTACGCAACGCAGAGAATGGACCTTTATCGGCGAATCGCTATGATACAAACCGAGGAGGATAAAAACGATATCATTGACGAGCTTATCGACCGCTTCGGCGAGCCGCCAAAGCCGACGCTCGATCTTCTCACGGTTTCCCTGGTTCGCTCGGCGGCACTCAGATGCGATATAATAAATATCGTTGAGGAGGTGCGTGAGGTAAGAATATATCCCTCAAATACCGATTTTGATATTTGGGCAGTGCTCTTCTACGATCCGAGATTTAAGGGGCGCTCCAGAATAATCGGAGCGGGCAATCCTTGCATCGTAATTAATAAAAAGAGCGGCGAGGACGTGCTATCACTCCTCTTATCACTTCTTTCCGAATACGAGCGTATTCGTGCCGAGATAAAGGAAGAAGATAATAAAAGTCTTGAAAAATGAAAGGATAATAAATTAAATGAATTTATCTGTTAAATTTAAAAAGGCGATATGCATGGGCTTAATTTTTGCTATGCTTGCATGCTCGCTTATAAGCTGTGGCTCGACGGGAAAGCCTCTTTTAATGCTCGACGGACATAGTATATCGATAAATCTTTTTGAACTTTATTTAACTCGATCAAAGAGTATGCTTTCGCTTGAATACGGCGATTCCGTAAAGAGTGACGATTTTTGGGAAACCTGGATAGATATTTACGATAAAAAGACCTATAACACTCAGCACACTGAGGAGGTTCTTGATAGTGCAAAGACCTATCTTGCGGCAATTGCGGTTTTTGACGAGCTTGGGCTCGAGCTTCCTAAGTCCTATATTGACGACATAGACGCAGAGCTTGAGGAAATGGTGCTCAACGAGGCTAACGGCTCAAAGTCAGCGTTTAATGCAATTTTAGCGCATTACGGTGCAAATTACGATATCCTTCGCGAGGCTTATATTATAGAGGCAAAGATTGCTTATCTTCGTGAGGAGCTTTTTGGTAAAAACGGAAGCAAGGTTGGCGCAAATCTTATTGATGACTATTATAAGAAAAACTACGTAAGATTCAAGCAGGTTTTCCTTGCCACCTACGAGGAGCTTTACGAGGTGGATGCTAACGGTAAAAAGGTATATCAGTATGATTCCAATGGCGAAATAAAGGTAAGGCACTATAAGGATAACGACCCCGAGATGAAGATAGTTGAATCAGATGCAAAGGCTATAATGGCAGAGGCGAAAACGGGGGATTTTGAGGGCTTTGACGCACTCGTTAAGGAGTACAACCAAGGCTCCAATGATTATCCCAACGGCTATTACGTTTCGAAATACACCTCATACGATGCAATCGAGGTTATTGACGAGGTATTCGATATGGAGGTCGGCGAGGTAAGAAGAGTTCGCTCGGATTACGGTGTTCACATAGTAATGAGATACGATATCGTAGACGGTGCGTATACCCTTGAGGAAAACGAGGATCTCTTTATAAGCACAAAAACGGGAACTTATATTTTTATGAGCGACCTTGTTGATGAGCTTTACTATGAGTATTTGGCAGAGTATAAGAGCAAAATAACCGTTGACGAGGACTTACTTAAAACTGTTGATATTAAGAGCGTAGAAATAAATTATTATTATTAAAAAAGGGTATTGACAAATAAAATTTTTGGTGCTATAATACCAAATGAAAACTGCATAGAAATCGGGGGTGCCTATTATGGCTGAGATGGCGTGTGCCGAACCCTTTAACCTGATACGGATAATGCCGGCGTAGGGAGATTGATTCAAATTTGGTAGCTGCAGATGCTAAAGATGAGAAATTTGACCGCACGGAGATTTCGTGCGGTCTTTTAAATTTCTTTTTTAGGAGGTTTGAATTATGATTCAAACAAAAAAACAAAAAACGAGGATGCTTGCCGAGGGTGCGGTTATGATTGCGCTTGCTACGGTGCTAAGCTTTATCCAAATCGTAAAATTTCCGTGGGGCGGGGCAATAACCGTTCTATCCATGTTACCTATCGTATTTTTTTCGCTTCGCTACGGCGTAAAATACGGAATGGCAATTTCATTCGTTTATTCGCTCGTTCAACTTGCACAGGGAATAATTGACGGACTTTTCGGTTGGGGACTCACACCCATAGCACTTGTTGCGTGTATATTTATCGATTATATTTTGGCGTTTACCGTGCTTGGAATTGCGGGCGTGTTTGGAAACAGACGGCTTGGCGCAATAATCGGCGGAACGGTTCTTGCACTTTTCTTACGATTTGTATTCCATTATATAAGCGGTGTATTTATATTTAAATCCTTTGGTGAGCTTTGGAATGGATTTTCGGCAGAGAGTCCTTATATCTACAGCTTGTTGTATAACGGTGCATATATGCTCCCCGAGATAATATTTACCACCGTTGGAGCAATAGCACTGTTAAAGACTCCCGCAATTCGAAGACTTCTTTTTAAAAACGATGACAAGTAAAGAATACAAAAAGTGGTAAAAAGACTTGACTTTCTGAAGAATATGTGATATAATCATAGTGTCGTTTAGTCGGCAAAATAATACTGAAAGGAAGAAAAATACTATGAAAAAGACACTCAGAATCATTGCTCTTGCAATGGTTGCGGTTATGCTTTGCCTTTGCCTTGCATCCTGTGGTAAGACCCTTTCGGGCGAGTACTATATGGGTGATAAGTCGGTTACAAAGACCTACACTACCTATACCTTTAAGGGCAACAAGGTTACTGTAGAGGCTTTCGTGCTCGGTAATAAGGTTGGCGACGACTCCTTTGAGGGTAAGTATGAGATTAAGGATGACGAAATCAAGATTACTTACACCAACGCCGCTGGCGAGGAGAAGTCACTTGTTCAGGCCTTTGAGGAACTTGAGGACGGCTCTATTAAGATAGGTGTTCTTACATACAAGAAGGCTGAAAAGTAATTCTTTTCAGATAAAAGCAAAAAGCATCCGAGCAATCGGGTGCTTTTTGCGTTGAGGGGGCTATCTTTGTGGATAGGTGACTTTATACACTTGACAAGTCTTGTCTTTTGTGATACAATTGTGATGAATTATAAAACTGTTTTAAAATGAAATCATAATGGATGTGCGCATGAAAAAGAAAACAATAATTATCTCAATTTTCTTATTATTAATTATTCTTACTTCGGTCCATTTTGTTATAGCGGCGATAGATTCCTACAACTATGATTTGGACCCGGCCAATGGCGTGGATATTTTGGAGGGCGTTGGAGCAGGGATGCTAATAGCGCTTGGTATGGTAGTTATATGGGTTGAATTTGATTTATTTTTTACCGTTTATTATTTTTTAGCGAAACCCAAAACAAAGTTAAAATCAATTATTATGGTTGTTTCTCAGCTGATGATTCTGCTTGTGTTATTTTGCGATAAGATTTCATATTTTTTATTTTTATACGTATCAGAGATTTTTAGAGAAGATATTTTTGTGCTATTGCCCCTTTTTTCTATTTATGTTATTTCGAGAATAATTTGTATTTCAATTTGCTATTTTGAAAATGGCAGGGTATCTATTGAAGATAAATAAGCCTTTCAAATAAGAATTTGGCGATTTGTAAAGTCTTGTTGCGAAATTGTAAGGTTGATGCGGTTGTATTTTGTTACATATTTTGCTATAATTACCCCACTAATCAAGGAGGAAAATCTATGAAAATATCAGATAAGCTAATAGAACTTAGAAAAGGAAAGGGTTGGTCACAGGAGGAATTTGCTGAAAAGCTTGACGTATCACGACAAGCAATAAGCCGTTGGGAAAATGGAACGGCTTTGCCTGATGCGCATAATATTGTGCGTATTAGTAAATTATTTAACGTGACTGCAGATTATTTGCTCAATGATGAATATGACGAGGCGGTTGAAACTTCTGATATTGAAGCGACGCAAGAAGAAGTAAAGCCTTTAAGCGGAAAGGGTAAATCACATTGGTATTTAATACCGATAATCTGTTTAGCCATATTATTCGCTTGTGCTATTGCAACCATTATTATAATTATAAACGCTCATACTCATTCCGAGGTATACAGTGTTAAGGAAAATGAAGTTGCTCCATCTTGCACGGCGGCGGGAGCTTACGAAGAGGTTATTTATTGTGCAGAGTGTGATGATGAAATTTTGCGTGTTACGCAGAGTGTTGCCAAGCTTTCACATACCATGTCTAACATTAAAAAGGAAAACGAGGTTGCTCCCACTTGCACGTCGAAGGGCTCGTATGATGAGGTCGTTTATTGCAAGGATTGTAATGAGGAAATTGTGCGAACGAGAAGACTTACGGATATGATTGCACATCAATTTCAAAATAAAAAATGTATAATTTGTGGCAAAGCAGAGCCCAGCGAAGGATTATCGTATATGTCTAACGGAAACGGAACTTGCTTTGTGTCTATTGGAGATTGTACCGATGAGCATATTGTTATTCCGGAATATTCCCCGATTGGAGATAAGGTAACAGGTATAAAGGCTAACGCATTTTCGGGTAACGGCAGTATAAAGAGCGTTAAAATCCCCGAAACGGTAACCTTTATTGGTGAAAGTGCTTTTCAAAATTGCAGCAGCCTTGAAAGCGTTAATCTTCCGAACGGACTAACCATTATAAATCCTTATACGTTCAGCGAATGCAAAATGCTAAAAGAAATTATAATTCCGAAGTACGTACATTGTATAGCAGAGAAGGCCTTTGCAAATTGCACTTCGTGTGAATACACGATAATTCCGGCAAACGTTTCTAAAATAGGTAAGGGCGCTTTTATAAATTTCAAAGGAACAATTGAATTTGAAATATACGATGGTTGGGGATTGTATGATGATGAGGATAATTGGGTTCATATTATTGATTTCCAAAACTCCATGATCGAGCCTGTTACGTATCTTTCTTATATGCATATTGATTATATGTGGAAACGAGTAGATTGGTGATTTTTATGTAGAAATATCGGTTAATGCTGTGACGCCTCAATATGAAACACACTCCTTCGCCTGCGGAGGCAAGGAATGGTCGATTGATAGATGGTGGATAGAACTTGCTGATGAAACTACGGAAATAAACATAGAATATCGAGGAGATAACTAAAATATACGAGAGGTGAGAAATGGGATCTTGGGGCACTGCATTATATTCCAACGATACATCGAGTGATGTGCGCGATATGTGTAATGAAATTTACCCATTCGTTGGCATCGAAGAAGGTACAAATATAATTTTGAATGAGTATGCCGATATTGTAAATAACGACGTTATAAATAACGATTACGCTGATTTTTGGTATGCACTTGCCGATTGGCAATGGAAACACGGGATTTTATCTGATGAAATTAGAGAGAAAACCATTGCTTTGCTTGAAGCACATACGGGTATTGATGAATGGGAAGAATCGGGATCGGTTTCCGATGTTAGGAAACGCTTGGGGGTTATGGACAAATTGCTTTGTCAATTAAAGCTTCCGCAACCACCTGTGAAGCTTCCTAAATCTAAAGTGGCTAAAGCAAAGCACAAACCGGGAGATATTATTGTTTTTCGCACTTGCTCTAAAGAATATGAATATGCCGAAACAGTTTGGAACATCAAAGAGTGCGGTTTTACAGACGCTTATATCGCAGATATCGCAGATAAACTCCCTAAAAAGCTCTCGCAACCTTATGAATCCTACGAGAAATATATGGCTATCTTGTGTGTAGGTATTGCGGAAGAACAATATTCGCAATATTTGCCCGACGTTAAAGAAACGCATAGCATCTATGCTTACTATGACTATATGAGCGACAAAGAGCCGACCTTGGATGACTTAAAGCAATGCGGATTTTTACCTTTGAATATTCGGTATAGCTCCGACGGTGACTCATTAGGAAAAAATGCTTGGACATATACGTTTACGATGTTTGCGCAAGGATTTTCCAAAAAGTTGGGCGGTTCAGAGCAGATAATTGCCAAGATTTGTAGCTTTGAGGAAAATGAGCGTTTTCACCTATTATTAAGTCAAAAGCAATATGATAGCGAATATAGCTCTTTGCCCGAGCTGTTCCATACATTTGGTGATATATACTGTGAAAAAGCGCGGCTTGAATTGATTGGCATTGAGCTTGATAATTTGCTCTGTGCCGATAGCTCTAACCCCGCCTTGCGTACACCCGAAGAAATACAGAAAATAATCGCTGATGATGCCCATAAATGGCAAATAAAGGTGTCCGAGCTTGAAAACTCCGAAGCATATCAAAATGCCGATTATGCCGAACAATTAAGGATGCTAGTGACTCTCAGGGAAGATATGGAGTCGGAATGATGAACAAATAAAAAATATAGCTGTTTAAAACTTAGGATTTAGTGATCCTTTTTTCAGTATACCCATTTTTTGCCTCAAATTGAGGCTTTTTTCTTTTTATCTTGTGTTTTGTTCAAGACATAGAAATAGAGCTGTTTCAATCGCTCTAAAATTTGCATTTGAAACAGCTCTTATATATCCATTTTAGCTTATTATTCCGCCACCAATCACAGTGTCGCCGTCGTATAGCACGAGCGATTGTCCCTTAGTTATTGCGCGTTGTGGCTCGTCGAAAATTACAGATAATGTATTTTCATCAGTTCTTTTAACAGTTGCTATAGCAGGGGTGTGGCGGTACCGTATTTTTGCTTGTAATCTGACCCCACTTTCAAGCGTATCGTTTACCAGCAGATTTATTTGCGATGCCGTAAGCTCCTTTTTATACAACTGATTATCGTCGCAGAGCGTTACCGTATTATCTGCAACGTTTTTTTCGCACACGAACATTGGCTTGCCAAGCGCAATGCCCAAGCCCTTGCGTTGACCTACGGTGTATCTCTCGAGTCCGTGGTGCAAGCCTAAGATATTGCCGTTGATGTCGATAAAATTACCACGCTTAAATTCAACTCCTCCAAATTTTTCTAAGAAGGCGGTATAATCACCGTCGGGAATAAAGCAGATATCCTGGCTATCGCCTCTATCTGCGTTTGAAAATCCGTTTTCACGTGCAATTTCACGTATTTGTGGCTTTGTAAACTCGCCAAGAGGGAGGAGTATTTGCGCCAAAGCCGATTTTTTAAGCGACCAAAGAAAATAAGATTGGTCCTTTTTTTCATCTAAAGCTTTTTTAAGAATATATTCGCCACTTAAATTCTTTTCTATTCTTGCGTAATGTCCCGTTGCTAAATAATCAAAGCTTTTTTCATTCGCAAGCTCTAAAAGCTTGCCAAACTTAAGCTTTTTGTTGCACTCAACGCACGGATTTGGTGTTTTTCCGCATTTGTAATCGTCAATAAAGGGAATAATTACTCCGTTATTAAAGTCCTGTGACATATCCACCGAGAAATGCTCGAAATGCAATTTGTTGGCAATTTCCTTTGCCTGCACGGAATTTTCATCGAGCGTATCGATTTTAGTCCTATTTAAAAAAGCACATTCATTCCAAAGACGCATCGTTACGCCTGATATATCGTATTCCTCTCGTTGCAGTAAAAGTGCTGCTGCGGCACTGTCAACGCCACCACTCATTGCAACGAGAACTCTTTTTTTGCTCATAAGCATCTCCTTTACCAGCGTCGGGAGGTAAGATTGCCGTCCTCGCGTAAGCCCTCAAAATCCCACCTGCGAAGTATCTCGTAAACCGCAATAGCAACCGAATTTGAGAGATTGAGTGAACGAAGTGTATCTCGCATGGGTATTCTCACGCAATAGTCACGGTTTTCGTACAAAAGGTCCTCGGGTAAGCCCTTGGTTTCCTTGCCAAACATAATGAATACGTTTTTAGGGTAATTTTCGACCTCGGTGTAAGCCTGAGGTGCTTTGGTGGTAAAGAAATACGTGCTTCCAATGGCTTCGGGGTGCTTTTCTAAAAAGTCGGCGTAATTTTCGTAGTAGGTTATATCAAGCTTATCCCAATAGTCAAGTCCTGCACGCTTTAGCTTTTTATCGTCAATGGTAAATCCCATAGGCTTTATAATATGAAGTGCCGCTCCCGTAGCCGCACAGGTTCGTGCTATGTTACCTGTGTTTTGAGGAATTTCGGGCTCGTGAAGAATGATATTGATTTTATTTGTTGCTTCCATAGTAATTTCCTTAATTTTGTTTGTTTTATAGATATTATAGTATTTTTTTAAGCTTTTTTCAATAGTTAATAGAAAATAACTTGAAAAATTTAAAAATTTACAAATATAATTATATCTAATATTGCTAAAGGTATTGAATTTTTTAAGAAAATAAAGTATAATAATTATATATTGCTTAAAGGAGATTTAACAATGGGACTGTTTGGAACATATAGTGAAAGACAATTAAAGAAAATAGATAAAATAGTAAAGCTTATCGAGGCTCTTGCACCTAAGTATGCGGAAATGAGCGACGAGGAGCTTTCAGCAACTACAGGCATACTAAAGGAGCGACTTGCAAAGGGAGAAACTCTTGACGATATCCTCCCCGATGCTTTTGCGGCTGTAAGAGAGGTGGACGATCGTGTTCTTGGTAAAAGACCCTTTAGAGTTCAGATTATCGGTGGTATAATTCTTCATCAGGGAAGAATAGCCGAAATGAAGACCGGTGAAGGTAAAACTCTCGTTGCTACTATGCCTGCGTATCTTAATGCGCTTTCGGGCAAGGGTGTTCACGTTGTAACGGTAAACGATTATCTTGCAAGACGTGACAGCGAGGAAATGGGCAGAGTTTATGAATTTATGGGACTTACAACGGGACTCATAGTTCACGGACTTTCTCTTGGCGAAAAGCAGGAGTCGTATAATGCAGACATCACATACGGTACTAATAACGAATTCGGCTTTGATTATCTTCGTGATAATATGGTTGTTTATAAGGAGAGAACCGTACAACGCGGACATAATTTTGCAATCGTCGACGAGGTAGACTCTATTCTCGTGGACGAGGCAAGAACACCTCTTATTATTTCGGGTTACGGCACAAAGTCAACCGAAATGTACGATAAAGCGGATGCGTTTGCAAGAAGACTTCGCAAGGCTGTTATTAAGGAAATGGACGCCAAGGAAAGCTATGATGAGGTAGAAGCGGATTACATTGTTGATGAAAAGGCTAATAATGCTATTCTTACTCCAAGCGGTGCGGCAAAGGCTGAGGAGTTTTTTGAAATTGAAAATCTTTCCGACCCCGAAAATACCGAGATAGCGCATCACATTAATCAAGCAATACGCGCTCATGGAATCATGAAGCGTGACGTGGATTACGTCGTTAATCAAAACGGCGTAATGATTGTTGACGCATTTACGGGACGTATTATGCCCGGACGCCGTTACTCAAACGGATTGCACCAAGCAATTGAGGCTAAGGAGGGCGTTAAGGTTGAAAATGAGAACAAGACCGTTGCAACTATTACCTTCCAGAATTATTTTAGAATGTATGATAAGCTTTCGGGTATGACCGGTACAGCGCTTACCGAGGAATCCGAGTTTAGAGAAATTTATTCGCTTGACGTAATAGAAATTCCCACAAACCGTCCTATGATAAGAAAGGACCACAATGACGTGGTATACAAATCCGTAAACGGAAAGTATAACGCTATTGTAGAGCAGGTAAAGGCTTGTCACGAAAAGGGACAGCCTGTTCTCGTGGGTACTGTTTCTATTGAAAAATCCGAGGAGCTTTCTCATAGACTTAAAAAAGAGGGAATAGCACATACCGTTCTTAACGCAAAGCACCACGAAAAGGAAGCGGAGATTGTAGCACAGGCAGGTAAGCTTGGTGCGGTTACGATTTCCACCAATATGGCGGGACGTGGAACCGATATTATGCTTGGAGGAAACCCCGAATATATGGCAAAGCGTGAAATGCGCAGTATGGATATCGACGAGGACCTTATTGCTCTTGCAACGGGTACGGCAGATACAGATGATGAGGATATCCTCAACGCAAGAAAGACCTTTAAGGAGCTTTACGAGAAGTACAAGGAGGAAATCGCTCCCGAGGCTCAACAGGTTAGAGAAGCAGGAGGCTTGTTTATTCTTGGCACCGAAAGACACGAGAGCCGTCGAATTGACAATCAGCTTCGCGGACGCTCGGGCCGACAGGGAGATCCAGGAGAATCAAGATTCTTTATATCCTTTGAGGATGATCTTATGCGCTTGTTCGGTTCGGAAAAGATGATAGGAATAGTTAATGCGCTTGGACTTCCCGAGGATGCACCTATTGATGCAAAGATACTTTCGAACACGATAGAGTCTGCACAAAAGAAGATTGAGGATCAAAACTTTAAGCGCCGTAAGTACGTTCTTTCCTATGACGACGTTATGAATCAGCAGAGAAATATTATATATTCTCAGCGTAACAGCGTTCTTAACGGAGATGATATAAGCGGTACTATTACAAAGATGATAGAGTCGACCATCATTGAAAACGTAAGCTCGTATCTTAACGGCGATGATCACGCCTTGTGGGATTTCGTTGGACTTCGTGAGGCGTACAAGGGACTCCTTACCTCAACAGAGGATTTTGAGTACACCGAAAAGGAGCTTAAGAAGGTTAAGCCCGATGATATTGCTAATATGCTTTACGATAGAGCAATAGAAATATATAAGGGCAAGGAGGAGCTTTTCGGCGCAGAGCAGTTTAGAGAGATTGAGAGAGCGATATTGCTTCAAAACGTAGATTATAACTGGATGGAGCATATTGACGCTATGGATGATCTTAAGGATACCATAAGACTTCAGGCTTACGCTCAGCGTGATCCGATAAACGAGTATCGCTTGCAGGGCGCAGATATGTTTGATGCTATGATAGCCGATATTCGTGATAGAACCGTTAGAATGGTGCTATCGGTAGTTCCAAACGTTTCTGAGGTTCAGCGTGTTCAGGTTGCCAAGCCTATTTCCGAGGGATTTGAGGGCGATAATGCAAAGAAGCCCAAGAGAGTTACCATTTCTAAAAAGGCAGAGGAATCTGTTGGTAGAAATGATCTTTGCCCCTGTGGCTCGGGCAAGAAATATAAGAAGTGCTGTGGTTCTCCCACAAAGCAGTAAAAAATAATTATCAATCAAGAAAGGAGGATGTGCTATGGGCTTTGGAATATTATTTTTTGGTTATTTCGCAACCACCATGATGTCAATACCACTCTCGAGAATGTTGCCGATTGATCTTGGCGGATTTGTTAAGCTTTTCGGATATATATTAATAATTATAGCAGCTAAAAGGCTCTATGAATATAGCTCGGGATTTTTAAAGCTTGTTGCGTCCTCCGTTTTGATGATGTGCATTTCTTTGTTTGAGGCTTTAATAGACGTAACTGTTTTTCTTGCCGATAATCAAATCGTTACCTTACCGTTTTCAAGTATGCTTTCTTATATGAATGATATAAAGATGCTTGATTACGTATCGTTTATCGCTATAATGTTTTTTGTAGCAACTTTATGTATTGCTATAAAGCAGATTGCAGAGGATACGGGGGTTAAGAAAATAGAAATTGCGGCAACGAGAAATTTTGTTTTTTACTGTATTTTATTCGTTGTTCAAGCGATTTCGTTTTTACCGTTTGATTGGGTAATTACATATAAGCCGGTGTTTGTGGCGGCATTGCTCATAATCGAGCTTTTGTGCTGGATACTTAATTTGTATATGTTATTTACCTGTTATGCAAAAATCTGTGATTCGGGTGACGTTGAAATGAAGCAAAAGCCATCTCGCTTTGAGTTTGTTAATAAAAAGCGTGAGGAGCAAGAGGAGGAGCGTCAAAAAATTCTTGACGAGTACGCCGAGCAAGCTAATAAAACCAATAAAAAGAAAAAAAGATAGTTTAAAATTTAACCTAAGGAGGATCTATAGCACTTATGAAGGCGAGAAAGAGCAATATTTCATACGGTATGCTTGCGGTAGCGTTCGTATTTCTTTTTAATCCTAATATGGCAATAATAGATCCGCTTCCCGATTTGCTTGGATACGTGATTTTAAGTATTGCGCTTTCCAAAATATCTATGATAAGCGAAACGCTTTACGAGGCAAAAAGAGCAATTGAACGACTCATAATAATTGACGCAGGAAAGATTATCTCAATTTTCTGGGTGTTTGGTATTGATGCGGTAAGTGAGCGTAATACATCGCTTTTGCTTTGGAGCTTTGTTTTTGCGGTTTTGGAGTGCATTTTCGTTATCCCGGCTTATGCTAAGCTTTTTGAGGGATTTTCTTCGTTGGGTAATTTTTATCCCAATACCGCAATACACGGCAAGAAGCGAGGTAGGGCAAGCTATACCGACTATATCAAGAGCTTTTCTATCTTCTTTGTGATTTTCAAGGCGATATTGACTTGTCTTCCTGAGTTAACCGCACTAACAACCGTAAGCTACGATGAGGGCTCACGCTTTGTAAAATTATATCGTTATATAGGTGTTATAAGAGGCTTTTGCATTATTCCCGTGTTGGTTGTAGGCATTGCGTGGCTTATATCCGTTATCAAATATTTTGTTAGAATATCTAAGGATAAGGCGTTTACCGCGGCGGTTAACGAGGAATATTCAAAAAAGAGAATGACCAAGAACGGTGCTTTCGTAATAAAGGACGTAAGCATTGCCACCTTTTTTATGGTTGTTGCAAGCATTTTCGGCATTGATTTTAGCTTGGACGGAATAAATATTTTACCCGACATACTCGTTGTGATATCCTTAGCAATATCCTTGTTTTATTTTTCAAGGACGGCAAAAATCAAAAAAGGCTTTGCTATTGTTGCTTTTTCGTTGTTTGCGATTGCCACATTAGCAGAGGATTACTTAAGATATTACTTTGCCGATAATTTTTATTATAATGCTATAAATAAAAACGGAGAAGCATTTGGATATTATCTTGCAACGGTTATAGCGGTGGCAATTGAGGGGCTATTGCTCGTTCTTCTTTACATCGCAATGTCAAGAGCCTTAAAAGCTGTTGTATCCGAGCATACGGGATACGTTCTTGGCAAGGAGATTGAAAGTGAGGGCGAGAAAAAGCAGATCTTAGCCGTTCAAAAACGATTGAATAAAAACTTCTCTAAGATAATCGACTTTGCGGTAATATGCGCCTTAGCGGACACCTTTAGCTCGTTGTACGGTGCGTTTTATGCTTTTCTAAATAAAAGCCTTGGTTGGATGGGGCTTTTAAGCATCATCTGTGGATTAATGCTTATTGGAGTAACGGTAAGAGCAACGAGCGAGCTTAAAGAGGCGGTACAAACAAAATATATGCTCGAATAATTGATATTTTTTTCAAAAGCTATTGCAAAATTAAGTAAAATCTGTTATAATATATAGGCACGTGAAGTGCATAAAAAATGAACTGTAAAATAAGGCCATACTAGTCGGGGAATTAGCGGAGCCCTGTACCTGAAATCCGCTACAGCAGGGGTGAATTCCATTTTTGAGGGTTAGACCAAAGCAGCCTGACCCGTGACTTCTGCGTTGACGAGTGGGTCTTGCGCAATCGGGAGTTGTGAACCATGTCAGGTGGGGAACCAAGCAGCATTAAGCAATTAACTCGATGTGCCGCGAGGCAGCCTGCTCTGAGTAGGAGTTGCGGATATCGTGTGGCGGCGAGATTCGATTTAGTGGTGTATGGTCTTACTTTGCAGTTCATTTTATTTTAACGTAAATTAGGGAGGTAAATATGCATCAGGCATTATATAGAAAATGGCGTCCTCAGGTCTTTGACGATGTTTACGGACAGGAGCATATAACCTCAATTCTTAAATATGAAACGCAAAATAACAAATTCTCGCATGCGTATTTGTTTTGCGGATCACGTGGAACGGGTAAGACCACCTGTGCAAAAATACTTTCTAAGGCGGTAAACTGCGAGTCGCCGATAAACGGTAATCCGTGTAATTGCTGCGAGGCTTGCAAATCTATCGATGCGGGAACGGCAACCGATGTTCTTGAAATGGATGCTGCTTCTAACAACGGTGTAGATAATATTCGTGATATACGTGATGAAATAGTTTATACACCCTCGGGACTGAAATATAGAGTTTATATAGTCGACGAGGTTCATATGCTTAGCGCAAGCGCATTTAACGCATTGTTAAAAACACTTGAGGAACCACCCGCACATGCTATATTCGTGCTTGCAACAACCGAGCTTCATAAGCTTCCTGCAACGATTATCTCGCGTTGTCAAAGATATGATTTTAGAAGAATTACTACTGATACTATTATAGAAAGACTTGCACTTATTGCCGATAGTGAGAAATTTGAATACGACCGTGATGCCTTGCGTATTATTGCTAAAATGGCTCAGGGAGGTATGCGAGATGCAATAAGCTTACTTGAACTTTGTGCCGGAACACGCCAAAAAATCACCGTAGATCTTGTTAATAGCACCTTAGGTGTTGGTGGTCGTGATAATGCGGAACGCATTGTGAGAGCGATTTCTGCGGCTAATTTCGATGTTGTTTTTGAAACCGTCGAGGAGGTTGTAGGCTCATCCAAGGATATTGCTGTTTTCTGGCAGGATATAAGCTCGTTTTATCGTGATATGCTCGTTGCGAGAACTACGTCTGCGGCAAAGAAATATCTTGATTTAACTGATGACGAGTACGAAAAGCTTTACAAGGTAGCGTCCTTGTTTACCAAGGAAACCTTGCTTTATCACTGTCGCATACTTGACGAAACCTATTATGCAATTCAAAAAGCAGGAGCAGCTAAACGAACCGTTGCGGAGATGGCGCTGATTCGTATGTGCGATAATTCGCTTGACGATAAGACAGATGCGATAATTTCAAGAATATCGAAGCTTGAAAATGCGATTGCAATAGGAGCATTTCAAGCGGCAAGCGTTACCGACACCGTTATACCGAATGCGGAAGGGAACACACAGACCGATAGCGATCCCTTGCCTAACTCACAGGCTGAGTCTACGAGTGACAATAAGGTCGAATCTCAAAATCAACAAACGATAAAGGCTCTTCGCGGATGGAATGAAATCGTTGAGCAAGCCACTGCGGGAGATGATTCGGTTCTTGGCTTCTTGAAAACCGCAAAGGCATTTGTCGATGCAAGCGGATGCATTTATATAAGATTTCCAAATAAGTTTGCTATGGATATGGCATTGGCAAAAAAATCGCTTAAGAACGATTTAAGAGCCGCACTTTGCATCCTGCTTAAAAAGCAAATAGCAGACGGAAATATACACTACGGAATTTTTGAAGGAAATGAAAACGAGCTTGAGGAGCTCGATGAATTAAACTTAAATTAAAATTAAGGAGATATAAAAATGAGAGCTAATTTACCAAAAGGAATGGGCGGCGGTCCTCAGAATATGAACGCAATGATTAAGCAGGCACAGAAGATGCAGGAGGATATGGAGGCGCTCCAGGCGGATCTTGATGAAAGAGAATACGATATTTCCGCAGGTGGTGGAGTTGTAAGCGTTAAAATTAACGGTAAAAAGGAAATTCTCGCTATCGATATTAAGCCGGAAATCGTTGATCCCGATGATATTGAAACTCTTTCCGATATACTCGTTGCCGCAGTTAATGAGGCTATTAAGAGAGTGGAGGAAACCAATAGCGCAGAAATGTCCAAGATAACCGGTAATATGTCGGTTCCGGGACTTTTCTAAAATAGCAAAGGATAAATATGACCGAATATATTGAAGCTATACAGAGGCTTGCGGAGCAGTTTGGAAGGTTATCGGGCGTTGGGCGAAAGACGGCTATAAGAATGGCATTTGCAGTTATTGATCTTGATGCAGAGGCTGCGCAGGAGTTTGCCGAGGCTATTATTGAGGCAAAGCAAAAAATTCACGAATGTCCGATATGCGGAAACCTTACCGATAAGGAGCTTTGTGCGGTTTGCGAGGATGAGCGACGTAATAAAAAGCTTATTTGCGTTGTTGAGGATGTGAGAGCCGTAATGTCGCTTGAAAAGGTTAGGGAGTTCAACGGCGTGTATCACGTTTTAGGAGGCGTAATTTCCCCCATAAACGGTGTAACCCCCGACAAAATTCGTTTTGCCGAGCTGATTTCACGAGTGAACAACGACGAGGTTGAGGAGGTTATCGTAGCAACAAATCCAACTCCTGACGGAGAGGTTACGGCTATGTATATTTCTAAATACTTAAAGCCGCTCGGTGTTAAGGTTACTCGACTTGCATACGGCGTTCCCGTTGGCTCTGACCTTGAATATGCCGATGAAATAACGCTTGGCAGGGCACTCGAGGGCAGACGTGACGTTTAATATTTTATATTAGGAGAAATGTATATGAATACGATTTTGAAAAATGGCGAGAAATGGTTTGATACAGACGGTAATATAATTCACGCTCACGGCGGCGGAATTATTAAAAAGGGAGATACCTATTATTGGTACGGCGAGGATAGACGTGATAATATCTATATAAGCTGCTATGCATCCAAGGACCTTATGAACTGGGAGTTTAGAAATCATCTTATTACAACAGATTCTAAAACCGAGGACATTGGTATATCAAGCGACATAAAGCTTATGAATGACGGTGCGAAAATTAACTTAGAGCGCCCCAAGATGATATATAGCGAAAAGCTTGGCAAGTACGTTCTTTGGATTCACTATGAAAACGGTAAGAACTATCTTCAGGCGGCAATAGCGGTTGCAACCTGCGATACTCCTGACGGAGATTTTACATATCACGGATATTATAATCC
>JAZRAJ010000031.1:0-17301 GCA_045634485.1 Eubacteriales bacterium | reverse complement strand
CCGTAGTTGCAAAGGTTGCTCACGATATGGATATACTTACCGTTGGTATAGTAACTAAGCCCTTTGATTTTGAGGGTAAGAGAAGAATGGCGCAGGCAGAGGCAGGTATTGAGGAGTTTGCAAAGTACGTTGACTCGCTTGTTATCATTCCCAACGAAAGACTTAAGTATATTTCCGAAAACAGAATAACCCTTTTCAATGCGTTCTCTGAGGCAGACGATATACTCCGCAAGGGCGTACAGTCTATCTCCGAGCTTATCAACGTTGCAGGCTTTATCAACCTTGACTTTGCAGACGTTACCTCGGTAATGAACAATTCCGGTCTTGCTCATATGGGCATCGGTAGCGGTACCGGTAAGGATAAGGCAGAGATGGCGGCTAAGGCGGCAATCTCCAGCCCGCTTCTTGAAACCTCTATCCACGGTGCTATGGGCGTTATCATCAGTATTTCCGCATCTCCCGACATCGGACTTGAGGATGTTGATATAGCGGCAGGAATGGTTAGAGCAGAGTGCAACGACGATGCTAATATCATCTTCGGCGTAGGCTTTGACGAGAACCTCTCTGACGAGATGAGAATTACCATCGTTGCAACCGGATTTACAAAGGATGGCGAGCAGAGAGTGGCAACTCCCAAGTCTGCATTTAGCACAAAGGCAGAGGCTCCCAAGGCTAAGGCATCCGATGATTTCCTTGACGGCTTGCTTTAATTTAAGCTGATTTTTAATAAACGAAAAGCGGTTTGCGTTTTTGCAAGCCGCTTTCTTTCACGAATAAAAAAATATTATAAAAAACTGTAAAAAAATAATATAAATTTTGATAAAACTCTTGAAAAAATTCAAAAATATGTTATTATATAAGTAATAGAAAATTTACGTAAAAGGAGCTTAAAAAAATGGGTTTTGAAAATGAATACGGTGTAAATATTAAGGTGGTCGGTGTTGGTGGCGGCGGAAACAACGCTGTTAACAGAATGATAGCTTCGGACGTTAAGGGCGTTGAGTTTATTGCAATTAATACGGATAAGCAGGCTCTTAAAAAGTCTATAGCTCCCACACAGCTTGCTATTGGAGAAAAGATTACTAACGGCTTTGGCGCGGGCTCTAATCCCGAGATTGGTAAGAGAGCCGCAGACGAGGCTTATGCAGAGATAAAGCAGCTTCTTTCGGGTGCTGATATGGTATTTATTACCGCAGGTATGGGCGGTGGAACAGGTACAGGCGCTACTCCATTTGTTGCAAAGGCGGCAAAGGAGCTTGATATACTTACCGTTGCGGTTGTAACTACCCCCTTTGCATTCGAGGGTAAAAAGAGAATGCTTCAGGCAGAGCTTGGCATTAAGGAGCTTGGCGAGTTCGTTGACTCCTTGGTTGTAATTCCTAACGAAAGACTTAAGCTCGTTGCAGATTCAAGAATCTCTCTTGCAACTGCATTCTCCGAGGCAGATGAGGTTCTTCGCAGAGGTGTTCAGTCTATCTCCGACCTTATCAATAATCTTGGCTTTATTAATATCGACTTTGCAGACGTTACCTCTATCCTTAAGGATTCGGGCGTTGCATACATGGGTATGGGTAAGGCAAGCGGTAAGGATAAGGCTCAGCTTGCTTCTACAATGGCAATCTCGAGTCCCCTTATTGAAACCTCTATCAAGGGCGCTAAGGGCGTTATCATTAGCATCGCCGCTTCTGCAGAGGTTGGACTTGAGGACGTTGACTTTGCGGCTAACGCAATTAGAAACGAGTGCAACGAGGATGCTAACATAATCTTCGGTGTTGCATTTGATCCTTCTCTTGAGGACGAGATGAGAATTACCATTATCGCCGCAGGCTTTAATTCCGATGATGAGCCCGCAAAGGCAGATAAGAAGTCGGCTTCTGCTCCCGCGGCTAAGAATGATGATATTTTCGCAGGATTGTTTTAATTTATAATTTAATAAAATCCAAGATTGAAATGTTTAATTTTTAATTCTTTGGCATCGGGGGAAGGAAGTTATGCGCTAACGCTGCTTCATTCCCCCATGATTTTGGCTTTTAGTTAGGAGAAAATATGAAAAAAATATTGGCTTTAATTTTAGTTTTGTCAATTATCTCTTGCGTATTTATTTCGTGTGATTCCTCGAACGGCGGGGACGTTATTGACGAAACGGATAGGTTAACCGAGGCAGAGAGCGAGAAAAAGGATGATGATGCTTCGGCGCATATATGTAGAGAGGTGCTAAAGGCGGAAGTTGTTGATGGTTATCTTTGGATTACTTATAGTGATAACGTAAATACGCCTGTTAACGTAGGCAAGGTTTCGGCGGACAATATCGAAACAAGTGCGCTTGGATTTTATTTACTTGACAACGGAACGTATTGCGTTTTCGGAAATAAATACAAGGATCTTGAAGCTATTGACATTCCTGAAGAGTATAACGGTCGAGCGGTTACTGCGATTTGTGGTAGAGCCTTTGAGGGTGCAACTAAGTTAAAAAATGTAAATATGCCAAATAGCATAGAAGTGATAGGCTCTTTTGCATTTAGTGGGTGTGATGCGCTTCAAAAAATAAAAATTGGCGATGGCGTATATAACATAGGCTATAATACGTTTGAAGAGTGTAATAATCTTTCGGCAATAGAGGTAAGCGAAAATAATCAATCATATAAAAGCATTGATGGGGTAGTTTATAATAAAAGCGGTAGCGAATTAGTATTATATCCTAAAGGGAAGGCTAATACAAGCTTTACCGTAGGTAATGGCGTAACCACTATTAAGAGTAAAGCATTCTATGGCTGCATAAATCTTACAAGCTTGGTTGTTTCTGATACGGTAGCGGAGATAGAGGATAATGCATTTAGATATTGCGATAAGCTTTCTCAGGTTCAATTTGATTCTAAACTTAAAGTAAAAGTGGGTGGAGATGTATTTTTAGTGTCGAATGTTTCAAACACTGAAATGGCATATTATTTAACTGATAAGTATGTTAGCTTTAGCTGGAGCTTTTCCAATATAGAACCAGTGGAGCCTGTAGCACCAATGGAGCCTGCTAACGATACAGTTTACGTTCTTTACCACGCAAATATTCGCGAGCAGGCAAGTTATAAAACCAGTGTTAATATTCTTGCAACCGCACCCTTTGGCGCAACCCTTGCTCGTTCCGAGAAGAATACAAAGTGGAGTAAGATTACATACACAAAGGACGGCACAACTATAACAGGTTATATTGCAAACGACCTTATTACAACCAACGCAAAGGCTGTTAACTTCATCGAGAAGAAGAATGAGGATGGCTCTGCAGTTATTACAAAGATTAAGTCCACAATCAACGCTAACAATGTTATCGTTCGTAAGCTCCCCTTGGCAGACGGTTATCCTAACACCTTCAAGGTTCTCGATCCCGATGAATTTAACGTAAATTCAATCGTAGCGACGATTCCTATGGGAACAGATAACATCACTCTTGTTTCGGTTTCCGAGGATGGCTTATGGGCATATATAAAGGGTACAGGTAAGCTTTATAACGGCGGTAACCCCTCAACTGAGTTTACAACTGTTGAAGGCTACACACTTTATAGCAACCTCGAGATATCCGGTAATGCAAATAACGGTGGAAACAGCGGTGGAAATAGCGGTGGAAATAGCGGTGGAAATAGCGAATTTCTTGGTTGATGCTTGACATTAATTGAAAATTTAATTTATTGATTATAAAAGCAAATAATAAAAAACCGCTTTGGTGTCAAACGATACTAAAGCGGTTTTGATGTTTAAATTATATTATTCCTTTATAACGTCTATTTCGTCAATTCCGTAATACATCAGAATTTTCAAGGTATCGGCATCTATGCGCTCGCCGCTGATTATAGGCGGAATAGCAGGAGGGCAGGAAACCGACGGAGATGCGCAGATGCGACCGATGGCGTCCTTTGCCAAAACACGCTCGCTTGGCGCAAAGAGTGCTTCACGAATAGAGATAACACGCTCGGGTGTCGACAACGGTAGGTCTGCGATATCCTGTGCCATGGGCTTGAGTGATGCAAAAGCGGTTCTGATACGCTCAAAATCAAGAGGCTTAGTTTCGGTTGAGAACATAAGCGTAAGCGTGTCGCAATCGGAATACTCGGCTTCAACGCTATATTTACGAAGATGCTCCGCAAGAGCGTCGCCCGTGTATCCACAATTTTTTCTATGAATAACAACCTTTAGAGGCTCGCTTTCCTCACATTTAAATCCTACAAGCGAGAGCGCTACCTTAAGGTCGGCTACCGCTTTTTTTGTCTGCTCAAGCCTTTTGGAAAAGCCGTCCGCAAGATAAGCGTTAGTTAGGTCAAGCGATTGCATTATAAGATACGAGGGACTCGTTGAGGCAAAAAGCGAAAGCATTGCTCTAACCTCGGATTTATCGTAGGGCTTGAAATCCCTTGAAATATGCAAGTACGCTCCACCTGTAAGCGTAGGCAGAGTTTTGTGCGCCGAGTCACAGCAAAGGTCGGCTCCCAAGGCTATAGGGTGTCTTGAGGGATTCTCGAATGCGAGATACGCACCGTGAGCGTTGTCTACGATAAGATACACGCCAAACTCCTTGCACACCGCCGAAAGTCCGCTTATATCAAGTATTTTACCAAGATACGTAGGCGAGGTTAGATAAAGAGCGCAGGGTAGAGAGCTATTGCTTTTTAGGTCCTGCAATTTTGCTCTTAGCTCGTTAGGGGTTACGCTACAGTCACAAAGATGCTCGTTTTCTCTTGGGTATAGCCATTCAACGTCGAAATCAAGCAGACCGCAGGCGTAAACAAACGCCTTATGTACGTTACGCGCCGCAAGAATTTTTGCGTTCTTGGGCGAAATTTTTTTAATTAGCGCAAGCATAGCCTTTATTGCAAGCGTTGAGCCCTCGGTGGAGTAAAAGGTATGTGCCGTTTTAAAAAGCGAGGTTGCGTTATTCTCGCTTTCCTCAATTATTCCATCCGCCGAATATAGCACGTCAGCGCCCGAAATTTCGGTTATATCAAGCGATTCGCATCCGAGCAGGGCAGAGCCCTTGTGTCCGGGCATATGCATTCTTGACATATCCTTTCGTGCGTAGGATTGAACGAAATCGGCAATTGGAGTGGTAATTCTATTGCTCATCTGCTTCGTCTACCTGCATCATAACGGCGCACTCGATTCTCTTTTTGAAAAGCTCACAACCGTATTCGTAAACGCCGTTGATGCTACCCGTTGAGTGATATGAGTTAGCCGCACAACCGCCCGAGCAGTAAAGACGAGCCCAGCATTTTGCACATTCGGGACGTGCGTATGCGTTGCAGGAGCGGAAGCCGTCCTGAATTTCGGTGTTAGTTACGCCGTCGTAGATGTTGCCAAGGCTATACTTAGGGTCGCCAACAAACTGGTGGCAGGGGAAAAGCTCTCCCCAAGGTGTTACCGCCATATATTCCGTACCCGAGCCACAGCCTGTAATTCTCTTATAAATGCAGGGACCGTTTTTAAGGTCGAGCATATAGTGATAGAAGGTAAAGGGTCTGCCTTCCTTTTTGCGCTTAAGCATTTCCTTTGCAAGAATTTCGTATTGCTCAAATATCTTGGGCATATCCTCGTCGGTAAGCGCACAGGGGTCGGACGGTGGGCAAACCACGGGCTCCATGCTAAGCTCGGTAAATCCAAGGTCCGCCATATGGAATATATCGTTGGTAAAATCTACGTTGTTGTGCGTAAAGGTTCCACGCATATAGTAATTTTTGCCCTCACGAGCATCAACTAATTTTTTAAATTTCGGAATTATTCTGTCATAGCTTCCGTTGCCTGCGTAGTCCTTGCGGAAGAGATCGTGAACCTCAGGTCTACCGTCAAGGCTAAGCACTACGTTGCTCATTTCCTTGTTAAGGAAATCTATTACCTCATCGTCGATAAGCAAGCCGTTTGTGGTAAGCGTAAAGCGGAAATTCTTGTTATGCTCCTTTTCAACGCTACGTGCGTAGGCTACGAGCTGCTTTACCACGTCCCAGTTCATAAGAGGCTCTCCACCAAAAAAGTCCACCTCAAGATTACGGCGTGTGCCCGAGTTTTCAATAAGAAAATCAAATGCTCTCTTACCAACCTCAAAGCTCATAATAGCACGGTCGCCCTGATATTTGCCCTGACTTGCAAAGCAATAGGAGCAGTTAAGATTGCAGGTATGAGCCACGTGCAAGCAAAGAGCCTTAATTACCTTACTGTTATTCTTATAATTGCAGGCAAGCTCCTCGTATTCATCCTTGGAGTAAAGCTTTCCCGCATCCTCAAGCGATTTTATATCGTCAAGGCACTCAAGCACGTCATCCGAGGTAACGTCTGCGTATTTTTTGCATATTGCGCTTATAATCTCCTCGGCGGTATTAGTTTTATACATCTCGATGATATCGTAAGCCACCTCGTCCACTGCGTGAACCGAGCCGCTTGCGGTGTCGAGAACTATGTTATAGCCGTTAAGCTTATATTGATGAACCATTATTATCTACCTCAAAAAATATTAATTTAAAACTATAAATATAAAGTGAAAACGCTGTCTTAAAAAAGACAGCGTTTTTTATTCATCAGAAATTACTTGTTTTCTGCGTTCTCGCACTTCTGATTTGCAACGCCGCAAGATGTTTTGCAAGCGGACTGGCAAGAAGTCTGGCACTCACCGCAGCCACCGTTCTTAACGGTTTTAGCAATATCCTTGGTTTCAATTGTCTTAATTCTGCTCATTTTAAAGACCTCCGAATAAATTTTTTACGAATTTAGTATAGCATAATAGTGCTATTTTGTCAATAGAAAAGTGAAAATACTTTAATTTTCTTCGGTATTATCCTCGCTCTCGCCATCGTCCTCGTAGGCTTTAACGCCCTTCATTTTGCCTATCTCACGAAAACCGTCGATGTTGCCTCGTTGTATAGCGCCGAAAATTCGATAGCGAAGTCCCTTGTTTTCCTTTTCAAGCGAGGCAAGAAGCTTTTTCATTTCCTCACGCTCGGTATTTCCGTCGGCGGGGCAGACCGATTTTACAACGGGAAGCTCTGCCTTGCTTGCAAAATATCTAACGTCCTTTTCGGGCATATAGAGCATTGGGCGAATAAGAGTTATCTGCGTGTTGGAAAGGTAGGTAACCGGCTGGAAGCATCCAAGTCGACCCTCAAAAAATAGATTGAGCATAAAGGTTTCAACAACATCGTCAAAGTGATGCCCAAGCGCAACCTTGTTAAATCCAAGCTCACGAGCCGCACCGTAGAGCGCTCCGCGGCGCATCTTTGCACAAAGCGAGCAGGGATTTTTTTCCTTCCTTATATCAAAAATAACCGTGGATATTTGAGTTGGTATTATGTGATAGGGAACGTTAAGCTCCTCGCAAAGCTTTGCGATAGGCGAAAAATCGCTCCCCTCAAAGCCCATATCAACGGTTATTGCCGAAAGCTCAAATTTTTTAGGATAAAATCTGCGAAGCTCCGCAAGGGCGCAAAGAAGTGTAAGGCTATCCTTTCCCGCCGAAACTCCAACGGCAATTCTGTCGCCGTCCTCTATCATTGCGTAATCATCCACGCCTCGACGGACATAGCTTAATACTCTTTTTATGTTTTCCATATAAATTCCTTAAAATCAATAAATTATTCAAACGATAGCGTATCGTATATGCGCAATGCCTCGGGAGTCATTTTTTTATGCTCCGAGTCCTCGTGTAAAATAAGCGGTGCGGTTACTCGTGCGCCCGAGGCTCCGCCCTTTGTGGCAGATACGAGAACTATAGAGGGCTCACTTTTTGTGTCTGCGTGAACGAAGGTTATAATCTTCGGCTCAAGGCGATTTTGGCGCAGGGCAAAGAGCAGGTCGCAAAGCCTATCGGGACGCCAAACAACGTAGAATTTTCCACCGTGCTTTAAAAGTCTAAAGCCTGCGGCGCAGAATTCGCCTATATCTCCGAAAACCTCGTGGCGTGCGATATATTTAGCGTCGGACTCGTTGCGCTTGCCTGAATCTGTCTTCATATAAGGTGGATTTGTAAATACCACGTCAAGCTCTCCGCCAATATCCGATGCCTTTATTTTGGTAACGTCAGCGTTTACCGTGGTTATTTTACTGTCAAGACCGTTCAAGATAGCATTTCTTTCGGTTAGGTCTGCAAAGTCCTTTTGAATTTCGATTGCGCATATATTTGAAAGCTTGCTTCTTTGCGTAAGTAAAAGCGAGATAATTCCCGTACCCGCACCAAGCTCTGCGGCTTTCTTACTCGGGGCGCTTTTTATAAAGGAGGCAAGCAAAAAGGCATCTGTGCCAAAGGTAAGCCCGTCCTTTTTTTGAATGAGGCTTAAATTCTCATTAACCTCATCAAGACGCTCATTGGGTAATAACGTTAGGTTTTTCATTTAATACTCCTAAAAAACGAAAGGTTGCTGCCGCTTTGGCAACAACCCCGTCAAGTTTTGCATTGTCCAAAAATCAGTCAGCAACAGGTGCCTCAACAGGACATGCATCTGCGCAAGCGCCGCACTCGATGCAGTCGTCTGCATTGATCTCGTACTTGCCGTCAGCCTCAACGATAGCGCTTACGGGGCAAGCATCTGCACAAGCACCGCAAGCGATGCAAGCGTCGGTAATCTTGTATGCCATAATTTATGTACCTCCGTTAAAATTACTGTAAGTATATTTTAACACATAATTGTATAAATGCAAGAGCTAAATTAAAAAAAGTTTAAAATTTTTTAAAAAAATAATTCTTTTTCTGCTTTTTTCGCAAGTATTTACAGAAAATAGGGAAAATAAAGGACTTTTTTAGATTTTTTTAAAATGAGTTCGCAATTCGACCTTTTTCTTTTTGGTCTTATGTTAAAATCAAAGCGACTCTAAATGAACAAGCAAAGATAGAAATATAAAAATGAGGAGGTAAAAATGCTTAAGAAAAATTGTACGCTTGATTATAGCCTTGAGGGCGAGGAGCTGAGAGTTTTAATAAAGGGAGAAATAGACCATTACAGTGCGGTTTGGGTTAGAGCCGATATAGACTCAAAAATTGCCGAGGCTCGACCAAAGGTCACCTCACTAATTCTTTCGGGAA
The DNA here is from genome assembly GCA_045634485.1 of Eubacteriales bacterium. GTDB lineage: Bacteria > Bacillota > Clostridia > Oscillospirales > CAG-272 > HGM12713. The sequence goes on along the minus strand of JAZRAJ010000031.1, from coordinate 8,258 downwards.
TAGATTTTATGGATAGCTCGGGAATTGGACTTATTATGGGTAGGTATGCGCGTATGCAAAGGCTTGGAGGAAGCCTGAGGATTATTGCTCCGAGTGATCGTGTAGACCGTATTTGCAGACTTGCGGGGCTTGAAAAAATAGTGACGATTGAAAAAATGGAAGGTATTGAAGAAGGTATAGCGGTGAAAAACGGAGGTGATGAAAATGAAAACAACTGATAAAATAAAGGCCTTAGCGGAATACGGCTCCGTAATTAACGAAATAAAAATAAAGCTACCATCCTATTCGGTAAATGAGTCGGCTGCAAGAGCAATGGTTGGAGCATTTTGCGCTCAGCTTGACCCCGCCGCATCAGAGCTTGCCGACATCAAGTGCGCTGTTAGCGAGGCGGTTACAAACTGTATAGTTCACGCATACAGAGATACCGTTGGCTTTATATACATAACGGTAAGGCTTTACGAAAAGCGACTCGTAAGCATTGAAATTAAGGATAAGGGCAGGGGCATAGAGGACGTAAGGCTTGCTCGTCAACCGCTTTACACTACTGATGCCGAAAACGAGCGGAGCGGAATGGGCTTTACAGTTATGGAAAGCTTTTGTGATAGGGTGAGGGTTAATTCGGGATGCAAAAAGGGAACAACGGTAATACTTTACAAGCTATTAAAGAGTCGAGCGTAGACGGTGGTAAGGAGAGCGCATATGCAAAAAATCGAGAGCTGATTATTTTGGCGCAGGGCGAGGACGTAGCATTAGCCGACGAGGCAACCGAGGAGCTTGTGATTTTAAACAGTGGGCTTGTGCGCACGGTTGCGCTAAGATTTCGGGATAGAGGACTTGATTTTGAGGATTTAATACAAATAGGCACGATGGGGCTTATAAAGGCGATAAGAAGCTTTGATATCGATAGAGGAACGCTTTTTTCAACCTACGCCGTTCCGATGATATTCGGAGAGATACGCAGAACTCTGCGTGACGAGGGGATTATTAAGGTTGGGCGATATTATAAAACGCTTGGCGTTCAGCTTATGCGTGCAAAAAACGAGCTTATGATGCGATACGGTGAGGATGTTTCTATATCTCTTATTGCCGATGCCGTCGGTGTTAGCGTGGAGGAGGCGGCTATTGCGCTTGATGCTATGTCGGCGCCGCTTTCCTTTTCGGATTTTGTTTACGGCGAGGAGGACGGAACGCTTCTTGAGGATACGCTTGCCGATAAGGATAGCTTGGAGTATAATAGAAAATTCTTTGAGCGAATGGCGCTCCGTGAGGCAATTTCAAAAATGAACGATAGGTGGCAAAAAATACTGATATTAAGGTTTTTTAGAAATAAAACGCAGCAGCAGGTTGCCGATATTTTAGGTCTTACGCAGGTAAAGGTTTCAAGAGAGGAAAAGAAGATAGTTGAATTTTTGCGAAATGAATTGAAGTAATATATCTAAATTTGTCAAATAAAGCACAAAAATGCGATTTTTTTGTAAATTCCACTTGATATTCGGAGGATTTTGTGGTATATTATAAAATGGTTAATAAAATAACAAAAAATAACAAAAATTGAAAGGTGGACATAAAAAATGACTTACAACAAAAAATCCGTTGAAGACATTGACGTAGCGGGCAAAAAGGTTCTTGTTCGTTGCGATTTCAACGTACCGCTTAAGGATGGCGTTATTACCTCCGACAAGAGAATTGTAGCGGCTCTCCCCACAATCAAGTATCTTCTTGACAAGGGCGCAAAGGTAATTCTTTGCTCTCACATGGGTAAGCCCCACGCAATCTTTACCGAGGGCTTCTCGCTTACTAAGAAGGAGAAGCAGAAGGTAGAGGCTCTTCCCGCAGAGGAGCAGGCTGCTGCTAAGGCAGAATTTTTGGCTAAGGCTCTCGACGACAAGAAGAAGTTTACATTAAAGCCTGTTGCAGACAGACTTAACGAGCTTCTCGACGGCAAGGTAACCTTTGCAGAGGATATTATCGGTCCTGATGCAAAGGCAAAGGCAGAGGCTCTTAAGGAGGGCGAGGCTCTTCTTATCGAGAACGTTCGCTTTGATGCAAGAGAAACAAAGAACGGCGCAGACTTTGCAAAGGAGCTTGCATCCTTCGCTGACGTTTACGTAAACGATGCATTCGGCTCTGCACACAGAGCGCACGCTTCTACCGCAGGTGTTGCTGATTATCTTCCCGCAGTTTGCGGATACCTTATTCAGACAGAGATTGACGTTATGGGTAAGGCTTTGTCCGATCCTAAGCGTCCCTTCGTTGCTATTCTCGGCGGCGCAAAGGTTTCCGATAAGATCGGCGTTATAAACAACCTCATCGATAAGGTTGACACTCTTATCATTGGTGGCGGTATGGCTTACACCTTCTTTAAGGCTCAGGGCTACGACATCGGTACCTCTCTTTGTGAGGACGACAAGCTTGATCTCGCTAACGAGATGATGGCTAAGGCAAAGGCTAAGGGCGTTAACTTTATGATTCCCGTTGACAACGTAGTTGCAACCGAGTATGACGAGAACGCAGAGCATAAGACTGTTAAGTCAACTCAGATTCCTTCCGATTGGATGGGTCTTGACATCGGTCCTAACACTCGTGAGAACTTTGCAAACGCAATCAAGGGCGCAGGCACTGTTGTTTGGAACGGACCTATGGGCGTTTCCGAGTGGAAGAACTTTGCAGCAGGAACCTTTGCAGTTGCAACCGCAGTTGCAGAGAGCGGCGCTATTTCGATTATCGGCGGTGGCGACTCCGCAGCGGCTATCGAAAAGCTTGGCTTTGCAGATAAGATGACTCACATTTCCACTGGTGGCGGTGCTTCTCTCGAATTCCTCGAGGGTAAGGATCTTCCCGGAATCTCTTGTCTTCTCGATAAGTAATAGATAAAAAACTGCGCCGCCATATTATTGACGGCGCAGACTTAACGTTTAAATAAACAAATAAAGGACGAAATAAAAATGAATACTGCAAAAAGAAGAACAGTTATCGCAGGTAACTGGAAGATGAATATGACTCCCAATAGCGCTAAGGCTCTTATTGAGGAGATGAAGGCGGCAGTTGCAGGCAAGGACGCTTGTGACGTAGTTCTTTGCGTTCCCGCAATAGATATTCCCGCGGCAGTTGAGGCGGCTTAGGGCTCTAACATAAAGATTGGCGCTGAGAACGTACACTTCAAGGCTTCGGGCGCATACACAGGCGAGATTTCCGCAGAGATGCTTTGCGAGGCAGGTGTTGAGTACGTAGTTATCGGACATAGCGAAAGACGTCAGTACTTTGGCGAAACCGACCAGACTGTAAACCTCCGTACACTTGCGGCTCTTAACGCAGGTCTTAAGGCAATCGTTTGCGTAGGCGAAACTCTTGAGCAGAGAGAGCTTGGCTACACCGAAACTCTCCTTAAGTTCCAGACAAAGATGGCTCTTACCAACGTAAGCGCAGAGCAGCTTAAGAACGTTATCGTAGCATACGAGCCTGTTTGGGCAATCGGTACAGGCGGTACCGCAACCGCAGATCAGGCAGACGAGGGTAACGGCTACGTTCGCGCAGCTATTGCAGTGGTTTACGGAGCAGACGTTGCAGAAACCGTTACCGTTCAGTACGGTGGTTCTATGAACGATGCAAATGCGGCAGAGCTTCTCTCCAAGGTTAACGTAGATGGCGGTCTTATCGGCGGCGCTTCCTTGGTTGCAAAGAAGTTTGCGGCAATCGTTGATGCGGCACAATAATATCGTTACATAAATAAAGCAGATATGGATTTTGCGGTCTATATCTGCTTTATTTTTATTTAATTTTTAAAGTAACGTAGGTAATTCAATTGCTCCGTTTTTGAAAAATTCAATGTTTTCCTCTTGATAAATAACGTCACGGCTTGTGTGAATACGATTCATATAAAGCAAGCCTTTCTTGGTGGAACGAAGTGAAGCCACGCCGACACCGCAGGGAAAGTTCATTTGGTCTGATGGATAAAATACGTTTTTGTCGGCAACCTCTACGTTAAATCCATTTTTTGCCGCAAATGCCTTTTCAATTGCTTCGCGGTGAGCCTTAGCGCCTCTACGGAGTACGAAAAGCATATTATTTCCGTCGGAAACACAGTCAAAATTGAGAAGTAAACGGTTTTTCATTTCTTCTTTATGCTTGCTTGCATATGACATTGAGCCTAAAAGTCCGCTTTCTTCAAGGTCAAAGAATATAAAAGCAACCTCGTCACGACGGTCGGTGGGAAGCGATTTCATAATATCAATGAGCAACGTAACGCCCGATGTGTTATCGTTTGCGGTGTGCTTATTTGCAGGTCCCGCAAGTAATAAAATAAGTAAAGCAAAATATACGAAGATACTGATTTGTCTTGCAAAATACGTATCAATATTAGCCACGTTAAATATTGCTCCAAAGATACCGCCGATTATATAGGCTATGGCTAAAAATCCTAAAACGATTGCAATGCTATAAAGTATATAAATCAGGAGATTTTTCGGCGTGATGAAGTTTGGAAAGGGGAGTGCGGGAGCAGTATCGTAATGTGCGGTATATACCACTTTTGCGCTTTTAGGGTCGCCCACAATCAAATTTTCTGCTCCAAATGCGCCTTTTTCATTTTTGTAGGAATATCCCTCCTCGGTTGCAATCTGCTCCACATAAGAGGCAAATGCACGCTTTTGCTTTTTGTTTTTTCTAACTTGATATTTTTCTAAAATAACCTTGGTTGTTTCCGTCATTTTTCGTTTTTCCTCGACATAAAATTAAATTTATGTATATTCTAACATATGTGCCTAAAAAAGTCAATATAAAATCTTGCGTAAATCGAGAAACCGTGATATAATAGTATTAACAGATAATTTATGAGAGGAATTTTTAAAAATGGCTAAATACAGACGTGATAGAATTAACGACGAGGTTAAAAAGGAGCTTTCTATGATACTCCGCGAGGTTAAGGACCCTCGAATTGCAAACGCATTTATAAGCGTTACGGCGGTTGACGTAACTGGCGACCTTAAGTTTGCAAAGGTTTATTACTCGGCAATGCAGGGAGATAAAAAGGAGGTTGCGGCAGGACTTCGCTCCTCGGCAGGCTTTATTCGCCGTGAGGTTGCGAGAAGACTTAATCTTCGTATAACTCCCGAATTTACATTTGTTGAGGATCACTCAATTGAGCATGGTGCGCATATTTCTAAGCTTTTAAATAGTATCGAGATAACCCCCGAGGAAGAGGAAGGCGAAGATGGAGAGATTTAAGACGCTTTCGTTAAACGAGCTTTGCTTATCGCTTTGTGAAAACAAGAAAACTCTTATAATGTTCCACGTTCGTGCGGATGCCGATGCGGTTGGCTCGGCGTTTGCTTTGCGTGAGCTTCTTTACGTAATGGGTATTCAGGCATATTGCGTTTGCAGTGACGAATTACCCGAGAAGCTTGCATTTCTTGCTGATGGAACGCAGGGGAGCGTTTTGCTTGATGACGATATGCGCATTGACTATGAGCGTATAATAAGCGTTGATTCGGCAAGCCCCGCTCAGCTTGGCTCTCTCTTTAATCGCTTACATAGAGATATCGATATAATGATAGACCACCACGCAAGCGGAACGGTTTATGCGGCAAATTATATAGACCCTAATGCGGCGGCAACGGGCGAAATAATATATAAAGTTGCTAAAAAGCTTGTTAAAATGGGCAAGATAGAGGCTATACCGCCAAGAGTGATAAATTGCGTTTATGCGGCGCTAAGCTCGGATACGGGTGGATTTAAGTTTTCAAACGTTACTGCCGCAACTCACAAGCTTGCCGCAGAGCTTATTAAGCTTGGGGCAGAGCATATCGAGATAAGCAGAATGCTCTTTGACACAAAGTCTATAACGCAAATACGCATTGAGGGCGAGGCGGCAAGAAGGCTCCAGACCTGCAACGGCGGAAGGGTTGCGTGGGTTTCTATTCCGTATAGCCTGCGTGAAAAATTGGGTGCGCGTGACGAGCATCTTGACACCGTTATAGACGTTCCGAGGTCGCTTGAGGGCGTGGAGGTTTCGCTTTCTATAAGAGAAAACGCAGATAGAGCAAGCTATAGAGTTTCTATGCGCTCGGTTACAGATTTCGACGTTTCTTATGCGTGCGCACGCTTTGGCGGCGGAGGACATAAGAGCGCGGCGGGATGCACGGTAAAGGCATCGAGTATAGAGGAAGCTGAAGAAAAGGTTATATCCGAGATAGCAAGGCTTTGGGACAGATAAATTTATAATAAATAAAAAGCACCGCTTTACCGTCGATTGTGACAGTGAAGCGGTGTGATTTTGTTTTATTCAGCAAACGTAATAGAGCTTATTACAACGTCGGTAAGGGGCTTATCGCTTGAGTTGGTCTCAACCTTAGCAATTGCGTCAACAACGTCCATTCCCTCGGTTACCTTGCCGAATGCCGCATAGTCGCCGTTGAGGTGAGGAGCGTTTGCGTGGCAGATAAAGAACTGCGAGGATGCAGAGTTTGGAAGGCTTGAACGAGCCATGGAAATAACTCCGGCGGTGTGCGCAAGAGTGTTCTTAACGCCGTTGGAGGAAAATTCGCCCTTAATGGTTACTTTGTTGCCGTTAGCGTCGGTGTAGCCACCTGTTCCGTTACCGTCGGGGCATCCACCCTGAATCATAAAGTTCTCGATAACGCGGTGGAAGATAAGACCGTCGTAGAAGCCCTCGCTTACAAGCTTCTTAAAGTTCTTTACGGTTATGGGAGCGATATCGGGATAAAGCTCAACCGTTATTTTACCGTAGTCCTTAACGTCGATAACTACAAGGTTGGGAAGCTTGTCTATCTCGTCAGCGCAAGATGCGAAACAGGGTAAAAGCATAATTAATGCGAGAAAAAGTGCTAATGCTTTTTTCATAGATGTACTCCTTTGTATTTTTATTCAACTTAAATATTATACCATAAAAAATGATATTTGTAAATATCGAAATAGATGATATCTTAAAGTTAAAATATTATTAACATATTTACTCAAAGCCCTCTCTTGCGTAAATCAACTACGAGGTCGGTATAAAAGGTGCGGACGTCAAAATCCTTGATGTTTTCACGGGTAAGGTCTATCATATCTCCGTGGGATATTCCGCGCTTACCGTCGGTGCGGAGCAGAGTGTATTTTTCGCCCCATTTAAAGGATGACTCGCCTACCAAGCCGTCGTTTTCTCCGTCAAAGCCTTTAACGTAGCGATAGGAAATATTTAGTGGAAAACGTCCCTTTCGAGGATGAAGCATAACCGAGCCGACGCTTTGAGCATATATGTTATCAGGAAATACAAGCTTTTCGTTTAGCTTTTCGCAGGAATTTGCAGTAAGGTCGCCGATAGCCGCTAAAAAGTCGGGATTTTCGTCGCCAAGAACCTTTAACGTTGAATTATAAGCCTTTGCAATTTTACTTTTTAGCTTTTCGGGTGCGGCGCTAAGCAATCGTTCGGCAAAAATACAGCCTTTGTGCGGAGTGTTTATTGTAGTTAACGATGCAACGTAAGGAGCAAGACCAAATTCGGATATTGCGTATCTGCAATCAAGTCCGCCCTTTGAGTGCGCTATGATATTGACCTTTTCGCATCCCGAGCGCTCGACTATGAGCTTTATTCTATGGGATAATTCTCTTGCGCTCTCCTCAACGCTAAGTGCCGATTGGTGTTGACCGTAATATATAGTAGCACCGTGAGCCTTTAGTGTGCTTGGAACTCGTCCCCAGTAATTAAATATTCTTGTGTCACGGAAAAATACGCCGTGAACCAATACAATGGGATATTTTGTTTTGCAGATTTCGGAAAGGGCGGGGTCTGACGTTATTTTTTCTTTGGTAACCTCAAATTCGATTTCGGATGACGTTATACGTATTATTTTAGTCAAAATTATTAGATTAGCTATCGGTATCATACCGCAAAGAGCGCCGATAACACGCCATTTTATACCCATTTGAGTTGAGGTTAAATAGACGCATATAATTCCGTTCCAAAAGAAGATTGCCGATAAAAGCACACAAAGCAGCGCACTGAATAAAATATCGAGACACGCCTCGGGAAAGAGTGATTTTGAGAGCAATATTATATGCCATGTAATCGACGGAATTAATGAGAGTAGAAATATAAATAAAACCGCCGCTCCGTGATTGCAGATTATTAGTCGAAGCCGCTTTGTCCCCTTGAGCTTTAATCCGGGTAACACGTTGAGCAGAGCAAAAAGCGGTATTATGAGTATTAATAAAAGCGGAGCTTTTTTTATTAAAAAATAACTGTTGAATACAAATACGGA
>JAZRAJ010000030.1:0-4209 GCA_045634485.1 Eubacteriales bacterium | reverse complement strand
TTTCTTTTGGTTAACATAGTGCGTTCAATCGTCGAACGCACTATGTTCGCACTGCACCGGAGTGTGAAAGTTTTAAGTCAAGTTTTTTTCAAAAAACTTGCGGGGGGGTGGGGCGAGTAGCCCCATAAACGGCGTTTTCTTTTTGCCAAGCTTTTTCTTTGCGCCTCTTGTGTCAAAGAAAAAGCGGATTAGGTATTTTTGCTTTTTAAAAAGAAAAGACACCTCATCCGTCAACCACGTCGTTCGCTTGGCTCTCTCGGGTTGCCACCTTCTCCCACTGGAGAAGGCTCGCGTATTTGATACTTCCAACAACAGTTTGAAGCAAAGCAAAAACGCTTTTTAACAATCAACAATTAAAATAATGGTAAAAAATAAGCCCCCAGCTTCAAAGTTTTTGAAAGATGGGGTACGGGGAAGAAAAGCTTCTTTTAAGAAGTTTCCTTCCCCCACGAAAAAAACAAAAAAATAACAAGGATAAATATGAAAACAAGTTTTTTTGAGGACTTATGGAATTATCTGTACGATGCATATTTTAATATAGGCGACGGATACACGAATTTAGGTACGCAGAATAGCCATCTGATAACTATAGGAACTGTGGTATTTGGAATTTACGTAGGTGCGCTTATAGCTTGCGTTGCGATGTTTTATAATAGGCAGATAGTTGGCGGCGCAGTAAGGCGTATGCTTGAACAGAAAATAGATAGCAGGGAAAAGGCGGTAACGGTTTCCGAGCTTGGATATAAGAAGAATTTCTTTATACGTAGCTTGTTTCGTGACAGTAATTCCTTGCGAAAGGTAGTAAAATGCGTTGAGGAGGAGGATTTTTACTCCGAGCAGAACGCATCTCGAATTGAATATGAAAAAAAGCGTGAGGCAGGGGAGAAGCTACCTCGTTTTCACGATGAAATATACAGAGTTGATATAGAAAACGACCGTTTTTACATTCCCGAGGAGCAGGAGATTGCGGCAGCAACGAAATTCCGCAAAAAAGGCTCGACTTGGGTTTCTATGACTCTTTCGATTATTCTTCTCACTGTTGCCTTTATTGCTCTCTTGCTCTTTTTGCCTTGGTTCCTTGGCGAGCTCGACGGCGCCTTTGGCACTATTATGGGGAGAAATGGTTAGTTAGCTTATAGATAAGGGTTTTCGTTACCTTTTTTGAAAAAAAGGTAACACCAAAAAACTTCCTGAAGGGGAAGCTTTTGGTTTTACATTGTGCGCTCGACCGTCCCCTCGTGTCATCCTGAGCGGAGGGCAAAGCCCGGAGTCGAACCTCGCAGGGGTGTGCGTAGCACAGGATCTACGAGGGGCGAGTATAAGCCGTTATAAAAACAAACATTGTTTGGAAAAAGGTTAATAAATAGCCTCACTTGTGTAAAGGGAGGTGGCTTGCGGATGCAAGACGGAGGGATTGTGAAAAACATATAATCCATAATACCGCTTTTTCTTTGGCACAAGAGGCGCAAAGAAAAAGCTTGGCAAAACATGCGCGCCGTTTTTATGGGCGCTGCCCAAACCCGCAAGTTTTTGAAAAAGCTTGACCAAAACTTTCACACTCTGGTGCAGTGCGAACATTGTGCGTTCAAGCGCCGAGCGCAGAAATTAAAGCATAAACCCAAACCCCAGTTTCAAAGTTTTTGAAAGATGGGGGTTTGGGGGAAGAAAAGTTTTTTTAAAAAGTTTTCTTCCCCCGCAAGAAAAAATATAATAACACAAAGGAGGTCTTGAAAAAATGAATACATCAAAAACGGCGGATGTGATACGTCCGAAGAGCTTTGACGATATAGTAGGTCAGGACCATCTTTTTGGAAAAAACGGTGTAGTAAGACGAATGCTTGATGCGGGAAGGCTTACGAATATGATATTCTTCGGCCCGCCCGGAACGGGAAAGACAACGGCGGCGGAGATAATTGCGGCTCGAGCCGATATGGTATTCCACAGAATAAACGCAACGACGGCAAGCCTTTCCGATGTAAAGGAGATACTTACCTCAACAAACAACGTGTTTTGCCAGAGCGGAATATTGCTTTACATCGACGAGATACAGTATTTTAACCGCAAGCAGCAGCAGGCGTTGCTTGAATACATAGAGGACGGAAGGGTAACGCTTATAGCGTCAACCACCGAAAATCCACATTTTTACGTTTACAACGCAATAATTTCACGCTCATCGCTATTTGAGTTTAAGCCCGTAAAGCCCGAGGCGTGCATTAAAGCGTTATCACGTGCGCTTGATTTTTTAAACGAGCAGAACGGAACGCAAAAAACTGTATCGAGAGAAATTCTTGTTTACATAGCGCAAAGCACGGCAGGGGACGTTCGCCATGCGATTGGAGTGCTTGAAAATGCATTTTACGCCGTTGAGAGTGAGATAGATGAGGATGCGGTTAACGAATTTAACGTAAAGAGCGGTAATTTTGATACCGATGCGCACTACGATTTGCTTTCCTGCTTGCAAAAGTCGATACGAGGCTCGGACCCCGATGCGGCTGTCTTTTATCTCGGCAAGCTTTTGGCGGTTGGAGAGTTAAACTCGGCTTGCAGACGCTTGCAGGTAATAGCCTCCGAGGACGTGGGGCTTGCGTATCCGCTTGCGGTGTCGGTTACTTATGCGGCGTGCCAGTCGGCGCGTGAATTAGGCTTGCCCGAGGCAAGAATTCCGCTTGCGAATGCGGCTATTCTGCTTGCAACGGCTCCAAAATCCAATTCTGCCGAGTCGGCAATTGATGCGGCTATGGCGGATGTGGAGGCAGGACTTGGACGAAACGTTCCACGTCATTTGCAATCTCCGTTATTTAAGGGCTACAAGTATCCGCACGCTTATCCAAACCATTACGTGGATCAGCAATATCTGCCCGACGACGTAAAAAATAAGCAATATTACGTTTACGGCGATAACAAAACCGAGCAAGCGGCAAGGGAATACGCTATTAAAATAGGCTCAATTAAGAAAAAATAACGGTTAATTTTTAAAATCTTGGTTTCATATGGAAAATAATGTAAATAATTCAAATGATTTAAATAAATCAAATAGTGTAAGCGCCTCCGATGAAAAAAAACAACAAAAAAAGACGCTTTCGCGTGAGGTTGTTACCTATCTTATTTTCGGTGTGCTTACAACGTTTGTGGGATGGGCAGTTTACTTTGCCATAATGCTTGGCGGACGAGCGATACTCGGTATACCGAGCGACGATACCTCAAGCGGTGCGTATATCGGACTTTACACCTCCGCGCAGCTTACTCAGTGGGTTTGCGCAGTGCTTTTTGCCTTTTTTACCAACAGAAAATGGGTGTTTACCGAGGCGGACAGAACGAAAAGAGTTCTGCCTCAGCTTCTTACCTTTTCGGGTGGCAGACTTGTTACGCTTGGACTTGACTACGTGATAACGCTTGTGGGCGCTATGGCTCTTTCGGCTCTTTTGCCTGCATTAAATTCGGTTACTATTATTGGAATTACTCTCAATCTTAACGAGGTTGCCGCAAAAATTGCCGCCGCATTCGTGGTTATTGTTTGTAATTATATCTTTAGTAAGCTTTTTGTGTTTAGGAAGAAGAAATAATAGTTAAAATATTTTTGGGGCTGCGTCGTTTAGCGCAGAACAAAAACACACGAAATAAAAACAAATAAAAAATAGCTTTAACTGTGAAAATAATCATGGTTAAAGCTATTTTTGTAGGAATTTTCGAGAAAAATCTCTTAAATTCCATTTTATGTGTGTTTGCACCGCACCCGAGTAGGAAAGTTTTGGTCAAGCTTTTTCAAAAGCTTGCGGGTCTGGGCAGAGCCCATAAAACGGCGTTTCTTTTTGCCAAGTCTTTTTCTTTGCGCCTTGTGTGTCAAAGAAAAAGCGGTATTGTCGATTATATAGTTTTAAGCGGGCGACCGCAGTGTATAGTGTAGTAACATAGTATATAGCTTGCTTCTCACAAATACATTAAAAATTAATTTTCGTTTACGAAAATTTACCGAACTTGTTCATTAAAAATACAGGGAGAACCCCCGACGAGGGTTCTCCCTCTTTCTTTGCTCCGCAAAGAAATTCACTCTCTCCTGCGTTTTTAGGACGATAAAAATGGGGCTACTCGCCCCAAACCCTCGCCACCTTTTGAAAAAGGTGGACGAAAACTTTCATGTATTGGTGCGGTGCGAACATAATGCGTTCAAACGTCGAGCGCACTAAACAATGACAAAAAATAAGACCCCTT